>CAWBIS010000179.1:0-16927 GCA_963788485.1 Terriglobia bacterium
TCTGCCTCACCAGGCCGGCCGTGCCGCTGAAATCGATCATCAACCCGCTCGCCTGGGTGGAGTTCACGGTAAACCCGTGCGCGCTGAGCCAGCCGCTCACCGTATCCAGGTCCGCTTTGGCCACGCCGAAGGATTGGGCGAACTGGGCGGGCGTCAACCATTTATGAAAGTTGGGAGAGGTGGGGTCGTGCAATTCCTTTATGTAACTCTGCAGCGCCGCTTCCCGCTCGGTCGATCGCTTCAACTGCAGCAGCAGGTGATCCATGGCGAAATCGTCCGCGACCCGGCCGCGGTCGTTGGCGGCCGTCGCCTCAGGCCGCGTATCATTGGCCAGAACTACGAGATCCGACTCGTCGATGGCTCGCGTGATCACCGGGGAGGGCCGTCCCAGGTCCGCAGCCGCTAAAGGCGTCGACCCTACCGCCGCGACCGCCGCGACCAATACAAAAACGCTTCTCATTCGATACTTTCCTCCGAAAGGGTATTCCGACAACTGCCGTTTCCGGCCGTTGAGACATTGTAAGTCTATTTGGACATGGATGGAAGAGTTCAGATCGCCAATGTCGGTTTTCCGTAAGTATTTGTATGCGGAGATGGCATCAAAGCCGCGGTTTTCCGGGGTATTTCGCACTTCGCCGCATCTGCCCCTCGTTTGTGGCTGGGGCGTTTCGGGTGATAAGCTTTATGCGAATCGATGCGAAAACGTCTCCTCTGGATCATGATGGCGTTCGGCGTGTGTACCGCTGTCATCTTCGGCCAAACCAGCGCGGCTCAGACCGCCGCAACCGGGCCGAGAATCCCCCGCGAGAACGGCAAACCCAATCTGACGGGCCTGTGGCAGACCCTCAGCACCGCGGACTGGGATATTCAGGACCACGCTTCGCAGGCAGGACCGTTCTATCAACTGGGGGCGATCGGAGCCGAACCTCCCGGCCAGAGCATCGTGGAAGGCGACGAGATTCCTTATCTTCCGGAGGCCCTGGCGCAGAAGAAGAAGAACTACGCCAATCGCTATAAAGAAGACCCGGTCATCAAATGCTACATGCCGGGAGTGCCCCGCGCCGCTTACGTTCCCTTCCCCTTTCAGATTATTCAGTCGCAGAAAGACATTCTGTTCGCGTACGAATTCGCCTCCACCAATCGTCTGGTCAACATGGGCAAGCCGGAAGAGGCCGTCACCGACACCTGGATGGGCACCTCGAACGGGCACTGGGAAGGCGATACGCTGGTTATCGACGTCACCGGATTCAACGGTATGGCATGGTTCGACCGCGCGGGCAATTTCGCCAGCGACAGTCTGCACGTGGTGGAGCGCTACTCGATGCTCGACGCCAACACGCTGAATTATGAGGCGACCATAACCGATCCCAAAACGTTCAGCCGGCCGTGGAAGATCAGCCTGCCGCTCTACAGGCATCGCGAGAAGAATGCGCGGCTGCTCGAATTCAAGTGCGTCGAATACACCGAACAGCTTATCTATGGCGGTCTGCTTTACAAACCGGGCGAAAAGTAGTGACGTGCGCAGTGAAAGGAACCAGCGAATGACGAAACCAATCTTCGTATGCATTGGCGTTCTGACCGCGGCGATGGCGCTGGGGCAGACGAACAGCAAGTCCCCGGCGCAGCCGAAAACGCCATGGGGCGATCCGGATATCCAGGGGACGTGGACCAGCGACGACACCTGGGGTGTGCCTTTCGAACGGCCCGTCAATTTTGGCACCCGGGCGTTTCTTACCGAAGACGAACTGCAGAAGCGCGAGAAACAGGTCGAGGCGTCGAAGGAACGGATCGAGCATCCGAACGACGATCAGCATTCACCGGCGAAACGGCAACTGGACGCGGAGGCAAAGGGCGAGGCTGCGCCGCCGGCGCAAGGCGCGTTCGGCCGCGGCGTCGACGCGGCGCCGGTACCCGGACAATTCGGCGAGTACGCGCGCAGAGCGTCTAAACAGACTTCGCAGATTATCGATCCCCCGAACGGCCGCCTTCCCCCATTGACCGCCGAAGGCCTGGCGAAGCAGGCGGCGCAGCGCGCCGCCCGCGGCAAGCCTCTCGAGAGCTGGGCGGACTGGAGCATCTACGACCGCTGCATCACGCGCGGCGTGGCCGGCTCCATCATTCCGGTGATTTACGGCAACGGCCTTCAGATCGTGCAGGCGCCGGGATACGTCGCGATCAATTATGAGATGGTCCACGACACCCGCATCATCCCGCTCGACGGCCGCCCGCATCTGGCGAAGGACATTCACACCTATATGGGAGATCCGGTCGGCCACTGGGAAGGCAACACGCTGGTGGTCGAAACGACTAATCTGAACGATAAAATGGGCGTCGGCGCCAACGGCGGCGGCCTGCCTTACAGCGAGGACACGAAGCTGATTGAACGCTTCACCCGCGTTTCCGGGAACACAATCGATTACGAGTTGACCGTGGACGATCCGAGGACTTATACGGCGCCGTGGAAGGTAGCTTTCCCCATCACCCACGAACCCGGCTACAAGATTTTCGAGTATGCCTGCCACGAGGGCAACATGTCTCTGCGCAACGCCCTGCTTGCGGTGCGCGCCGAGAAGGAAAAGGCCGCGGAGGCCGGCAAGAAGTAATCCGGTATTGTGGAATCCGGAAGAAGTCGAATCAGGGAGAACAATCAACATCATGAGAACGAAGATTTCCATTGCGGCTGCGGCTTTTGGACTGCTGCTTTCAGCCGCGCCGTCGTGGGCGCATCACGCCTTCGCGGCCGAGTTCGATGTCAATAAACCGCTCGTCCTGAAGGGCACGGTCACGAAGATGGAGTGGATCAATCCCCACGCGTGGATTCACATCGACGTGAAGGGCCCGGACGGCAAAGTGACCGAATGGATGATCGAAGCGGGCGCGCCCAACGGACTGCTGCGGCGCGGTTTCACCAAGGCGTCGCTGCCTGCGGGGACGGAAGTGGTCGTGGAAGGCTGGCAGGCGAAGGATGGATCCAACCGCGCCAATGGCAGCAACATCACGCTGCCCGATGGGAAGAAGTTGTTTGTGGGATCGTCCGGCACCGGTGCGCCGTTCGACAAAGAGGGCGGCAAGAACTGAGAACGATTCTGTTGCCCGGCACTATTGGCCAGGATTCCATAGAAAATCGAAGCTTGTCGCCGTCCCGTAATTCCGAGGCTTCTTTCTAACCCGTAGATGCTCCGGACGGGACGGAGGCAGTGCCCATGGCGCTGTTGTCCAGGAGCACCTCCGCTTCAACGGTCGGATTGCCACATGAGTCGAGAATCTCCCGGCCCTTCACTTGCTTGGTTTTTGTCATTTACGACACCTTTCTGATTTCGTTCTCCACCCCGCTCTGATGTAAGGTACGATCACGAAATGGCTGATCGAAGGCGTCGATTGTCCGCGATAGCTTCTGCTTGTCGGTCGCCCGGGCGAGACCCCGGTCGAACGTGCCGGAGGAGAGACCCGAAACGTTTCGGGAATCGGGCCGGTATTTCAGAGTCCGGAAGTGGCATTTGCGAACATGGCTTATTGCCGGAGACCTTGCGACCGAATGACTGTTGAGTATCTCACCTACGCCGGAGCTTTTCGGTTGGTGGATCATATAGGGTTGGAACGGTGTGTATCACGGTGCGAGTGACGTTATCCGCAGAGGCTTACGCCTCATGAGCGACGCCCCGGCGCCGGCGTTGAGGGGACATCCGCCCGTACAGCTCCTGGAAGGCCACCTGCAGGAAACCGAGCGCGGCTTCCGGCAGGTGGCCGAATCGTTGCCGCATTTGATCTGGACCTGTACTGCCGAGGGTCCCTGCGATTATCTCAGCCCGCAGTGGATCCGCTACACAGGCAAGAGCGAGGCCGAACAACTGGGCTATGGTTGGCTGGAGCAGGTACATCCCGACGACCGTGAGCGCGTAATTGCCGAGTGGAATGCGACGGTGGAGGCTTGCGGGAACTTCAACATGGAGTTCCGGATTCGCCGCGGCGACGGGGTGTACCGCTGGTTCCGCACACTCGCCGTACCGCTTCGCGACGAAACCGGCCGTGTTGTGAGATGGTTTGGCAGCAACACAGACATCGACGATCTGAAGCAGACCGAAAAGGCCCTGCGTGAAAGCGAGGAGCGGCTGCGGCTTGCGACCGAACATGCCGAGATAGGCTTCTGGGACGTGGATGCTATCAATGACGTATTGATCTGGCCCCCGCGGGTCAAGGCCATGTTCGGGATTTCTCCGGACGTCCCGGTTTCCATGCAGGATTTCTACGAGGGGCTGCATCCGGAGGACCGGGCGGCAGTGTCTGAAGCCTATTCGGCAGCGGCCGACCCGGGGCGACGCGCGCTTTACGATGTCGAATATCGAACGGTCGGCAAGGAGGATGGTCGGATACGCTGGGTTGCGGCGAAAGGCCGCGGCGTATTTTCTGCTGAGGGACGATGCACACGCGTGATCGGTACTGCTATCGATATCACCAGGCGAAAAGAGACAGAGGCGCGGCTGGCGGAGAGTGAAGCGCGGTTCCGCGCTATGGCTGAAACGGTGCCCGATGCTCTTTACATGGCGGACGAGGCAGGTGCAAATGAATATACCAGTCCGACCCTCGCGCGCTACACGGGGCTCAGCCAGGAAGAGTTGAGCGGTTCCGGGTGGGTTGAAGCGATTCATCCGGGCGATCGCGCCAGGTTCGTGGCGGAGTGGCGACGCGCGCTGGCGAGCCGCGGCCCATTTGAGGGAGAACTCCGGCTGCGCCGGCATGATGGCGTCTACCGATGGTTTATGAGCCGGGCCACTCCTGTCTGCGACGATGCCGGGAAGACGGTCAAGTGGTTCGGCGCAGCGACCGATATCGAGGAGCAGAAGCAGATCGAAAAAGCGCTGCGGATGGCGAACGACGATCTCAACCAATTCGCCTACGCGGCAGCGCACGATCTGCGGGAGCCGCTTCGCAATGTGGGCATTTACGCAGAACTGCTGGTCAGGAGTTGCGCCGATGGCAATGACGACATAGTCCACATGAAAACCGTGATCACGGAAGGCGTGGCACGGATCGACAATCTTCTGGCGGACCTGCTCAGCTATACGCGAGTGACAGACACAGTCGAGGATGTCGGAACGCCCATAAGTATCCGTACCGCAATCGAGAAGGCGTTGCAGAATCTCGAAAGGACGATCGAGTCGTCACGCGCGGAAATTTCTTTTGGAGTGTTGCCGGACGTTGCAGGGGCCGAGGTGCACTTCGTGCAGCTCTTCCAGAATCTGATCCGGAACGCTATCCAGTACCGAGGTCCGGAGACTCCGAAGATTACGATTTCCGCATCGAGAAGGCATACGGAGTGGTTGTTCTCGGTCAAGGACAACGGCATAGGAATCAGTTCCGCGTATCACCATAAAATCTTCGGATTATTCAAACGCCTCCATGGAAGAGACATCCCGGGAACAGGCATCGGATTAGCGATCTGCCAAAAAATAGTGGAACGCTACGGCGGCCGCATCTGGGTGGACTCGGAACCTGGAAAAGGCGCGGAGTTTTTGTTTACGATCCCGATCCATCACTCGAGTCCGTAAGCGCTCTCAGACAGTTGGAACAGGAGTTAATCGAAAAGTTCCGGCGCGCAGATTTGTCTGCCTTTGTCGAGAGCGCCATTGCGCCATCAGGCAGGCAACCGGGGCGCTATTTCCGGGGCTTGCAGACTTCCAATCCCGGGTGGTCTCAGAACAACGACGGTCCAGCCGCTTTCTTGATCGTCGTGATCCAAACCCGGTAATCTCCATCCGATCCCAGGGTTTCACCCAGATCCTTCCGCACGTTGGCAAACATGATTGCGAACAGACTGTTCGCATCCAGGTTCAGGTCTTTGCTTGCGCCCTGGGGATTGGTCTTTGCCTCCATGTCCAGAGTTGCGCGATCGTTGGGCAGCAGCTTGTCCGGAGGTTGCGGACCATCGGTACGGTTGACGCCGGTGGTTTCGCCGTAGTCGGCCCTGGTTGCGGCGAGGCTATACAGGTAAGTCGGCTGAAGCTCGCTCATGAACATGTCTTCGTCGATGCACCACTCGAACTCGTCCGTCGCCTTCGAGCGGGCCGCATCCAGCCAGACCACCGCCTTCAGCTTGAAGCAGGAATGCACCAGCTTGTTCTGATTGTTCTTCCGCAAAACCACCCGGTAGTCGTCCATCCATCCCATCGGCGCGGAAAGCACCGTGATGGCAATGTGAGGATACTGCCGGCTCAGCTTCTGGTTCGGGTCCCATTGCGGCAGGATATTTCGCATGCTTAGCCGGTCGATGACGGATTTTCCATTCAGCGCATTCGAGACACCATGCCCAAGGGTCCCCATGAATCCCTCTTTTTTGAGCTTGCCCATGTTCGGGTTTTCGGCCACCGGATTCGGAGCAACATCAACCGGCGGCGCAACAGCGGCATTCGGGCCCGCGATGGGAGCGGCGGAAACGGCCGCCGGAGCCGGCGTGGCGCTCATCATGGCCTTCATGACTGCATCGCTGGCCCCGGCTTTCTTCAGGCGAACCATTTCCTCGGTACTAAGGTCAAACGTCTGGCCGCTCTTTTGTATTTTGGCAATGATCAGATCGGCGGAGATCCCTGCATCAATCAGCGAGATCACCCCATCCACAGTGAGGCTGCCGGCGGCATTTGGAGCAGCCGACTGGCTGGCTGGGGGCGTGGGAACTGCAGAGGTAGTTGCCGGAGGCGTACCTGGCGGCACGATTCCGTTCGCGGCCTCATATGCTTTCAGCGCACCCTTTGCGCCTTCGATTAAATTGGCATCCAACCCTGGATATCCCATGACAACTCCGTTGTTGACCATCAACAGGATCTGATTGTTCAGCTTGACCTGCATCGGCTGTCCTTTGAATACTACGATTTGATAGCTCTGGCCGTTGTAGGTGAAGTTGTCGGTTTTGATCGGGCTCGCGCCGCGGGGCCTCCCAAACTGGGCGGACGCACATACCGAGCAGAGAAGAAGGGCCAGGACCAGACAGAGAATTCGTTTCCCAGCAGAGGGGTCGTCAGTTGACATGCGAGTCGCTCCTCACGGTTCAAACAAATTGGAATTTCGCCCGTAAGTCGTTAATCGACACACTGCCGGAAAACACCAGGGCTCTATCGGGACTAATCGGCAGTAGAGTAATCATACTCGGGTTTCCCAAATACGCGCAAGGCTTCGTTCTTTCCGGATTGCCCCCGAATGACGCACGGCACGGAAATGGGCCGAGGTCGGGCAATTTGAAACAAAACGCCCATCGCCTTCTATGTGGATCATTCTGCGATACGCCGGCAGATTGTTTCAGTCCGGCGTTCCCGGCGCATTCTCTCCCCGGTTTGAACCGCCTCTTACGAAGCTCCGCCCGACTTGAACAACCGCGATGGATGTCCGCTGGAACTGTAGCAGCCTGAGCGACGGACGACGTTTCGGTCTCTATCCTTTCTCCCTCGAGGACAGAACCGGGGCCGAGCTTTCGGCGTTATCCAGAGAGCCCGGATGATATCCCGTGCCGCTATTTCCGGCGGGTCGCCTTGATGTCGCCATCGAAAGTGAGCGCGATCACAAAAGATACCGCCCCGCTGTCATCGCGGAAGAAGTCGAACCGAACGCCGTTGGTCGTCGCAAACGCCGCCTGCGACAGAGCCGACAACGGGTAGGTACTCGGGCCGTCTGAAAGCGATAACTGCCCGTCGGATACCGAAAACGTGTACACGTGGGGGGTCTCGGGGTGATCGGGATCTCTGTACTCGTACGCGCCGGCGTACTCGGCCAGCAGACGAGGCTCCAGTTTTAAAGCTTGCAACTCCGAGGCCTTGCCGATCATATGGGCCCGGTCGCGCTCGTTTTCGTTGCAGACATACTCGAGCGGCTGAACGTCGTCCAGCACATACCTGGTGGTGACGTGCCAGGCGGCCAGCAACACGTCCGGATCGATGTACGTGGTTTGAATGTCCATGTGCCCGAAGTCGGAGCGGCGGATTCGTTCGGTGATGTGCAACCTCTCCGTACCGGGAACGCCGTCGCCGCGGAGCCACGTCCGGTCATTGAAGCCAACCGTCTGCACGACGAGGGTGTCGCCGTCCCACTGGCCAACCGAGTAGCCCATCCAGTCGGGATTGGGATTTCTCGGAAGTTCGCGGCCATCGAGAAAGATCTCGCGATAGAGCGTTCCGCCGTAAAGCATCAGAAGCAGACCGGGAGTCTGAACTATTTTGCCCACCCCCATGCTGGCTATCGGCCCGGGCAGACAAAGCGCTTCGGGACTATCGCGGCGCAGGTCCTCCATGCGTCTCCTGGCCAGCGCGTCCGCCCAGGATTGCAGTTTCGGGGGTTCCGGAGACGACAACTCCGTACGCCAGATACCGGTGAGATCCGGCCTGCCGTCAGTCGCGCGTGGCAGGGGCGCGGCCAGGTCCGGTTTGCCGTCAGCCGTGCGTGGGATGCCGGGGGTCCTGTAGTCCAGCCACTGGGCTTGTCCCGCTGTCGCGCAGGCGGCCAGTCCGGCCAGAGCGTACATCGCGCGGATCACGAACTCATCCAGACCAGTTCAGGTAACGGCCCGCAGGCCTAAATTTCCAGAATCCCGGTGCTGTCGCCGAGTTTGTCCATGTGAATCCCCGACTTGTCGAGGATGCTCAGCAGCATGTTCGCCATCGTCGTGCGCTCGGGGAACTTCAGATGCCGCCCGCCCTGCAGATGCCCCGAAGCCCCGCCGATCAGCAGCAGCGGCAGCGGGAAATGATTATGCTCGTTCGAATTGCTCATCGAGCTGCCATACATAATCATCGAATGATCGAGCAGCGTCCCATCGCCATCCGGCGTCGACTTCAGCTTCTCGATGAAATAAGCCAGCAGCGTGGCGTGATAGTTGTTGATCTTCGCCAGCTTGGCAATGGTCGCCGGATTATTTCCGTGATGAGATACCGAATGATGCGGTTCCGGCACGCCGATCTGCGGGAACGTTCGCTGGCTTAGATCGCGCGCCAGCATGAACGTGGAGACGCGCGTGATGTCAGCCTGATAGGCCAGCGCCTGCAGGTCGAACATCAATTTCGCATGCTCGTCGAAGGATTCGGGCACTCCGATCGGTGTCTCCGGCACCGCCAGCGTGGAATTCGAAGCCTGCTTCTCGGCTTTCTGAATGCGGCGCTCGATCTCGCGCACGTTGTCGAGATAATCGGCAATGCGAGCCCGGTCCTGCGCCCCGAGTCCCTTCTGCAGGCGGTTCGTCTCCTGCGTCACCGAGTCGAGAATGCTGCGGTCCTGTTGTTTGTTGGCCATGCGTTCGGCCTCACTGCTGCCATCGCCGAACAGCCGCTCGAACACGACACGCGGATTGATCTCCATCGGCAGCGGCGTGCTGGGCGATTTCCAGGCGATCGTATTCATATACGCGCAGCTGTAGCCCACATCGCACACGCCCACCAGGCCGGTGTCTTCGATGCCCAGTTCGAGCGAAGGCAGCGGCGTGTCCTGGCCTATCTTTTCCGCGGCGATCTGATCGATCGTCATGCCCGCCCGGATATCGTCGCCTTCGGTGCGCTTGGCGTGCACGCCGCTCAGGTAGCAGGGAGCGCAGCGCGAGTGATCGCCGCCGCCATCGCCCTGCGATTCCGCCGCTATGGCGGCCAGGCCGCTGATCACCACCACCTTGTCGCGATGCGCTTCGAGCGGCTTCAGGATCGGCGTGAATTCGAACCCGGCACCCTCCCTCGCCGGCGTCCATTTGTCCATCACCGCCCCATGCGGGATGTAAACGAAGCCCAGACGGCTTTTCGGACTCGCGGCCGTCGCGGCCAGAGCCGTCATCGAGGGAACCATGGAATCGAGCAGCGGCAGGGCGATCTTTGTAACCACGCCCGCACCCAGCGCGCTGCGCAAAAACGTCCGACGGGGTAAGTGCTTTTTGGTAATGAACTGCATTAGTCCGCTTTCTCCTGCGATCTTCTCATTTGAAACGGCGCGCTCTTCACCACGCCCATAATCAGCGACGAAAAACGGTAGTCGTTGCGCTCGGCTTCGTGCACGATGGCGCGAATCTCCGGCATATCGTAATACTCCACCCCGCGACCGAGCGCGTAAGTCATGAGCTTGGTGGTCATGGTGCCCACGAACACATTCGGGCGGCTCAACAGCGCATTCCGCAGATCCACCGGCCCGTTGACTTTGGTGCCGTCGCCCAATACGCCCGAGGCGTCGATGGGCGAGCCATCTTCGCCGCGCACGCGCCATGCGCCCACGCCGTCGAAATTATCCAGAGCGAATCCCAGCGGGTCGAGCACCTTGTGGCAGCCGGCGCATGTGGGGTCTTTACGATGCTGCTCCATGCGCTGGCGAACGGTCATCTGCGCCGCGCCCGCGGCGTTCTCTTTGAGCGGCGGCACGCCTGCCGGCGGCGGATTCGGTGGATTCCCCAGGACGTTTTCGAGCAGCCATTTGCCGCGCTGCACCGGCGAGGTGCGCGTCGCCACCGACGTCACCGTGAGGATACTGCCCTGCCCCAGCAGCCCGCGGCGCGCATCCTGGGTAACTGTGACGCGGCGAAACTGGCTGCCATCGACGTTGGGAATTCCGTAATGCCGGGCGAGGCGATCGTTCACGAACGTATAGTTCGCGTTCAGCAGATCGAGCACGTTGTGGTCCTCATGCATGATGCTGCCGAAGAACAGCTCGGTTTCGGTCTTGAACGCCTGCCGCAGGTTGTCGTCGAAGTTCGGGAATTCTTCGAGATCGGGCGCCACGCCACGCAGATTGCGCAGATAAAGCCACTGCCCGGCAAAATTGTCGACGATTGCCTGGGATTTCGGGTCGGCCAGCATGCGCCGCACCTGCTGTTCGAGGATTGCCGGATTCCTCAACTTGCCCTGGCTGGCGAGGTTCAAAAGCTCATCGTCGGGAATGCTGCTCCAGAGGAAAAACGAAAGCCGCGAAGCCAGTTCCAGATCGCCGATGCGGTAGTTCGAACCGGGAGTGACACCCGCCGGATCGCGTTCGAAGCGAAACACGAATTGTGGACTGGCCAGCATGCGCCGAAGCGCCAGTTCGATGCCGTTTTCAAATGTGCCGTTGTTCCGGCCCTGCTGATAAAAACCGAGCAGCGTTTCCAGATCCGCATCGCCGACTGGCTCGCGATAAGCACGCCGCGCCAGGGTCGAAATGATTTTCCGCGCGCAGGGCATCTCGTCCGCCGCGCTATCGGGATGACAAACGAAAATCCTGCGCCGGCTCGGCGTATCGCCGGAGCCCTTTGCGTTGAACGGACCCGCAATGCTGACGCTGAGCACGTGCGGCAAACCTCTCGGGTCGCTGGGATCGAAAGTGCTTCGCTCGAGCGGCTCGGCCAGATCCTCCACCGGTCCGAGGGATCTCTGCAGGAAGGCCGCGGTCACCGTCTGCGGGCCGGCTTTCACGAACACCCGGGCTTCGAGCGTATCGGGCGGCTGCGACATGCTGAGTTTTGTGGCCGCCGCGGGATCGAATCCGTCGTTCTTCACCTTCTCATTCGCTCCCGGAACCGGCTTCAGCGGCGGATTGATGGTGAGCGTCTGGACGCGCTGGCCGTTCACCGCGAGTTCGAGCGTCTCATCCGGCGCACTCCCGCCGAACAGCAGATCGACTGTCGACTTGAGCATCTTGACCTTGAATGCATACTCGCCGTCGAGCGGGAAATTGTGATGGATCAGAACGCCGCCGCGCGTGCCGAGGGGCAGGCCTTCGATATGTTCGTTCTGCGAGATGTCGGAGCGCACGCGGTAGGTCGCCACGATGGGCGCGGTCGCGGGATCGCCCACCGCGAGCCGGCTGATCTGCCTGGCGGCGGAAATATATCGCTCCTGCAGGGCGGGCGACAGGCCGAGCACGTTCGCCACATTGTCGAAGCCGAAACTGGCGTCGTCGGCGGGAAGGTAATCGGCCGCCTCGATTTTCAGGTCGAGCAGGTCGCGGATAACATCGGCATACTCGGCTCGATTCAAACGATGCAGTGCGGGCCGACCCGGATTGGGCTTCGCCAGCGCCGCCTTGTCGATCGAAGTCTCGAGCCAGGCAGCAAGCTCGTCCATCTTCGCGCGATCGGGCCGCGGCATGCCGAGCGGAGGCATGGAACCGGTGCGCAGCTTTTTGATAACCTTTTCCCACATCTCCGCGTGAGACGGGATGTCGGTGAGATTCGCCGTGTCCAGCACCAGACCGCCGATTTTCGCTTTGGAGTTATGACAACCAAAGCAATACTGGTTGAGCAGCGCGGTGGGAGGCGCCGGGCTATCTGCGGCGAGGCCTGGTGCCGCGAACAACGCCAGTAGACCGAGGGCTTTCAGCGGGGTGAGCAATCGCTTCCATCATAACTCTCCAGGCGTGGCCCCTGGTGGTCAAATTTGCGGCTAAGCCACTGTTGAGTAAGGATTAATGCGCTACAATCGGATCGAAATGCGCATCCCTCTTATCTCGCTCGCGCTCCTCTCGATGGCCGCCCTGAACGCCGCTGCCGCCGATACTCGTCTCGCCGACGCAGCCATGGCGCCCGACACGGAAGCGGTGCGCTCGCTCGTGCGGCAAAAGGTGGATGTAAACGCTCCGCAGGCCGACGGCACTACGGCGCTTCACTGGGCCGTGCGCCACGACGATCTCGAAACCGCCGAACTGTTGATTCATGCTGGCGCCAACGTCAAAGCGGCTAACCGCTTCGGCGTGACTCCGCTCGAATTGGCCTGCATGAACGGTAATGGGGCAATTGTCGAAGCGTTGCTGAAGGCCGGTGAAGATCCGAACGCCGTCGTCTCGGTGACGGGCGACACTGCGCTCATGGTCGCGGCGCGTACCGGCAAAACGGATGCAATCAAGACGCTGTTGAATCACGGCGCGGACGTGAACAAGACCAACTCCGAGGGTCAGACGCCGTTGATGTGGGCTGCGTCCGCGAAGAATGCCGCTGCGGTCGAGGTGTTGATCGAACACAAAGCCGATCTCAACGCCAAAACGCACACTGCGCCCCCGCCCAAGCCGCTCGATACGATCTTCTCGGCGCCTTATCCGGTTGGGGGCATGACGGCGCTCCTGTTTGCCGCCAGGCAGAACGATGCGCAATCGGCCAACGCTCTGATCGCCACCGGGGCCAACATCAACGAAGGTGCGGCCGACGGCACCACCCCGCTCCTGGTGGCGGTTTTGAACGGCCACTATTCGCTGGCGAATTTCCTTCTCGACAAGGGCGCCGACCCCAATGCCACGGACGGCAAGGGACGCGCCGCGTTGTATGCCGCCGTGGACATGCGGAATCTGGAATGGTCCACGCGTCCGGCGCCGCCGGAGAAAGACGCGATGACCGAACTCGATCTGATCAACGCGCTGATCGCGCACGGCGCGAATTTGAACGCGAGGCTGACAAAAAAGATCCCGCTGCGCGGACAACCTTCGTTCGACGGACGCTGGGCCAATATGATCGGAGCGACTCCATTCTGGCGCGCCGCGCAATCGGATGATGTCACCGTCATGCGCCTGTTGAAGGAGAAAGGCGCCGATCCCAATATCGCGACTAACGATCACACCACGCCGTTGATGGTCGCGGCTGGCGTGGGCTGGTCCGATGGCCAGAGCCACGGTTCACAGGCGGACGCCCCCGCGGCCATCCAACTCTGCATGGAGTGGGGCGCCGACGTGAACGCGGTAAATGATGTGGGTTACACGGCGCTGCATGGCGCGGCATTCCGCGGCGCCAACGACGTCGTCAAACTGCTCGTCGGAAAAGGCGCACGCATGGACGCAAAGAATAAGGAAGGCAAACTGCCGGTGAATATGGCCGAGGGCATGCATATCGGACCCGGCGGCTGGGTCGAGCATGACGATACGGCGGCCCTGCTTCACAAGCTGATGGCCGAGCACAGCCCCTCCGCCGCGAAGTAAAACTGCTCCGGAGTATGCCGGCAGAGGCCTTCGTTCCGTTTCGCCGACGGTCGTGGCCGCCCTGGGTCCGCTATCCTTCACTGGCTCTGCTGTATGGCCTGGGCGTCCCCGCCATGAAGCTGATGGAACGATCCGGGCTGTTCCTGCGCAGCGCGGCCAAAGGCGCGGGCCGACAACACTTTGGCCATTTCGGCGACTATCAGCCCACACCCCACGACGTTTTTGCCTGCGTATATTTCAAGAGCGGAACCAACTGGCTGATGCAGATTCTGCTGCAGATCACCCATCGGGGCAACGCGGAGTTCAAACACGTCCACGACCTCGTGCCCTGGCCGGATGCGTACGATCCGCGCTATGCCGTTCCGTTATCTGACGAGATCGCATGGCGGAATTCGCCTACCGGCATGCGCATCATCAAGACGCATCGCAAGCTGGACGAGGTGCCGTTCCGGCCGGAGGCCCGCTACATCTGCGTGGTGCGGGATCCGAAGGACATGCTGGTCTCCGGCTACCATTTCGCCCGCGATCTTAGCCTGGGGCCGATGATGCCCTCGGTCGCAACCTGGGTGGAATACTCTTTCACGCCAGGTTTTCCCTTTTGCACCTGGGGCGATCATCTCTATAGTTACTGGCAGGTGCGCGGACGGGCGAACGTCCTGTTCATGACCTACGAAGAGATGAAAAAGGATTTGCCGGGAACGGTAAATCGAATCGCCGCGTTCCTGAAGGTTGATCTGACTCGCGAAGAACACGCGGAGATTGTGCGCAAATCGACCTTCGGTTACATGAAGCAGATTCAGCATAGGTTCGATACCGGGATGCTCGCTCCGTGGAGCAAGCCGGAAGGCAGAGTTCTCAGGCGGGGTGAGGCTGGAGGTTCCGGCGAATTGCTCACGCCCGCGCTGCAAAAGCGCATCGACGATCATTGGCGCGCGGAACTGGAACGGCTGGGCTGCGACTTCCCTTACGAAAGAGCATTTTCAGCCACGAATAAAGGCCAATAAGCAAGCACTGACGCCCCGCGGTCAGTCGAAAACCTGAACCTCAAAAACCTTCCTGGCGCTAAGCCACTGATATACAGCAGCTTATATAGATTTGTATGGAAGGCCGCACAACTGCTTTCTCAATATTGAGAAAAATGCGAGTTATGCCACGGGGCCCAGACCCGGACATGGCCGGAAAGACATGGTGAAAGAATGCCGACTTTATTCAATCCCTCATTACAGCCAGCAAAAGCGGTGACGCGGGAAGATCCTCTTGCTTATCTGCCTTGCTCCAGGATCAGGCACTACCGGAAAGGGGAGGCGATTTATATTCATGGTGAACCGGCAACGAGACTTTACCTCGTTGTGGAGGGGAGAGTGAAAGTCCTGCGTCATGAAAGCCTTTCCGTTGTGGTGGACGTGTATCGGCCTGATGAGCTCTTTGGGGAGGGCGTTTTTGCCGGGCAGGGGCGATATATGGAACAAGCAGTTGCGGTTGAATCGACCAAACTCATGAGTTGGTCTCATCAGGAAATCGATGACCTCGTCTGCTTACAACCAAAACTCGCCCTGGCTTTGCTACAGGTGGTCGTCGCCCGTCTGGTGGAGTTTGCGAGCCGGATCGAGAGTTTCTCGAGGGAAAGCATTGAGCAGCGCCTCGCGCGCGCGCTGGTCCGGTTTGCCAGTCGATTCGGCAGTGAGGCCGGCGATGGAACCGTGAAGATGGAGGCGCTCACGCACGAGTTTTTATCGCAGTACGTGGGGACGTCGCGAGAAATCGTGACGCACCACATGAATCGGTTCAGGCGCGAGGGATATCTGCAGTACTCGCGCAAGGGCATTTCCCTCCAGCAGAACGCGTTGGCTGCGTGGCAAGCGGCGCAATCGACTACTGCCTTGAGCCAATCGGCAGCCTTGCCGAACTGAGGTCATCACTTGCGGGACTCGAGCGTCTCGTCCGCGATTTCCCTCACGAAAAAGCAGCTTCAGCTACAAATGGACACGAATGAGACCAGATGGCTTTATTCGTGTTTATTCGCGGCCAATAAATTTTTCGCGTTCAGAACTGGATGTCGATAATCTGACGCGACCGGAATGGCGACACGTCTGTCGTGAAAGTCGCCTTCGTTCCCGCAACCGCCGTTCTCACCAGCTCCCGGAATTCCTCCGGCGTGAACGCTCGGCGAATCGACTGCCTGCCGTCGACCGCGGCCTCGCGTCCGATCAGCGGGCACAAAAACAATGTGAACAGCACCAGCGGCAGAGGATGCCGGACCAGATCCTGAATGATGAACCTCGGGCATGACCGGCGCACGTTCCGAATCAATGCGATGTTCTCCTCCGGCGTCAGATGATGCGCGGTTAAACAGCAAATGGCCACATCTGCCTGGGGCAGCGGCTCGGTAACCGCGTCGGCGGCGATGATCGGTACGCTCGGGCTGTCGGGCGGCTTGCGATCGACCCCGATCACCTCAACGCCCAAACGGCGCCGCAGATACTCCAGCAGCGCCCCACCGCCGCACCCGATATCGAGCACGCGGCGCACCGGCCGATCGTCCCTGCGAATGAACCGCTCAATGGTCGGGAAGGTTCCGAGACACCTGTTTACGAAGTTCAGATCGCGATGGAATTTATCAAGGATGGGGCCGGTGACGTCCGGCGAATCCATCAGTTCCGGGTCGAGCGATCGAATCACTTGCCGCGGGCCAGACCGAGCGCGCGGATACGCTTGTGCAGGTTGGTCCGCTCCATCCCCAGGGCTCGCGCCGCGCTGGAAACATTCCACCCGGCCTCTTCGAGCGCTCTCAGCACATGTTCGCGCTCGGCCGATTCGCGCGCTTCCTGCACGCTCGACCGCATGCCGTTGTCCCGCTGGGGCAGACGTAATTCGAGCGGAATAGCGGCCGCGCTGAGAACGTCGTCATGCGAGAGGATCGCCATGCGTTCGACCGCATTCCATCACATGCACATTGATTTGAATGTCTGCAAACATCATATGAAAGTGACGAAGCTGTAGCAAGTGTGAATGGCCGTGTGTGTGTGTGTGTGTGTAGAGAGAG
>CAWBIS010000180.1:0-11916 GCA_963788485.1 Terriglobia bacterium
AAGTATGCGAGGACCAGATCGCTGACGGACATGTCCCCGCTGACATGAACCGGTGGCTTTACCTACCCGTCTTCAGGCCACAAATTATTCTCGAAGGCGGGTCAATCGACACCAACGGCAGGGGTACGGTGCTGACCACACGCTCCTGCCTTCTCAACCAGAACCGGTACCCGAATCTCACGAAGGACGAGATCGAGGAGTTGCTGCAACCACGCGCACTTCGACCGGCAGATCGACTTTGCCGCCGAGCCGCCGCACCTTGCGATCCTCAAGCACCCGTAACAGTTTCGATTGCGTACCAATGGGCATGTCGCCGATTTCGTCCAGAAACACCGTGCCATTGTTGGCCTGCTCGAAACAACCGATGTGACGCTCGAGCGCGCCCGTGAAGGCGCCCTTCTCATGACCGAAAAGCTCGCTCTCGATCAGTGTCTCCGTAAGCGCCGCGCAGTTGATGGGAACGAACGGCCCCGACGCGCGCGGGCTCAAACGGTGCAGCGCACGCGCCACCAGTTCTTTACCCGTCCCGCTCTCGCCCGTGATCAGGACCGAAGCCGACGTGGGAGCTACCTGCTGCACCTCGAAAAACACCTGCCGCATGACCAGCGAACTGCCCACCAGATCTCCCAGCACGCCGTGGAAAGTCAGCTGCCGGTTCAGGACTTCGGTTTCCGCGACCAGCCGGTTCTGGACCGCCGCGCGTTCGATCAGAGCCCGCAGAATACCGGGCTGAACGGGCTTCTCCAGAAACCAGAACGCCTTCAGATCGTGCACCACAGAGATAGCTTTTTCAATACTGCCAAAGCCGGTGAGAACGATGGTTGGAGTGCGGTCCCCACGGGCTTCCAGCGTTCGCAATAATTCAAACCCGTCCATGCGCGGCATGATCAGGTCCGTGATGATGACGTCGGCGGGCGATTCCGCCTGCATGTTCATGGCGTCGACTCCATCCGCGGCGGTAGTCGCGGTGAAGCCAAGACTGCCGACCATTTCGGCGAGAATAGAACGTTGACGAGGGTCGTCGTCAACCACCAGGATACGTGTGGGAGTCGAATTCAGCATTCAAGCCTTATTTTATCGTGAAGCTCCGGGCAGTCTGAAAATATTTCCGGCCTATTCGTACGGCGTCACTCGTGAAATCGTTAAGCCCCGTGTTTTGATGCGGTTTGGGTAGCCTGGCAATCCGGCTGCATTAGCCAAAGTGCGCAGCGAGTCTTCGGACGAGCCAGCGAGATACCAAGGGAGGCAACGAAAATGTTTAATATTCGACTGACAACGGCTTTGTTTGCCGCTGCCATCGGGATGGTAGCCGTGGCGCCGAAGGCTGGCGCCGATGAGTGGGACAAGATGACTTACGTAACGATTTCCGGACCAGTGGAAGTGCCGGGCGTAGTCCTGCCGCCGGGCCGATACGTTTTCAAGCTCGTCGATTCGAGTTCGGACCGTCACATCGTGCAAGTTCAGAACGCTCGCCAGAACCATACGTTCGCGACCATTATGGCGATCCCGGACTACCGGGTGCAACCAACCGGTAAGACAGTTTTCACATATTGGGAGACTCCTGCCGGACAGCCAAAAGCGATAAGAGAGTGGTTCTATCCGGGCGACAATTTCGGCCAGGAATTTGTGTACCACAAACACTTCACACAGGTTTCACAGGTGACGCAACAGGCGCAGACACCGCCGCCGCCGGCTCCTGCGGCTCAGGTTCAGGAACAGGTTCAGGAACAGACGGAAGTAGCGCAGAATACGCCTCCTCCGCCTCCTGCCCCGGCTCCGGAAGCACAACCTGAGCCGCAACCCGCACCTGAAACTCCAGCCCCGGCTGCACCGCAAACGATTCCGCAAACCGCCGGCAACCTTCCGTTGCTTGCTTTGTTCGGTTTCGGTTGCATAGGCCTCGCACTGGGCGTGAAAGTTCTGGCCCGGCAGTTAAACTAACGTGAGGAGTGTATGCTGCGCTGGATCCAACGGTTTTTGTTTGCGGCCGGGTTTATTATTCTCGGTTACTGCGGAGCGTCGTGGTTGAACTCACGCCTGCAGCAGGCCAGAGGGAACCGTGAACTCGACCGGCTGCTCACAAATCGTCCGATTCCGCCTGCGCAGGTGAGAATACCCGAAGGCGGCCTTGTGGGAAAGGTGGAGATTCCAAAGCTCCACCTTTCCGCAGTGGTCTTTCAGGGAACCACAAGCACTGTGTTGGATCGGGGAGTAGGTCATCTGGACGGTTCGGCGCTGCCCGGTCAACCGGGAAACGTGGTCCTCGCCGCTCACCGGGATACTTTCTTCAGAAGCCTTCGCAACATTCGCCGTGGCGACCAGGTGCTGGTGAACACGCCTTACGGCTCCCGAACTTACACGGTGGATTCGACTGAAATTGTAGATCCTACCGAAACCAGAGTTATGGATCCGACTCCGACTCCCAGTCTTACGCTGATTACTTGTTATCCGTTTTATTTTGTCGGTCATGCACCCAAACGTTTTATCGTGCATGCTCGCGACAGCGAGTATCAGCCCCCTCAGATCATCGCCCGGAATCAGGAAACTCAGGTCGTCACGAACCCGCTCAGCGAACAGGATTCCGAAAACCTTACCTACGTCTTCAACGCTTCCGAATAAGTGCGAGCGACGCCTGCCATCGCAATCCAACCGCAAGTTTTTCCTGCATCGAACGGGGCACCCGGGTCGCGGGCAGGACATAAAATTCATACCTCTGCACAAATTGGCGCTGTAGCCGCTGCGGCTCAGCGCGTTTCCCTGCTGCAGCGGGAGTCGAATACCGGCAGAACGTGTCCACCAGTCGACACCCACTTATTGGAAATAACGCTTGAAGGGCGGCGGTAAAACACCCCCGAGGGTGGAAACGAAAAATGCCGCGTCGGCTGCCGGCGATCCCCGTTCCGTAGAGGATCAGACAGGTCGTGTTACCCGAGCCAGGCACGATGGGACTCGCCACGATTCCCCCCGCGCTGTTGGTCGTGTAAACGAACTGCGCGGTCCGGGTTCCGATACGGAACGGCGACAAACCGGTTACAGCGATAAATCGACTGTGCTTTTCAGACCGTTTAGTGGGTGAGATCGTAGACGAAATAATTCATCGCGATGCGGTAGGCGAGAGAGGCCCATTCTTCCAGATAACGCGCTTCATCCGAGTGCTCCCAGGCGTCGCCCAGATCCATGTTGTGACAGATTGCGACCATGATGCGGCCCTTGTCGTCGTAAATTGCCCGCCAGTGGGGTTCTTTGCCGGTGGGCCCTTTTTCGTACGTAATCCCCGTATCGAAAAATTGTGCGCCGGGCACCTGGAAGCGCTGGTCGAGATCGTAGATCGTGTGGAAAATGGGATCGCTGTTCGGGATATCCACAATCGGCCGATCCGGAAATACCTTGCTCATGCTCGCTGTGAAGTTCTGCCATTCATTGATGTGCTGTTCGTGGTCCGCCGCGTTGGAGCCATGAAAATCGTCGACCATGAGAAATCCGCCACGCAGAAGAAACTCGCGCAGTCTGCTTCGCGTCTTCGTCGTGCAAACGCCAGTGCCCCACCTCAACCGCGTAGAGCGTGGGGAAATTGAACATATCATCGTCGCCGAAGCTCACCACCTGCTCCACCGACTTGCTTTCGATGCGCGTCAGGCGCCGCACGCCCTCGAGCAGATGGCGGTCGGAACGCGGGTAATCCATCGTCCAGTAGCCGGGGAACGGTCTGCCGTTTTCGTAAGTCAGCGGCACGTCGGGATAGCCGTAGATATCGGGGTAACGAAGGCGCGCGCGGGTCCACTCGGCCTTCTGATTCCAGTCGGGCGGCAGAGGGAAGTCGGTGTACTCAATAGCGGGCCATTCCTTGAACGGCTTCTGCGCCAGCAGGACGCCGCAGATGCTGAGTGCGGCAACTCCCAGGGCAATGAACGCTAAATGGCTGCGAATGTATTTCCGGACGAACATCCCAACAGATCAGTGTGTCATGGAGTAAATCACGTAATTCACTCCGATACGAATACCGAGCGCCGAATACTTTTCCGGGTAATTGGGATCGTCGGCCCACTCCCACGAATCCCCGACATCCGAATTGAAAGTCATGGCGACCATAACGCGCCCATGGTCGTCGTAGATTCCGAGCCAGTGCGGCGTCCCGCCATCGTTGCGGTAGGTGGTGCCGCGCGCCAGCGCCCATTGGCCGGGAACCTGGTAGCGATCGTCGAGATCGTAAACCACGTGAAAGATCGCGTCGCCATCGTCGATTTCGACCACCTGACGGTCGGGGAAAACGCGGCGCATGCTTTCGTAGAACCGGTTATATTCTTCGGTTCCCCAGAAATCGTCGAGCATCAGGAAGCCGCCCCTCAACAGGTACTCGCGGAGAGCGGTGGCCTGCGCTTCCGTCAGTTTCCAGTCGCCCATTTCGCCTGCGTTCATCCAGGGATAGTTGTACGCATCGTCGCCGTCATCGAGGTTGACCGGCTGCTCTACCGATCGCGCCTGGACCAGGCTGAGGCGGCGCATGGCCTGGGCGAAATGACGGTCGGCGCGCGGATAATCCTGCGTCCAGCTGGTGCCGCCTTCGCGCCAGTCGAGGCCGCCGAAGCGGCGAAAATTGCCGAAGCGCGCGAGCGGGTGCTGCGGATACATCAAGCGTGCGAAGACCCACTCGCTTTTGACCTGAAAATCGGGGGGAAGCTCGACGTTGTCGTAGGCCTCCATGCTCGGGTAAACGCGGAACGGGCGTTGAGCGGAATACAGAGCGGTTATTAGCCCCGCGCCGGCACTCAGGAGCACCAGCGCTCTCCGGTAATTCATGAACTACCTGGTTGAAGCATAGCACCTGGGCCGGAGGCGGCGGGCTATTCAAGGATCTCGGCGAGCGGCTCGTACGCCCCCGCAACACACACTTTCCTAACGTTGATTGGCTTTGAGGATTTTCTTTCGCAGCCGGATGGATTGCGGAGTCACTTCCACCATCTCGTCCTCCCGGATGAATTCGATCGCCTGCTCCAAATTGAGCAGCTTCGGCGGCACCAGCCGTATGGCTTCGTCCGCGGTCGAAGCGCGCATGTTCGTCAACTTCTTCTCTTTGACGATATTGACGTCGAGATCCGACTGGCGCGCGTTTTCGCCGATAATCATGCCTTCGTAAACTTCGGTCCCGGGGCTGACGAAGATTTCGCCGCGCTCCTGCAGATTGAAGATCGCGTTGCCGGTGGTTTTCCCGGCACGGTCCGCCACCAGCGAGCCGGTGGGACGGGTCGGAATCTCGCCCTGCCATTCGATATACCCGTGAAACAGCGAGTTCAGAATCGCCGTGCCGCGGGTGTCGGTGAGAATCTCGCTGCGCAGCCCGATCAGGCCGCGCGAGGGAATGTGGAACTCGAGGCGCACGCGTCCCGAACCGTTGTTGATCATCTTGCTCATCTTGCCTTTGCGGCTGCCGAGCTTTTCGATGACCACCCCGATGAAGGACTCGGGACAATCGATCACCAGCATTTCCACCGGCTCCATCTGTTTGCCGTCGATCGTCTTCGTCAGAATCTCGGGCTTGCCGACGGCGAGTTCGTAGCCTTCCCGCCGCATCATTTCAATCAGGATGGCGAGTTGCAGTTCGCCGCGTCCCATCACCTTGAAAGTTTCCGGCGTCGTGGACTCGACGCGGATGGAAACGTTGGTCAGCAGTTCCCTGTCCAGCCGTTCTTTCAAATTGCGCGATGTGACGAACTGGCCTTCGCGGCCGGCGAAAGGCGATGTGTTCACCGTGAACGTCATACCAATGGTGGGTTCGTCGATCTGGATCGGCGGCATCGGCTGCGGCGTCTCGGCGCTGGTGATGGTCTCGCCGATGGTGATGCCCTCGACGCCCGCGATTGCGACGAGATCGCCCGGCCGGGCGATCGTCTCGTCCACGCGCTTCAGACCCTCGAACGAATAAAGCTTGGTGATCTTCGTCTTCTGAATGCGGCCATTGAGATGGCAGATGGCCACTTCATCGCCGTACTTCAATGTGCCTTGAAATATGCGTCCAATGGCGAGGCGGCCGAGATACTCGCTGTAATCCAGATTGGCGACCTGGGCCTGCAGAATCGCGTCCGGATCGCCGGCAGGCGGCGGGATGGTGGCCAGGATCGCTTCGAAGAGCGGCCGCAAATCCTCCGAAGGATCTTCGAGAGAAGTCTTCGCCACTCCCACCTTCGCATTGGAATAGAGGACAGGGAAATCGAGCTGATCTTCCTTCGCATCCAGGTCGATGAACAGATCGTAGATCTCGTTGAGAACTTCGGCCGCACGCGCGTCGGGGCGATCGATCTTGTTGATAACGACTATCGGCTTGAGATTCGCCTCGAGCGCTTTCATCAGAACGTAACGAGTCTGCGGCAGCGGGCCTTCGCTCGCGTCGACCAGAAGCATGACGCCGTCGACAATCTTGAGCGCGCGTTCCACTTCGCCACCGAAATCGCTGTGGCCGGGCGTGTCGACAATGTTGATCTTGGTCCCGTGGAAGCGCACGCCGGTAATCTTGGCGAGAATGGTGATGCCGCGCTCGCGCTCGAGTTCGTTCGAATCCATCACGCGTTCGGCGACCGCTTCGTGCGCGCCGAAGATGCCGCTCTGGCGGAGCATCGCGTCGACCAGCGTCGTCTTGCCGTGGTCAACGTGCGCAATGATGGCTATGTTACGGGTGTTCTCACTCATTTGTTTTCGGTTGATTATTCTTCGTGAACGACTGCAGCCGGCTCGAGCCTTGCGGCAAACCGCGCCGGATAAACGCCCGCCAGAACCGTTACGGCCCACACGAGCAACAACGCGCCCCCCAGCAGCAGAACCGGCGGATGAAACTGAATGGTCCAGCCGAAACTCTGCTTGTTGACCACGTAAATCAGGACCAGCGAAAGCGCCATCCCGAGAGCCAAACCCAGGGACCCGGCGAGAAGCCCGAGCAACGCGGCCTCCACCAGAATCATGCGGCGCACCTGACCGGCGGCCGCGCCCAGATACCGGATCAGGCCGATTTCCCGGCGGCGATCCAATACCAATGCTAGCAGCGAGTTCGCCGCGCCCAGCATGGCGACAATGATGGCGACCGCTTCGAGCGCGTACGTGACGGTGAAAGTGCGATCGAAGACTTCAATGGCGGCGCGCCGCAGCGCTTCGTTGGGAGCGATCACCAGGGAGAAATTGCGCAGGCGGGATTCGAGTTCGCGCCGGACCTTCGCCGCATCCGCGCCGGGCTGCACAAAGATGGCGATATTCGTGATCGGCTGATCCGGCAGGTACTTGAGAAGCGTGGAGCGATCCACCAGAACCGTGCCACGATCGCTCGAATAATCGTAGTAGATACCGGCGACCGTGAGCGCCACGTTATGTGTACCCAGGGGAATCTGAAGAACGTCGCCCACGTGGACATGATGCTTGTCCGCAAACGGTTCGGTCACGACGGCGCGATCCCGACCGGGCAGTGAAGCGAGGATGTCGTTCGCATTCCCCGAGAGAAAACGCAGCGTCCGATGGCGGCGCACCACGTCCATTCGGCCGGCGCCGAAGGTGACGCGCGTTCCGTCGTACGGAAACTCAAAGGCATGGAAGACGTCGACTTCAGCCACGCCCGGCGTCTGCTGCGCGATTCTTTCGACGGCCGCAGGGATCGGCGGGAAAATGCCCGCCGTGGCCGGCCCTTCGGTGCGCATATAGATGTCGGCGCGAAGCTGCGAGTCGAGCCAGACTTCGACGGTCTCGCGAAAACTGCCGACCATGATGCCAACCGAGATCATCATGGAAATCGCGGTGGCGAGCGCCGTTACCACCACTGACGTCCGCGCCAGCGAGGCGACCAGGCTGCGTCCGGCGATCAACCCTGCCGCGCCGCCGATTTTCTTCAGCGCTCCGCGGAGTGCGCGAATCACTCCCGTAACGAATGCGGGCGCAACCATCGCGGCTGCGATCACCGCGAAGAGCGTCGCGACGTAACCCAGCACCGGGCGTCCATCGATCGGACCGAACTGGCAAAGCACCCACGCAATAGCGGCGGCGCCGGCGGCAAAGGCCAGGTCTCGCCGGACGTGCAGCCGGATTTCATGCTCGACCACCGACTGCCGCATGGCTTCCGCCGGCGCTACTCGCGCCGCTTCTCGCGCCGGGATCAGCGCGGAGGCGAATGCCACCGCGGTTCCGGTGAAGAGGGCCGCGAGGATCGACATTGGCGAAAGTTCGATTGCGCCCGGAGTGCTCGTCACGAAAAGAGCGTTGACAGTGTCGGAGAGCATGCCGACCAGAACCTGCGCCAGTCCCCGGCCCAGCAGGATGCCGAGCGCCGAACCGGCGATGCCCAGCATGGCGGCCTCTCCGAGAAAGACCGCGAGGACGCCGCGCGAGCTGGTCCCGAGAGCGCGCAGGATGCCGATCTCGGTGCGCCGGCGAACCACGCTGACGGCGATTGTGTTGTAAATCAGAAACGCCCCCACCAGCAGCGAAATGTAACTAAGGATGCGCAGGTTCCAGCGGAAGGCGCGCAGCATGCGGCGATTCTCTTCGCTCCGCGCGCCGGGAGTTTGCACGTCCCACGCGGGTGGAACTGTGGCTTTGATCAGGCGTTCGACATGGTTTTCATTTTCGTGTGGAGCGAGAAATACCTCGATGCGATCGAGCTTGCCATACATGTCGAGAAGCCGCTGGGCCGCCGCAATATCGATCGCCATCCATTCGTTGTTCTCATCCGGCGCGATGTTCCGGATCCTGAAATTCAGAATGCGGTCGCCTTTTTTCACGTGCAGCCGGGCGGCGAGATCGCTTGATATGACGGCCGAAGTTTCGAATTCCTCCGGATTGAAATCGCTCGTCTGGCCGTCTTTGTCGTTTTCGGTTCCCAGCGCGGAGACAGTGTCGATGCCATAGAGCGTGGTCGATCCCTGGCCGGGTATCGCGACCGGCTCTTCGATCACGGGTGAGAATCGCGCGTTCAACGGAAGCGCGGCAAGCTCTGCCATGTAGCGTTCGTCCACCCCGCCGGTGGCCGAAATTTCGTAGTCCACTTTGCCCACGAGCGTGGTCAAAGAAGACTGAAACGATCCCGTTGCGGCATCCCCCGCCAGTTCAATCGCGATCACCACGGCGACGCCCAACGCAATCGAAAGCAGCGTCAGAATGGTGCGGGTGGGATCGCGGCGCAGCGGGCGCAGAATCAGCTGCCGGAAGCGTTTCATTCGATTTCGCCGTCGCGCATGCGCACGCGCACATCGGCGATGGCTGCGGCCTCCGCGCTGTGGGTGGCCATCACCACCGCCGCGCCAAATTCGTCGGCTGCCCGGCGCAGCAGCCGCAGAATGACGTCGCCGCTCGCGGTGTCGAGGTTTCCGGTCGGCTCATCGGCGACGATGATTGCGGGGTCGTGCACCAGCGCGCGGGCAATGGCGACGCGCTGCATCTGGCCACCCGACAGCTGATAAGGGAGAGCCCGCGATTTTTCTTCAAGACCCACCCAGCGCAGCCGCTCCAACGCGGTTGCTTCGGTGTTCTTAGCGCCGGAAAGAAGCAGGGGCAGCTCGACATTCTCGAGCGCAGTCAGCGACGGCAGCAGCTGGAAGAACTGAAACACGAATCCGATTTTGTGGCGGCGAAGCTGAGTGAGTCCGGCGTCGCCGAGCTTCGAAGTCACCTGGCCGGCGAGCGTCACCTCGCCGGTTGTCGGAAAATCCATCGCGCCGCAGAGGTTGAGCAGCGTGGTCTTGCCGCACCCGCTGCGGCCGAGCAGAGCGGTGACCGCGCCCGCCGGACAATCGAGGGAGACGCCGCGAAGGGCCTCCACGCCACCCGGGTAAACTTTTGTGACATTACAAATGGAAATGGGGAGCACGAAATGCAATACAATACCAGCATCTCAGACCCCAATCAGACACAAGGATGAACACGCCATGAAGCTCATCATGTTCGCGGTTTTTGCGGGCAGCGCCTTCGCGCAGCTCCCGCAATCCAGAATTCTCACGGTCGACGTGGCGCAGACTATTGCGCAGGACGCGATGGCCGCCTGCCGCGCCAATGGCTACCATGTCACAGTGCTGGTGGTGGACGCGCTCAACGCCCCCAAAGCGATGCTGCGCGACGATGGCGCCACCGCGGCGACCACGGAAGTCGCCAAAATGAAAGCCACGGCGACCATGCTTTATAACCGGCCCTCCGGTCCCGCGCAACCGCTGCCTCCCGGCCAGGCAGCTCCGCCCGCGACGATTCCGGGGACCATCAATGCGCAGGGCGGCGTGCCGATCAAAGTGGGAGATGCAACGATCGGCGCCGTGGCCGTCAGCGGCGCTCCCGGCGGCGACAAGGATGCGGCGTGCGCCAATGCGGCGCTGGCCAAAGTTGCGGATCGATTGAAGTGAGGTCGATCCACGGTCGGGTCCCCGAATGCCCTTGGAGGCACAATCGACGGACCTCGCGGAAGGCAGCGTCCCCGCGCCGTCCTGCATGAGCCGTTGATCATTCCGGTGTGGGCCAGGCGTGACAGCCTGATCCGGCGTCCACTTCAGCTCAATGTCGAACAGGCCCACGAGTCCGGTCTTGTCGATAACCATTCGGCCCGCGAAATAAGCCAGGCTCGTCGCCAACTGCGGACATCCTGAAGCGGGTCAGAACGATCGAGTTTCAGCCTGCTCCAGGACCACGGCCTCCCGGTTCCGGTTCATCCAGTTCCAGGCGGTCTCGACGATCCGGTGCAGATCCGAATATTGAGGCTTCCACCCGAGTTCCTCCTGAAGCCGGGTCGAATCGGCTACCAGCAGCGGCGGATCCCGTCGCGCCGCGGTCCCATGACGAACGGCACTTTCTCGCCCGTCACTTCTTCGACCGCGCGCAGCACTTCCTTCACCGAAAACCCCGTGCCCGTGCCCACGTTGAACTTGCGCGACGGACCACCCGCAAACAACGATTCGAGGGCCGCGATGTGCGCCTGCGCCAGATCCGATACGTGGATATAGTCGCGAATACAAGTGCCGTCCGGCGTATCGTAATCGTCGCCAAAGAGGGTCACCGGCTTGCCGGTGCGGATCGCCCGGAAGAGAAGCGGAATCAGATGCGTCTCGGGTTCGTGATCTTCCCCCGCGCGTCCCTGAACGTCCGCGCCCGACGCGTTGAAGTAGCGCAGGCATACGCTTCGCATGCCGTGGATCTGGTCGAACCAGTCGAGGAACTTCTCCACCATGATTTTGGATTCGCCGTAAGCGTTCACCGGCGCGTAAGGCTCGAATTCGGAAATGGGCACCCGGGCCGGCATGCCGTAGACCGCCGCGGTGGAAGAAAAAACGATGTTCCCGATCCCTGCCTTGAGCATCGCCGTCAGCAGCGAAAGCGAGCCGGCCACATTATTGCGGAAATAGACTTCGGGAATCTTCATCGATTCGCCGACCGCAATATATGCGGCGAAATGGATCACCGCGTCGCAGGGTTTTTCCTTCATCACGGAGATCAACCGGTCGGTATCGAGCAGATCCACCACGCGAAGCCGCGCCGGATCCACCGCCTCGCGATGCCCGCGCGAGAGATTGTCGACGACCACCACGTCATATCCCGCATCGAGCAGTAACAGCGCTGTAGTGGAACCGATGTAACCGGCCCCGCCGGTGACCAGAATGCGTCGCTGAGGAGAACTCATCGTCCGATTGTAGTCGGCTGGCGTGGGAACACGCGATGCTCGAACGTACAGTACCCGACACTGCAGATTGCCCCGGTATTTCAGGAGAAGAGGCGGCTGCAGCGGGAAATGTTTTAGTATGAAACGAGGACGAAGGCGAACAAAAGTCGAATACGGCAAGCAGCATGGATATCGGGAATGGATATTAAGGAGCAGCTCGCGTATCTTCGCCGGACGGTTGCCGGCATCGACCAGAAGTATGCCGGCCTGCCGCCGCCGATTCGAAAAAACGAACTCAATCCGGCGGGATT
>CAWBIS010000181.1:0-19891 GCA_963788485.1 Terriglobia bacterium
GTAGGAGGGGTACCCCTCCCGTGCCGCCGCATGGAAGCCGCCGTTATCAGTTCACGCCCACGCCCGCCGGCACCCGCTGGTATCACACCCACACCATGTCGATGGAGGACCTGCACCGCGGGAGCTACACCGGAATGTTTGGTTTTCTGGTTATTGAAGGAGCCAATAATCCGGGCAACTTCGATCAGGAACACTTTCTGGCGTTGCGCGATTGGGAACCCTACTTCACCAATCAGGCCATGGATAATGACGATCTCGATTCCAGCGGACCTCAACCCGAGAAGCCCGCCGTAATGGATACGCGCCAGCCGGGTATGGAGGTCGCGGCCGATATTTTTTCCATCAACGACAAAGCGCTCGGCGCGGGAGAGCCGATCCGCGTCAAGCCTGGCGACCGCGTACTGTTTCATTTTCTGAACGCCAGCGCCATCGAGAATCGACACCTGGCGCTGCCCGGACACAAATTCAATGTGATCGCGCTCGATGGCAATCCCGTGCCCACGCCTGCGGCGGTCGATGTGTTGATGCTCGGGCCGGGCGAGCGCATCGACGCTATCGTCGAGATGAACCAGCCCGGCGTTTGGATTATGGGCGCACCCGAAGACCCGGTGCGCGAAGGCGGCCTCGGAATCGTTATCGAATACGCCAACCAACGCCGCACTCCGCAATGGACCGCCCCGCCGAAATCCAACTGGGATTACACGATCTTCGGCAAGCCCGGATCGCCGGCCGCGCCCACCGAGAAACTGGAAATGCTCTTTGAGAAAGTGCCTCGCGGCGCGGGGAAGTTCAACAGTTTCACGGTGAACGGCAAGGAATACCCGCACGATCAGGAATTTCTCCTCAAACAGGGAACGCGCTATCGCCTGACGTTTCATAACCGCACGGACGACGCGCATCCGCTGCACGTGCATCGTCACCAGCTCGAGATCGCGGAGATTTACGGAAAACCCACGTCGGGCGTGATCAAGGACACCGTCGTGGTGCCGACCTACGGCCGGGCCAGCGTCGATTTCACCGCCGACCAGCCCGGCCCCACGTTATTTCACTGCCATATCCAGATGCACATGGATTACGGATTCAAGGCCCTGCTCCGCTACGCGTAAAAAAACTCCGGGAGAAAAACACTCCCGCAACCCCACCAGTCTTCTTGGCGACATCTCGCCGGGGAGCTTCATGCCATTATTCAAAACGCGCAGCGCCGCTGTGTGTGGGATCGATGCGCTGCCGGTGGATGTCGAGGTCGACCTTTATCGCAGCGGCATGGCCCGCGATTTCATGCTGGTCGGCATGCCCGATACCGCGGTCCGCGAGAGCCGCGAGCGGATCAAATCGGCGCTGATGAATTCGGGCTTTGGTTACCCCAACCAGGCTGTGACGGTGAACCTCGCGCCCGCGCATGTGCGCAAGGAAGGCGCCGGGTTCGACCTCCCGATGGCGCTCGCGATTCTCGGCGCGATGGGAACGTTCAAGGGGCTCGACAAGCACCTCTCGGTTGGCGAACTATCGCTCGATGGCGCCATCCGGCCGGTGCGCGGAGCCCTGTCGGTCGCGGTATGCGCGCGCGAGCAGCGAATCGAGAACCTCATCCTTCCATCCGAAAATGCGGCCGAGGCTTCGGTCGTGGATGGCGTGAATGTTTTCGGCGTCACCCATCTGGCCCAGGTGGTAGCGATGCTGCACAAGCCGGAGGATTTCGCGCCGGTGCGGCATGCGCCGGGAAAGCCCTCGGCAGCGGCCTCCGAATCCGCGCCGGATTTTCGCGACGTGCGGGGTCAGACCACGGCAAAGCGTGGCTTGCAGGTTGCGGCGGCGGGAGGGCACAACGTATTAATGATCGGACCGCCCGGTTCGGGAAAGACCATGCTGGCGAAAAGATTCGCGGGCATTCTGCCCCCTTTGGCGTTCGAAGAAGCCATCGAAACCACCAAGATACACAGCATTGCAGGCGTGCTGCCGCCCGGCGCCGGATTGCTGCATACAAGGCCGTTCCGCTCGCCGCACCATACTATTTCCGACGCGGGTCTGATCGGCGGCGGCACCGGCTCTCCACGCCCCGGAGAAGTGAGTCTGGCGCATCACGGCGTGCTTTTTCTGGATGAATTTCCCGAGTTTCCGCGCAACGTGCTGGAGATTCTGCGGCAGCCGCTCGAGGATTCCAGCGTAACCGTGGCGCGATCCAACATGACGCTCTGCTTCCCCGCCAGCTTCATGCTGGTCGCGGCTATGAATCCATGCCCCTGTGGCTATTTTGGCGATCCGACGCGCGAATGCCGCTGTACGCCGGCGATCATCCAGCGTTATCTGGGCAAGATCAGCGGACCGCTTCTCGACCGCATCGATATTCAGATCGAAGTCCCCGCCGTACCTTACAAGGAATTGCGCAGCGGCGAGATGGCCGAATCCTCGGAAGACATGCGGCTGCGGGCGGCGCGGGCGCGCGAGATCCAGCAGACTCGCGGATACAGCAATGCGCGCATGCCGACTCGCATGATCCGCAAGCAATGCGCCCTCGACGACACCGGCGAGCGGACTCTTGAAATGGCCATGCGCCGCATGAGCCTTTCGGCTCGGGCGCACGACCGCATCCTCAAAGTCGCCCGCACCGTGGCCGATCTCGACGGTTCCGATAAAGTCGCCGCCAAGCACATCGCCGAGGCCATTCAGTATCGCAGTCTCGACCGCAACTACTGGAACTGAGGGGTTCAGCCGCGGTCGGTGATCCGGCGGAGAACTACAACGCTCCCTAACCCGACCAGAAGCAGCATGGAGGAAACCGGTTCCGGCGTGATCACCTCTTCGGCCGAGATCACATTTGATCCCGAGATGTCCACCTCCCAGTCGCCGTCGCGCTGGTCGCCCGTAAAGTCGCAGAACGCCGAGTCGGGCGTTCCACCGTAGTCGTCGCAGGTAAAATCGCCTGTTCCCGGAGGATCGGGAAATGTGTCCGGCAGCCCGAAATTGTCCTGCGCCAGATTGGGAGATTCCGTTAACGCGAGAGTGTAGATGCCGGCGACGGTAAGGTCCGGCTGGGAGAGATAAGCATCCAGACATTGCTCGGTGGTGGGATCCGCCGCTACTGTCCCACAGCCGCCGTTGTCGTTCACTTCAATCAGATTGCCGTCCGGATCGAAGAGCGCGAGAGCCGGATCGAATCCTCCGGACGGAATAATCTCGCCGCTTCCGTCGGTTCCGCCCGCGTAGCCGAAGGTTTCAGCGGTCAGCGAGGAGTCCGGTCCGAGCGAGATTGAAAAGAGTTCAATGCTGTCGTCTCCCGCAAATGTTCCCTCGAACGATGAAAGCTGAGATCCGAACGCGGCGGTCGGCAGCGTTGCAATGGCAGCGAAGAAAATCGCCGCTTTCCATTTGTTCTTTGGCGCGAATCCCGGACGCGAAGCGCGCGTATCCATAACGAACGTCGGTGTGACCATGTTCATTTCCCTTCACGAATAAAAATGGCGTTTCCGTGCTCCGGGGCAGTTTGAACCTGCGGCGTATATTCGCCTGGCCCTCGGAGATAACGAAGACGCCGATTCGCAATCGGCCGCGGATTGCCACTCCGCCCGATGCTAAGGCAGTCTTGCGCCGGTCAGAACGGGCTGCACTGCGCCGGCATAACTGCCGTCGTCGGCCAGCCCGTTGATGGCCGGATTCGTCGGTGTGAACCCTGCGCGCACCCAGGTGTAGATCCGCACCGGATCGTAGTCCGGATCCCAGGTGCCGAGCAATCCACAGCGCGCGGCCAGACCTTCCGCCAGATCTGCCGCCGTTCCTGGTCCACCGATCCAGGAGTCATAGCCTTCCGCCCGGCGTCCGGGGTCGGCAAAGACCGGATTCACCTGCGAATCGCCATAAACGGGGTCGGGATGTTGATGCGACCCGTCCCAATAGTTCTCGCCGAAGGCTGCCACCAGGTAGCCGTTTCCAGCCGCATTGACGTTGTGGTGCACTCCGACGCCATTGAAGTCGGGCATGTAGATGTTGGCGGCGCTGTTTTCCATGAAGTACTGCCCGCTATAAGCCAGATTGTTTTTGATAATCGGATTTACGGTCAGGGCGCTGATCGAATCTCCGGACGAGTCGCCGACCTGAAACATCTGGAGGGTATCCGAATTGCTGACGCCGACGCCGGTGTTGTGGCTGGCATTCAGTCCCGTTGTGCCGGGCATTGCGTTGCTGTTATAAGCCATGATCGACTGCGCGTTGCCGTCGGAGGGAATGGAATCCCATGGAAGTATGTTGTAAGACGCATTGAGCTGGCCGTTATAAGTCATGATGCTGGCCTGGCTCCAGGTGGTCGAGTTGCCGACTATAATGTTGCCGGTTACCGTGGTCACATCGGCTATCGAGAGGTTGGCGGAGGAAACCGCGATACCCTGACCTATATTCTGGATAAGATTCGAGGCGATATTGAGTGTCCCGGTTCCGCCAGGCAATCCAACGCCTAACATTCCGGGGTAGACGGGAGTGTTCCCTCTTCCGCCCAGCACCAGATTGAACTGGACCAGGTTATTACCTCTGCCGCTTCCGGCAAGGGCGCTGAAAAGGCCCATCGAGTAAGATGCGTTCCCGATCGCGGCGTTCCTGAGCCCTGTCAGTCCACCGCCGGTTCCAGCCATGAAGTTTGTAAACTGGGCACTCGCGACTGGATCATAGGCCGTGTTGTCGTTGAAAGTGCAAGGCGTGTTGTTGTTCAGGAATTGCCAGAACACATATCCGGACGCAGCCCCCGTAAAAGAACTGCTGGTCACCGAACAGGCCGCGAGATTACCCGTCTGAATCTGCCATAGGCCTGGAAACAGCGAGTGATCTATGAACAGCGATGAACGGCCATAAGTGTCGTCATTTATGTCGATTCCCTGAAACCCGTCCAGGCCGCCCGTTCCGGCATTGGCCATGACCACCGATTCCAGATTGAGGACGCAGGGACCGCGGACTCCGTTGTTGCAGCTGATATAGACCGGCGACCCGCCAAAACCCTGGTCGATCTGAGCGGGGGCGTTCGAACAGCCTGGCTGCGTCACGGAATTCGCCGCGGCGAGAACGATACAGTTCGCGGCGCTGGCCGCGGAAGTATCGAGAGTGCCGCCGGTCATGAAGATTCCGCACATTGTGGAGGATTGAGGACAAGGCGCCGGCGATCCTTCCGATCCACCCCCCAGAGGATCCGAGCCTGTACTCGCGAACCAGATGGAATGAGGCGCCAGGCCGTCAGTAGTCAGTGATGCGGAAGGCCCGGAGATCGTGATGTTTCCGATTCCAGGACCTCCGTAGGTCCCGACGTCTGTGTCGAGCACTACGCCGCCGACGATGGTGGCCGAGTCTCCGTCGCCAGGCACGCCCGCGGGGGTCCAGGTTGAACTGGAACTCCAGTCGAGCCCTGCCCCGGGAACGGACGTGTAAGAAGTAGCCGAGGCGACCGCGCAGAAAAAAGCCTGTGCGCACAACGCAAGCGATAACGCCGCCTTCATTCCGCGGCTCCGAAGTCGAGATAGACGAGTTGTGCCGCCGCGCTCAGAGTGTCCGAGTTGTTCTGATGATCGCGGAAGAACCGAAAGATGAACATGCTTCCGGCGCTGCAGCCCGCGAGTACGTCCGAGGTGGTCATCGTCAATGGCGCCAGCTGAGTCCAGTTACCCGCCGCAGCAGCGGTTGAGGGCGAGAAGGCGTAAGCGTTTCCAAAGGCCCCGGGAATTGCGCCGATACCGACGCACTGGCCCTGTATCTGCCAAACTACGGCCCCGTTGGTCGCCGCGGTGAGCCATGCCCCGTTGACCGCAATGCCCGCGGCCGGCGCCCATGTCGAGGGAAGATAGATCGCGCCCTCCACGGATTGAGCCGTAGCGGTTGTTGAGTTTGGCGCAAAGCTCAGGGTGCCGTAGTTCCACGCGGGCGAAGCCGCCGCCACATTGCCCGAATTGACGGCTTCAACCGATACCGCTGTTGGAGGATTGGTGAGCGGCAGAGAGAAATTCGCCCCTGGCACGCCGTTCTGATTGATCGTGCGGAAAATGTAATGTGAGGAGCCGCCTGGGCCGGTGGGGCCGGCGGGGCCGACTGGACCGGCAGGACCAACCGAGCCGGCAATTCCCGCCGGGCCCCCGGGGCCAACGGGACCCGCTGGCCCTGCTGGTCCTGGAATGCCGTCAGCGCCTGCCGGACCCTGAGGACCGGGAGGACCTGCGGCTCCCGTCGCACCATCCGAGGTAACCAGGATGGTCAGTGTCGCCGGGTGGCTGGTTGTCGTACTTTCTTTACTGTCGAAGCACACCGTAACGCCGGGGGTCGAGGCGGAGGGCGCGATGATAAACCCTTCGTTGGGGGTCCCGCCGATCCAGCTCTGCACGGCGGAGGTAACATCCACATAAATGAAATCGTCGACGTTTGCCGCAGGGACACCGCTGGCTACGATCGCGCCCGCGATAGGCGTATTGTTCCCGTTTACTCCATATTCCGTCCACGCGCCGGAGGCCATTGAGATGTCGACGCTGCCGGGCGCACCCACTTTACTCAGGAACAATGTAAGTGTGGCTTTGGCGATATTGTTCTGGGTGATGCCTGCCGGCAGCGTGGAAAGATCGAACTGAACCAGCGATTGCTCGTTGGCCGGGCCGCCTGCATTTATGGTTGTGACGGTCCCATAGTTTATTCCGCTGCCGGGTACGACATAGGAATCCTGCACTAACGGAGCGGTTTGCGCGAGCGCCCCCATGGGGACAAGTACCGCCGCGCAGAGCATAACGGCCAGCGCAATTTGGTGCGGGATTTTACTCCCCAATTGGGATCCTGCTGAGACCCGGGAGATGGCGTCCGGCAGGAGTTGAGAGTTGAGTTTCGATTGATTCGGATACACGATTTTCTCGATATACAGATTGAGATGGCTGCGAGAACCGGCTGCCCGGCGCTGCTGTCGCTTCACGTGTTTGCCTGAGCCGCCGTCAGTGATGCTTATCGGCCATAAAGATTGAATTATTGCCGCTCGGACTCGATCCAGTGCGCCTCCCGTGCGGGTATATCGACCGGCCCTTCGAGCCGATCGCGTGGCGATGCTTCACGTGTAATTTCGCACCGCGCCGCGTTCGCATCGATTGCGCTTGGCAGAGCAAATGCCTCCGACAGGGTGGAGGTTTTTATAATGCGCGGAATTACATTATGTATGCTGGCGGCCGCCGGCGCAATCGGTTTAATGCTTGCGGCCCCGGCAGCGCAGGCCCAGGTCAGCGTGTCTATTGGAGCGCCGCCCGAATGTCCTTATGGTTACTATGATGTGCCGCCGTACGCATGCGCCCCTGCCGGCTACTACGGTCCGGAATGGTTTGTCGATGGCGTCTTTATCGGCGCCGGCCCATGGTTCCACGGCCCCCACGGTTTTCATGGATACGTTGACAATCATTTCCATCCCGATCACGGCTATCGGGGCCCGATGCCGGCGCGGGGAGAGAAACCAGTCGCTGCAAACCGCGTGGATGCGGCGCACTTTCACGGTAATGAGATGCGCGACGGACGCGGCCACACAGTAGGAAAACGCTGAACAAGCCCACGGCGGAATATCGTGCGGATGCGGGATAGCGCCTGCATCCGCATGAGCATACCGTGAGCCTGATCGCGTCAATATTTTCCACCCCTCGATTTCCCTTCTCGCCTTCCTCGAATTCAGCCCGCACAGATCACCGGAATCGTGAGTTCAAAGTCGCGAATGAACCTCCGGCTGGACACACCGGATGCTCATTTATCCCGCAACCTCTCGCCCTCGTTGTTATAGACTCTGTACATTGTTGGAGGCACAACGAATGAATCGCACACGATGGGCGATGGCTGCCACCGCGCTCGCCGCAGTCAGCCTTACGCCCGCGCCGTCCGCGCATGCACAGCAGGGAACTCCGCCGACCGGTGAATGGCGGGTCTATGGAGGCGACAGCGGCAGTACGCGCTATTCTCCGCTTGACCAGATCAATGCCACCAACGTCAGGAACCTGCAGGTCGTCTGGCGCTGGAAGGCGCAGAATATGGGACCGTCGCCCCAGGCCGCGTGGGAAGTGACGCCGCTCATGGTCGGCGGCAAACTGTACTTCACCGCGGGCACGGGCCGCACCGTCGTCTGCGCGGACGCCACCACCGGCGAGACGCTGTGGCTCTATCGCGGTGACGATACAGCCGAACGCGGCGCGGTGCGTCCCAACAATCGCGGTCTCGCTTACTGGAGCGATAACAGAGGCGACGATCGCATTCTCTTTGTGACACCCGGCTATCAACTGGTCGCCTTGAACGCGAAAACAGGCGCGCCCATTTCGGGCTTCGGCGTCGATTCGCATGTCGACCTTTGGAAAGGCCTCGACCGGACCGAGGTGAAGAAAGAATCGATCGGTGCAACGTCGCCGCCGATCGTCATTCGCGACGTAGCGGTGGTCGGCGCGGCGCTGAAGGTGGGCGTGGCCCTGCCAACAAAACTGAATACCCCCGGTTACGTTCGCGGCTACGACGTGCGAACGGGCAAACTGGTATGGACCTTCCATACCGTGCCACAGCAGGGAGAGCAGGGCACCGAGACGTGGGGCAAGGATCCGCAGACCGGCGTTGAATCGTGGAAGTTCACCGGCAACACCGGCGCGTGGGGACCTCTGACCGGCGACGACGAACTGGGCTACGTTTATATTCCGGTGGAAGCACCCAGCGGGGACCTGTACGGCGGGCAGCGCCCCGGCGCGAACCTGTTTTCCGACAGCATCGTTTGTCTGGACGCGAAGACTGGCAAGCGCATCTGGTATTACCAGCTGATTCACCACGAGATGTGGGATTACGATATTCCGGCCGCGCCGATTCTGCTTGACATTACGGTCGACGGGAAAAGGATCAAGGCGCTCGCGCAAGTGAACAAGTCGGCGTTCGCGTTCGTATTCGACCGGACCAACGGCAAGCCGGTGTGGCCGATCGTGGAGAAGCCTGTGCCGCAGGGAAACGTACCGGGCGAATGGTATTCGCCCACGCAGCCATTCCCGACGAAGCCCGCCGCATTTGACCGGCAGGGCGTTACCGAAGCCGATCTGGCGGATTACACTCCGGAGATCAAGGCGGAAGCGTTGAAGGTGGCTTCGCAATACGTTATGGGACCGATTTACACGCCGCCGATCGTGAAGGATACCGGCGGCAAGCTGGCCACAATTCAGCTTCCGGGCGCCGGCGGCGGCGCCAACTGGATGGGCGGATCAGTGGACCCCGAAACGGGGATGCTGTACGTGCCATCGACCACCGCGCCCTATTATTCGGCGCTGGGTCCAGGCGGATCGAGGTCGGAGATGCAGTACATTGTGGCCGGCGGCGCGGGCAATCCGACCGTCATGGGATTGCCGCTGATCAAGGGCCCTTACGGGAGAATCACCGCGATCAACCTCAACACGGGCGAGCACGCGTGGATGATTCCGAACGGCAAGCCCGCGGACAGCCTGGTCAACAATCCGGCGCTGAAAGCAGCGGGCATCGACGCCAGCAATTGGGGCGGCGGGCAGCGGTCGCCGATTCTGGTGACGAAAACCCTTCTGTTCGAGGGCAGCGCCGCGTTGCGAGCCATCGACAAAAAGACCGGCGACGTGATCAATGAGATGCCGCTCGGAGGGAATCTGACCGGGGGTACAATGACCTATGCTATAAACGGGCGCCAGTTCGTCGTGGCTGTGGTGGGCGGACAGCGGGGCGAGGGCGCGGAACTGGTGGCGCTGGCTTTGCCGGTCCCTGGCGCTGGGGGAGGTCGGGGCCGTGGCGGGCGCGGCGGGCCTCCGGCTGAGAATCAGTAGCCGCCCGGCTGGCTTGACACAGCCCATTTTGCGTGATAGCGTTCGACGTGAATTCGTACTGCACGAAACGGAGATTTACTGCATGAAAACGAAGCTGGTTTGCTGCATGGCGGGACTGCTGGTCGCCGCTGCATTACCGTTACTGGCCCATCATTCCTTCGCGGCGGAATATGACGCCAACGCGAAGTTGACTTTGAAGGGCACGGTCACGAAGGTCGACTGGATGAACCCCCATATCTGGGTTTATCTGGACGCGAAAGATGAGTCTGGCAAGATGATTCACTGGCAGTGCGAAGGCGGCCCTCCGAATACGCTGACACGCAACGGATGGACCAAGGATGCGCTGAAGATCGGCGACGAAGTCACGATCGAGGGGTTCCGGGCGAAGGACGGCACGAACACGTGCAACTCGCGGTCGGTCACTCTGCCCGACGGTCGCAAGGTGTTCGCCGGTTCGGCCGACGATAACGGTCCTAAAGCTCGCCCCGAATAGCCATTTTCCCAGGAGATTTTGACGTGAACAAGATTGCGATCGCCACCGCGATGTTTGCGGCTGCCACCGTGGTGGCAAGTGCGCCCGTGTTTGGCCAGGGTCCGGGCGTGCTTGGGCTGGAATCAAAGGAAGCGAAGAATCTGACCGGACCCGCGCCGCGGACCGCCGACGGCCATCCGGATTTCAGCGGGCTATGGGAACGCCCGTATACGCCGGACATGAGCGCCTATGGACGGAATCAGACTCCCGACCAGTCGCTTGCCGATGAACCAAAAGCGCCCGGCGGCCGCGCGGGCGCCAGGCCAAAGAAACAGCTGCCTTATACCGCGCTGGGCAAGAAGCAATGGGACGCCTACGACGCGGCCAACGGCGATTATACGGGCAGCTGTATGCCGTTCGGACTGATTCGCTCCGTCAACTCCCCCGACCCGCTGCAGATCATGCAGAACCCGAAGTACCTCGGCGAGTTGTTCGAGCAGAACACCTGGTTCCACCTGGTGCGGATTGGCGGCGAGCACACGAAAAATCCGACGCCGACCTGGTTCGGAGACTCGATCGGCAAATGGGATGGCGACACGCTTGTGATCGATACCACCGCGTTCAACGACAGGACCAGACTGGACACGATCGGACACCCGCATAGCGCGCAGATGCATGTGATCGAGCGCTACACCCGCAGAGATCTCGGGCACATAGACTACGAGATCACCATCGACGACCCGGTGATCTACACCAGGCCCTGGAAAAACACCCGGGTATTCACGCTGCGGCCCGATTGGGAGATCATGGAATACTCCTGCGAAGAGAACAACAAGGATTTCTTCGAAGGGCATATCAAGGCCACGGGAAACCCCAACGACCCCAGCGCAGGGTTCAAGAAGTAGCCTTTTGTCCGCGGGAGCCGCGATCATTGCAGAGCTCCCGCGGGACCGTATCGAGGCTGTTCCCTCTCTAATGGATCGAGCTGCAGCACCGGCTTCGGCTCCGCCGGGGTCATAGCCGGCACGCCCTGCCGAACATCCGCTGGCGTCGCTTCAGAGCTTCAGATCTTCAGATCATACGCCGAAGACTGTATGATGAATTTTTCCATCCTCCATTGATTTACAGTCAGAGCACATGCCCACGAAGATAGCTGCTCCCCGACCACCAGGGCCGCCGCGACCGCCCACGGCGAAGCTGATGGCGCTGCTCAAACCATACACCGGCATGATTTCCGCGCTGGTGGTATTGACTATCGCAGCCAACAGCCTCAACCTGGTGGTGCCGAAGCTGATCTCGCGGGCGATTGACTCCTGGACGCGGGGCGATTTCCTTCTGCGCCCGATCGTCACCGAATTTCTCGTCGTGGCTCTGCTGGTGTTTATTCTTACGTATGCGCAGACCGTTGTGCAGACATGGGCTTCCGAAAGGGTAGCGCGGGACCTGCGAACGCGCCTGTCGGCGAAGGTCTCGGTGCAGTCTTTCGCGTGGGTCGAGCAGATTACTCCGGCGAAGCTGCTCACCAACCTCACGTCCGATGTCGATTCGGTGAAGACGTTTGTTTCCCAGGCTATCGCCTCGATCATTTCCTCGCTCTTTCTCATTGTCGGCGCCAGCGTTCTGCTGCTCTCGATCAACTGGCGGCTGGGGCTGGGAATCCTCGGGATCGTTCCCTTTATCGCGATCACGTTTCAGCTGGTCCTGCGAAAGGTTCGAGTCCTGTTCCGCAGGGGGCAGGAGGCCATCGACTGGCTGAACCGCGTGATCAGCGAAAGCATTCTGGGTTCCGCCCTGATCCGCCTGCTCAACACGCAGCAGATCGAGTATCAAAAGTTTCTCCTTGCAAACACCGAAGCGAAGGACATCGGGCTCACCATTCTGGCGCTCTTCGCCAGCCTCATCCCTGCCATCACGCTGGCGACGAATGTCGCCACAGTGGTGATTCTGGCTCTGGGCGGACATTTCGTGATTGCGGGCACCATGTCCCTGGGAGATTTCACGGCTTTCAACTCCTATCTCGCGATTCTCATTTTTCCGATCATTCTGATCGGATTCATGAGCAACGTGATCGCACAGGCGGGCGCGTCCTATATGCGCATCGGGATGATACTGGCCGCCCAGGAAGAACCAAAGGGCGGCCGCGTAATTTCGACACTGCGGGGCGATGTCGGCGTGGTGGATGTCACGCTCACCTTCGGCGAAAAGAGCGCGCTCAAAAATGTTTCGATCGCCGCGCCCGCCGGCACCAGAACCGCCATCATCGGCCCTACCGCCGCCGGCAAAACACAGCTTTTGTACCTGCTCATCGGCTTGCTGAAACCGACTTCTGGAACCATAACCTACGACGGCGAAGGGATCGATACTTACGCGAAGGAATCGCTGCACCGCCACGTCGGCTTCGTGTTTCAGGACAGCGTGATGTTCAATCTCACGCTGCGCGAGAACATCGCATTCAGCAATACCGTGGAAGACAAGGACATCGAAAAGGCCATTCGCACCGCGGAGCTCGGCGACTTCATCGCGGCTCTGCCGCAGGGACTGGATACAGTGGTTTCCGAGCGCGGCACCAGCCTTTCCGGCGGACAGAAGCAGCGCGTGATGCTCGCCCGGGCTCTGGCGCTCAATCCCAGGGTGCTCCTGCTCGACGACTTCACCGCGCGCGTGGATTCGAAGACCGAACGCGCGATTCTCGAAAACGTCCGCCGGAATTATCCGGGCATCACGTTGATATCGGTCACGCAGAAAATCGCTTCGGTGGCCGATTACGATCAGATCGTTCTTTTGATGGAAGGCGAGGTCCTGGCCACGGGAACGCACGCCGAACTGATGGCGGTATCGCCCGAATACGTGCAACTTTATGACAGCCAGCGCAGCACGAGCCACTACGAAATACACGCTTGAGAAAGCGCTTCCGGGCGCCGGCCCGAAGAAGTCTCTGCGCGAGACCGGTAAGACATTTTTACCGCTGCTCGCCACGGAGAAGCCCAACGTAATCGTCGCCGTCGTGGCTATCGTGATCAGCTCGCTCGCGACGCTCGTCGCGCCGGTGCTGATTATTCGGGCAATCGATACTTACATCCGGCCGAAGCATGGCCAGGGATTGCTGAGCGCCGCGCTGATCGTGCTCGCCATCTATGTCGCCGGGGCCGTCGCCAGTTATGTTCAGGTGCGCACCATGGGCGGAGTTGGACGCCGCCTGCTGTTTTACGTGCGAAACGAACTGTTCCTGAAACTGCAGGAGCTTCCGGTCGCGTTCTTCAACCAGAACAAGGCCGGCGACCTGATCTCGCGTCTGAATAACGATACCGACAAACTGAACCAGTTCGTGGCGCAATCGCTGATGCAATTCATCGGCAGCGTTTTTCTGATTACCGGCGCGGGCGTGTTCATCATCAGTCTGGATGTCCGGCTGGGGATCGCGGCGCTGCTGCCGGCGCTTTCCGTCGTGCTGATCACGCGCGGCACTTCGAGCTGGATCAAACAGAAGAACCTCAAAAGCCTGCAGTCGCTGGGAGGCATGAGTTCGGAGGTACAGGAGAGCCTCAATAACTTCAAGGTGATTGTGGCTTTCAATCGTGTGGATTATTTCCGCGCGAAATTCAATTCGGCGAACGAAAAAAACTTTGCCGCTTCCTTGTCCGCGGGCTTCGCCAACGGCGTATTCATGCCGCTCTACGGCCTTTCTTCGCAGATCGCGCAGCTGATTGTCGTCGCCTACGGGATCTGGCTCATCGACCAGGGTCAGACGACGGTCGGCCTGCTGATCGGTTTTCTGCTCTACGTCAACAACTTTTACGGACCTTTACGGCAGCTGGCGACCGTCTGGGCGTCCTTCCAGCTTGCGGTCGCGGCGACCGACCGGATCTCGGAGGTGCTGCACCTCGAATCCAACATGCCCGTGATCGCGGCGGGACCGGTGGAATCGAACGCGGTGCTCGAGTTTCGCCACGTCGATTTTCACTACCCCGACGGCCAGGAAGTGCTGCGCGACGTCAGCTTCGAGCTGGAAAAAGGGAAGGCGTATGCCCTGGTTGGCCCTACCGGCGGCGGCAAGACGACCACGGCAAATCTGATGGCGCGGCTTTACGATCCCTCGCAGGGCAAGGTTCTGCTCGATGGCCGCGATATTCGTTCGTTCACGCCGGCCGAGCGCGCGCGAAAGATCGGCTTCATCCTGCAGGAACCTTTTTTATTCAGCGGGACGGTGCGGGATAACGTGCTTTACGGGAACGAAGAGTACAAGGGTTATTCGAGCGAGCGATTGGCGAAGTTGCTGGCCGATTCGAATCTGGCAGCGCCGATTTCGCGTTTCGCCGAAGGGCTCGATACGAAGATCACGACCAGCGGCAACAGCATCAGCCTGGGGCAGAGGCAGTTGATTGCGTTCATGCGCGCGACCCTGCGCAAGCCGGAGTTGCTGATTCTGGACGAGGCTACCGCCAATATCGACACGGTCACGGAAGAACTGCTGCAGGAGATTCTGGACAAGTTGCCGGCGGAGACGACCAAAGTCATCATCGCCCATCGGCTGAATACAATCAGCAACGTGGATCAGATCTTCTTCGTGAATTCCGGAGAGATCACGCTGGCCGGATCGATGGAGCATGCCGTCGATATGCTGCTGCACGAAAAGCGGGCGAGCTGATTTGTATGGCGTATACCGTGTTCCGGAACCTGACTATCGTCAGTATGGCCTTTTGAAGCTCACCTGCCTCACGATAAGAATAGCGTTCCCGAGAGTTATTGATGCCTGGTCTCGATCAACTTCGCAGCCGACAGGAACAGCGCATTTCGCTCGCGCTTGAATCGTGGAACGAGGCGAAAGAGCAGCTGAAAAAAGCGATGGCGTTCGCGGCAGCCAGGGAGCGGGAATACCGCGAGGTTTCGGAGGATGTCCGGCGGCGCCTCGACGCCCTCGAACTTGTGAGCCACATGGCAAGGGAGTTCGGCGAAGAAGCCCTCATCCTGAACCGCGCGGATGCTTCTGAGAATCTGCCCCGCCTTACAGCCCCGCGAAGTGAGACGGAAAAATCGAAGGCGATCGAAATTGCCACAAAGCTGAATCCGGCTCAATGCATTGCGCCGGGCCCCTCCGCGCTCCATGTTGGCGTGCGCAAATCGTCAAGGCCCCTCTTTTCGTCCGACGTGCGGTCAAGGCTCGCTCGCCTCTCCATTTTGCAATAGCCTGCGGGGATACTGTAACTTCGGTCGTCACCGGCCGCGTCGCCTCACCCACCCGCGGAAAGTCCTTAGCGCGCGCGGTCGTACCGGGCATCGCCCTCCGCCGCGCTGAGGATTAAATGCGTCACTCGGCCGCTCGAATCCAGGTAGAACTCGATCGTACCGGCAGTCGAATCGAATCGCGTCTCGCTCTGCGGGATCAGCGGAAAATCCTTCATGTACAGCTGCCCCTGCAGCACGCGTACGATTTGATCCGGGCCGAAAAAATCCCGGGAGCTCACAACCCCCTCGCGAAACTTGTATTCGCCCGCGTACCTGTCGAGCACGGCCGGGCTGGGATGGCTCGCTGCTTTCGCCGTCCCCACCAGATGCTCCGTATCCCGTTCGTCTTCGTTGCATACGTACTCCAGCATGTCCGCATCTGCCGCGTAGGTGACCCCCACGGACATGGTCAGCGGCCGCGTCAACGTCTCGCGATCGTCGTAGGTGACCTGAACCTGCATGTGCCCGAAGTCCGCGCGCCGGAACCTCTCGGTGACGCGCAGATACTCGGAATGGGGATGCCCCACCATATCGAGCCACGTTTTGTCGTTGAACCCCGCTGTTTCCACTACCAGCGTGTCGCCTTCCCAATGCCCGACTGAGTAGCCCAGCCACGTTGGGTTCGGATCCTTCGGCAGTTCGCGCCCATCCGTGTAGATCTGCCGGAAGCCGCCGAGTTCATACAAAAGCGCGATCACGCCGGGCGACTGCACAATCCGGTAGAATCGCGTCGATCCCGCCGCGAAAATCGCCTGCGGACCCGCCGGCAGGCAGTGCGTGACCGGATTGTCGTGCCTCAGATTCACTGCCCGCTGAAGGAACAGCGCCTCCGCCGCCGGACGGAAAATCCCTTCATCCTTCACATCCTGAATCACGTCAAAACGATACGGAGTCAGGTCTGGCTTCCACAGTCCGGAAAGATCGGGTTTGCCGTCGGGCATCCGCGGGGCGGGCGCCGTCAGGTTCGGTTTCCCGTCCGCGGTACGCGGAATTCCCGGAGTAGGTAGATTCAGCCACTGGGCAAGCGTTGGCACGGTGAAGACCACGGCGAGGATGATAGCGCGCATCGGTAAGAATGATAAACCCGCGCGCCTGCGGAAGCCAGCGGGTCTTCCGTGCAAACATCGATCTCCAGCCCTCCGGGACATCGGGACGCATATATCATGAAGCACCGGCACGGATCCACGAAATGCAAATTGGTTACGATGTTTACAGTCGATGAACCGCGCCCTCGCTGCCCTGATCGTTCTCGCCCTCGTTATTTCGGGCTGCGGCAGGAAGAAGGTCAAAGTGGCGAAAACTCCCCCCGCCCCGGTGGCGGTGGGAGCGACCGAGCGCGGTCTGGCCAGCTGGTACGGCCATCCGTACCACGGCCGGCCCGCCGCGGATGGCGAGATCTACGACATGGAGACCCTTGTTGCCGCGCATCGCACCCTGCCCTTCCAGACATACGTGCGGGTGCGCAACCTGGCCAACGACAAAACCGTCGATGTGCGCATCATCGATCGCGGACCCTTCGTCGACGGACGCGTCATCGATCTCTCGCATGCCGCGGCGAAAACAATTGATCTGATCGGCCCCGGGGTGGGTATGGTCGAACTGACCGTGATTGGCACTCCCGCCAATCCCGAGCCCGCGCTCTTCGCCGTTCAGGTGGGGGCCTTCAGCGTGAAGGCGAATGCCGACCGGGCCACTCAAACGATGATCGCGGCATACGGCTCGGCCAAAGCGGTTCTCCGCGCCACCGATCCCCCCGTGTGGCGAGTCCTCGCCGGGCGAGAAAACACCCAGGCGGCGGCCGAACTGCTGGCGCAGCGTATTCGCGAAGAGCAGCGCGAGCCCCAGGCTTTTGTGGTTCGCCTCGATCCCTGAGAAATTTGTGTACGATTCCGCACTGCTTACCTGGAAATGAAAGAAACAGGCGAACGACTTCCCACCGGCTTCGTGGGCCGCTCTCCGTCTATGGTGCAGATTCGATCGCGCATCGAAAAACTCGGCCTTTGCCGTATCCCCGTGCTGATTCAGGGGGAGAGTGGTACGGGCAAGGAAGTTGCAGCCCGGTCGATCTTCAACGTTGCACCGCGGGGACATTTCGTCCCCATCGATTGCGGGGCGCTGGTCGGCACCATGATGGAAAGCGAGTTGTTCGGCCATGTGCGTGGGTCGTTCACCAGCGCAACCGAAAATAAACGAGGGTTGCTCGAGTTGGCCAACGGCGGCACGGCCTTCCTCGACGAAATTGGCGAAGTGCCTCGCGAACTGCAGTGCAAGCTGCTCCGCGTTCTGCAGGAACAGGAAATTCGTCCCGTTGGCTCCCTGAATCGGATTCAGGTTGATGTCCGGATCATCGCCGCGACCAACCGGGATCTGTTAAAAGATGTGGCCGAGGGGCGTTTCCGCGAGGACTTGTACTACCGCCTGAACGTGGTCCGCCTCACCATGCCGCCCCTGCGTGAACACAAGGAGGACATACCGGTTCTTATCGAGCGCTTCCTCGAACGTGCCCATTACCGATATACGCTTTCCCACGAAGCCGAGGAAGCATTGCTGAACTACGACTGGCCTGGGAACATCCGCGAACTAAAGAACTGCCTCGATCGGATGACGTCCCTCAATTCCGGCCCGTTGTTGCACTTTGCCGATTTGCCCTCGAGCGTCGCCAACTATGCCCGTGCCGAGGCCGGTGTCGCCTCTGCCATGGCGGTAGGAGGCCTGGGCGCGTCGCCGCAGCAAACGGTTGTTCCATTGCACGAACTGGAGCGGCGCGCGATCCGCCACGCGCTCGAATTCACCCACGGAGACCGCACAGTCGCGGCGCAAATGCTGGGCATCGGCCGGACCACGCTTTACCGCAAACTCAAGGAGTATCAGCTGGTTCAGTGCTAGCGTTGTAATTCGTGAGCGCACTGGACGCCACTTACAGCCTGGGCCCCTCGCTCTCCGGCGTCGGCGTATACTCCCGCGAAATACTGCAGGGACTCGCCGCCGCTTACCCCTCCACAGCCTGGGAATGGTTCTATCGGACCAACCGCTATTGGCGCGCCCGCGGACTGCCGAAGCCCGCGAATGTCAAACGGCGTCTCCTGTCCGATGGCTGGGGTAGTCGCTCGGCGACCCTCTTTCATGGGCTGAATCAGCGCCTGCCCAAACGCCGCTTCCGCCGCCAGGTGGCCACGTTTCACGATCTGTTCGTGCTCTCGGGCGAGTACAGCACGCCGGAGTTCCGCGCCCGCTTCGCGCTCCAGGCCAGGGAAGCCGCGGCTGGATCGGATCTGATCGTCGCCGTTTCCGCCTTCACCGCGTCGCAGGTCGAGCATTATCTGGATGTGCCCGCGGCCCGCATTCGCGTTGTTCATCATGGCGTGATTCCGCGCCGCATCCCGAGCCTTCCCCGCGAGAAGATCGTGCTCTGCGTCGGCGCCATTCAGAAGCGCAAGAATCAGGCCTCGCTGGTTCGCGCTTTTCGCGCCCTCCCGGACGACTGGACGCTCGTGCTCGCCGGCTCCCGCGGATACGAGGCTGAGGAAGCCCTTCGCGATGTTACGGACCCACGCGTTCAGGTCACCGGCTACCTCGACGAAAACGAGCTCGAAGCCTGGTATGCTCGCGCTGGCATATTCGCTTTTCCGTCTCTCGACGAGGGTTTCGGCATGCCGGTTCTCGAAGCCATGGCCGCGGGCATTCCCGTGATTGCGGGAAACCGTTCAGCCCTGCCCGAGGTCTGCGGAGATGCCGCCGAACTGATCGATCCTGCAAGCGAAGAACAACTCGCCGCGGCACTGCGCCGGCTTGCGACCGACGAAGATCGCAAAAACGAACTCATCGCGCGTGGCCTGGCGCGGGCAAAACAATTCACGTGGGAAGATGCGGTGGCGAAGACGTACGCCGTCTACCGCGAATTGCTGTGAAATCCTTTGCCCGGTATTCCCCGTGAAGGAGGCTCGAACCGATAATAACGCTATTTCCTGTAAATCACCCGCCAGATCTTACCCTTCTGGCTGTCGGTGATGTACAGCGACCCATCCGGCGCCTGCGCCACGCCATCCGGCCGCGCCACCGCCATGCCGGGGTTCATCAGCTTATCCGTCCCGGTGAATCCGCTGGCGAAAACCTCAAACTTACCCGACGGCTTGTCCTTTTCAAAAGGCTGGAAAGTCACGTTATACCCGGCCTGCGGCAGCGGCGCGCGATTCCAGGAACCGTGAAACGCAATGAACGCCCCACCCACCGGGGAGAAAAAAAAAAAAAAAAAAAAAAAAAAAAGAGAGAGAGAGAGAGAGAGAGAGAGAGAGAGAGAGAGAGAGAGAGAAAGGAAGGGAAAGGAAGAAAGACAGAGAGAGAGAGAGAGAGAGAGAGAGAGAGAGAGAGAGAGAGAGAGAGAGAGAGAGAGAGAGAGAAGAAAACAGAG
>CAWBIS010000182.1:0-18530 GCA_963788485.1 Terriglobia bacterium
GCTCTGTGGAAAATTCTGTGCACAAGTGACTTACGCGATTTGCAAGCCATTGCTCCGTCACGTCTTGGGCGTATTTGAACCGGGACGCAGCAACTCCGCTAAATCTTTATACGAAAAAGACTTACACCGGATTAACCAAAAATTTGATTCGCGTTCGAGAATCGAACCGCCGGGGTGCCGGCTGACAGCGATTTCCACAGTTGGAGGGAACCTGTGAACCTTCCAAACACCCTCACCATTGCGCGAATATTCTTCGTGCCTTTGCTGGTGGCAGTACTGGTACAGCAAAGAATCATACTCCATTGGAACGGCGCTGTCATCTCAAATGACATTATTGCGCTCACAATTTTTTGGATCGCCGCCGCAACGGATGTTCTGGACGGCTACCTCGCTCGGCGCTGGCGCCAGGTAACCACGATTGGCACTTTGCTGGATCCCATCGCGGACAAACTGCTGGTATCCGCTGCGCTGATTTCTTTGGTGGAGGAGCATATTGTCGCCGCCTGGCTCGTCGTGCTGCTGGTGGGCCGCGAGTTTGCCGTTTCGGGACTCCGCAGTATCGCCGCCGTCGAAGGCTACGTCATCAAAGCCAGCGAACTCGGAAAGACGAAAACAGTCTCGCAGGTATTGGCGATATCGCTCCTCATGCTGAGCATTCGTCATCCCAGGGTGATTTCATGGGCCGACGCGGCTCTCTATCTGGTGGTGTTCTTCTCAATCTGGTCGGCGATCTCCTACTTCAATAAGTTCTGGCGCAAGGTCGACATCAGCACCAAACAAAGACGGCGGCAGGAGTTGCTGATGGCCGAAAGGGAAAGAAGGAGAACTCTGCTGACCGAAAGACGCGAAGCGTTGCGCAATCGGCGCAGGGCGGCTAGAGCGGATCGGGCGCGGGCTGCGGGTCTTTCGGGAGGAACTCCGGACCTCCCGCCGTCAGCGTGAGAACGCGCACCTGACCGGCTGATCCCAGCGGATCGAGGGTTTTGCCGTTCAGCGACACGGTCAGGCCGCCGGCGTTTCCGGCGATCAGCTTCACTTTCTCCATGGCATCGATCTGCTTTGTTTCATGCGGCTGGAGAGTGCCGGTGAAGACGGTTTTCCCGTCGGCAGTCACCTGAATCCAGGATGGCTGATGCGCGGTGATTACGACCTCAACCGGAGCGGAGGGCGTTTCCTGCTCGTGAACCGGTGTGACCGGCACGGCTTGAGGCGGCGCCTCGGAACGAACTGGAGCGGCGGGCGGCGAAGCGGCCTCGGCCGTCTGCACCGGCGCAGCCGATTTGCCCCGGCCTTCTGCCGGCCCCGCGTGATTGAAGTGAAACCATGCCAGACCCGCGGCGGCTGCGGCGAACACGAGCCACAGCCCCGAGGGAATACGGCGATCGGCGCTGTAAGACGAACGCGACCGCGCCGGAGGTTCGGGGAGACGAACCGTCGACTCGTCCTGTCTCGGAAGTTCGGCTACCAGAGGATCGGGATCGACATTCAGGGCCAGGGCGAACTGACGCACGAAATTGCGCGTGAAGACGAGCCCGGGCAGAACTCCAAAATCGTCCCTTTCGATGGCTTCGAGGTAACGCGGGGAAATCTTCGTAGCGCGCGCGACGTCGTCTATGGTGAGGCCCCGACCGACCCTTTCCTGCCGTAATTTCGCGCCGATTCCAAAGGATGCCAAACCCGTTCTCCGCTCATGATACAGCACTTGATGTGCCACGTTTTGCGTTCTCACACGATTACCAGATTCGAAAACGGGTGAAGAGGCTTCGGGTAACCTGAAATGAGACTGCAAATGCAAAGATTAATGGCTGTACCCGTTCTCTTCCTGACCCTCAGTGTCACAGTCCATGCCAAAAATTTCAGCGGCGCGGAGGCGTTTGCGTTCACGCGCGAAGTGGTGGCACTGGGTCCCCGGCCGGATGGGTCGCCTGAGATAGCGAAACTGCGCACGCTGATCCGGCAGCAACTGGCGATGCGCGGCTGCGAAATCATCTCCGATCGCTTCACCGCACAGACGCCGGACGGACCCGTTCCGATGGAAAACATCATCGCGAAATTTCCGGGCAAGAGCGGACGGGCGATCGCTATCACCGGGCACTACGACACAAAAAAACTGGCGAAGTTCGTGGGAGCGAACGATGGTGGATCTTCGACCGGCATATTGCTCGAATTCGCGGCGGCGCTCGAGGGGCGTCCCCGCGTTGACGACATCTATCTGGTCTTTTTCGACGGCGAAGAAGCCATCCACGAGTGGACGGACACCGACAGCGTTTACGGCAGCCGCCACCTTGCTCAGAAATGGTCGGAGGACGGCACCAACCGCCGTCTCAAGGCTTTGATCAACGTGGATATGACCGGCGACAGGAATCTGCGCCTGGTCTACGACCAGAACTCCGCGCCGTCGCTGCGCAAACTCGTGTGGGACGTAGCCGATTCGCTCGGTTATTCCGCATCGTTTCCGCGTCAGCCCAGCGCCATCGACGACGACCACATCCAGTTTCTCAAGGCGGGCGTGCGCGCGGTCGACCTGATCGACTTCGATTCGCAGAACACGTTCTGGCACACGCCTCAGGACACGATGGACAAACTGGATCCACGCAGCTTCGAGATAATCGGCGCGGTCGTGATGAAATCGGTCGAGGAACTGGAACAGCAAAAGTGAACCTCGATGGAGTTATTGTCGTGGACAAGCCTGAAGGTTGGACGTCGCACGATGTAGTGAGCCGGATGCGCGGGATAGCCGGCACGAAGCGCGTCGGGCATCTGGGCACGCTCGATCCGATCGCCACCGGCGTGTTGCCGCTTATGATCGGTCAGGCGACGCGGTTGGCGCAGTTCTGGGACGCATCGGAGAAGGAGTATGAAGCCGCGGTTCGGTTTGGTTTTGCGACTTCCACGTATGATCGAGCCGGTGAGCCATGCGGTTCCGCTACGCAGCCGAACATAACCGCGGAGCAAATCGAAGCATGTCTGGCGCCGATGCGGGGCGAGTTCGAACAGATCCCTCCACCGGTTTCGGCAAAAAAAATCGGCGGCGTACCGGCGTACAAACTGGCGCGGAAAAACATCGCGGTGGAACTGGCGCCGGTGAAGGTCACGATATACGAATTGACTCTGCTGGGCGTAGAGGGCACACTGGCGCGACTGCGTGTCCGCTGCTCGACGGGGACATATGTCCGCAGCATCGCCCACCACGTCGGTTTGTCGCTCGGTTGCGGCGCGCATATCGAATCGCTCGTGCGAACGCGGTCGGGCCCTTTCCGGACGGAACAGGCCCTGACGCTCGAACGCCTCCAGGAGTTGAAGAATGCGGGGCGGCTTGAGGAGGCGTTGATCCCGGGCCGGGATCTCCTGCCGGAGTTTCCTTGCGTGATCGTGGACGACCTGACCGTCGCGTATATCCGCCAGGGGCGGGATTTCAATGTGTCCCCGTTCCGGGTCCATGCCGGCTCGCCGCATGTGAAAGCAATTGGGCCGGATAGCAGACTGGTGGCCATCGGCCGGATCGTCATGCCGCATGTTTACCATCCAATGGTGGTTTTGAACTGACCGCGGCGGGCTACGGTCCAACCGTTTGCCGAATTTCCGCGTATCATAATATGTGGAACTGGATGGAGGTCAAATGCGAAAAGGAATTTTGAGCGCGGCGGCGATCCTTGCGGCTGGCGGATTGACATTGGCCGCGGCGGCGAGTTTCCCCGAACCGCCCAAGGTGGGCGCTCCCGCGCAGGGCAAAGAGTCCGTCGTGCTCGCCGGCGGCTGTTTCTGGGGTATGCAGGGGATCTTCGAGCACATGAAGGGCGTCACCAACACGGTCGTGGGATATTCCGGAGGCGACGCTGCCACCGCTCACTATGACATTGTCAGCGACAGAGGCGAAACCGATCATCCCACAGGGCATGCGGAATCGATCAAAATCACTTGGGACCCGTCGAAGGTCAGCTACGGCGACATTCTGAAGGTGTTCTTCTCGGCCGCGCACGACCCCACGACGCTCAACCGCCAACATTACGATGTCGGGACGCAATACCGCTCGGTGATCTTTTATGCCAACGAGGATCAGAAAAAGGTTGCCGAAGAGTATATCCGCGAACTGAACAGCGCTCACGTATTCAAGGACCCGATCGTGACGCAGTTGACGGCGCTGAAGGCGTTCTATCCGGCCGAGGGCTACCATCAGCATTTCCTCGATCACAATCCGACGCAGGGATACATTGCCAACGTCGATATCCCGCTGCTCAACGGATTCAAGGCTAAATATCCCGAGTTCTACACGCAGGAGATCAAATGAAGACCATGTATCGCCGCGGATTTTTGATGAGTCTGGCGGGCGGAGCGGGCGCTTGCGCCTTGTTCGCCGCCACGGATAGAGGCGTTGGAGCCGCAAAGGTTCGCGTCGTTCAGTTCGACGCCAACGGCAACCGGACGGGTGTGCTGGAAGTCGAGAAGGTTGTCAAGTCCGATGCCGAATGGCACAAGCAACTCGACGCCGAGCAGTTTGATGTAACCAGGAAGGAAGGAACCGAGCGCGCGGGTACGGGCAAGTACGCCTACAATCACGCCGACGGTCTGTACCATTGCATCTGCTGCAATACGGTGCTGTTCGATTCGAAGACGAAATTCGAATCGGGCACGGGCTGGCCGAGTTTTTATCAGCCGATCGCAAAAGAGAACGTGGTCGAGGTAACGGACCGCAGCTTCGGCATGGAGCGGACCAAGGTCGGCTGCGTGCGCTGCGATGCGCACCTCGGGCATGTGTTCGATGACGGCCCGCGTCCGACCGGCCTGCGTTACTGCATGAATTCGGCCTCCCTCAATTTCGTGCCAAGAGGCAAGACCGCGAGTTAGGGTGGTGGCCGGGGCGGGAATCGAACGCGCTCTAACAGGGCAGTAATGCGATTCGTCGGATCGGGAGTTGCAGCGATCTCGCGTGTCTCGCGGTAGCCGTCTTCGAGCTTGATCATTCTTGTCGCATTTCGACGGCCAGACTGGCTGCAGCATTCTTTGTGTCGGATCAACGGACGGACCCCGGAATCGTGATATAAAAACGAGGATGATCAAGTTCCGCGCGATAGCCTGTTCCTTGCTCGCGATTCCCGCTCTGGCCCAGACCGGCCAGCAGCCCGCCGCCAATCCGCTGTCCACGTGGCTTCGCAATGCATATACGAACAATCGCAATAACATCCTGCGATCGGCCGAAAAGATGCCGGAAGAGAACTACGGCATGCGTCCTGGTCCGCAGCAGGAAGTGCGAACGTTCGGCCAGCAACTCGGGCATCTGGCGAACTTCAATTACCTCTGGTGTTCTCAGGCCAAAGGCGAGAAGAACCCGAACGCCGGGACCAATCTGGAGAAGCTGACCACGAAGGCCGAGTTCACCAAAGCTCTGACCGATGCCTTCGCCTATTGCGATGCGGTCTACAGCGGTTTAACGGATGCGTCGGGTTCGGAGATGATCGACATCACCCAGGAGAACGGCCGGCAGACGCGAAATCTCCGCATGGCGCTGCTGATCCTGAATTACGGCCATAACAATGAGATCTATGGAAGCATTGTGAGTTATATGCGCATCAAAAGCATCGTGCCTCCGGCTTCGGAACCGCGTCCGCAGAGGAAAGAATAAACACTGACCGCTCACCGGGCGGGGCAGAGCAGACGCCCGTGGGGCGTGACTGAAGATGAGCTTCACTAGTCACCTGCTTGGACGACTCTGGCGCTTGCCCGTCCCGGTCACGCGGAGGATCGCGGCCGAGCCACTCCGAATCCCCATGCGGGACGGCGTGGAACTGCTGTCTGACCGCTATTACTCCCGCGGACCGGCAGCGCCAACATTGCTCATTCGGAGCTGTTACGGACGCGGAACCTTATTCAAGCTTTTCGCCGTCCTGTTCGCGGAGCGCGGAATGCAGGTCGTCGTTCAAAGCTGCCGCGGTACAGCCGGATCGCAAGGGATCTTTCGACCGTTCTTCGACGAACAGAATGACGGCGAGGATACGGTGGAATGGATCCAGCGCCAGGGCTGGTTTAACGGAGACCTCGCTCTCTGGGGTATCAGTTACCTCGGCAATACGGCCTGGGCAGTCGCGAATTCGAGCGCGAGGGATCGGGTGAAGGCCATTGGTCTGCATGTGACCTTGACCAACTTTCGGGACCGCACGTACGCTTTCGGCGGTTTCACATTATTGAGTTGCATCGGCTGGACGGCTACCATGCTGGGCGTTCTGCGGAGCAGCGGCATGAGCACCCTCGCTGCGCTGATGAGCGCGCGAAAAACGAGAGCCCTCACCGAGCAGGCAATTGAGACCGTTCCCTTGCGTAAAGCGGATCGGGTTCTTGCGCCCGAAGGTGTTTCCTGGTGGCAGGATTGGATGGATCATGCCGAGCCCGGCGACCCCTGGTGGAACGCGATCGATTATGGCCGGGCGGCCGGGACGCTTCCGCCAACCGTGATGGTCGCAGGTTGGTACGACATCTTCCTGCCCTGGCAACTCAAGGATTTCATGACCGCACAAAGCGCCGGGCGGGACGTTCGTATCATCATCGGTCCATGGATGCACGCGGCGCCTCAAGGGATGGCTGAATCTCTCCGCCAGAGCATTGGGTTGTTTCAGGAGCGTTTCGGCATTGGGTCGCGTCGCGCGGGCACACTCGCCTCACGAGCGCGCGTGCGGATCTTCCTGATGGGCGCCAATGAGTGGCGCGAGTATCCGTCGTGGCCCGTTCCGAACAGCGTGAGTCGCCGTTACTACCTCGACGGCGGTGGCATCCTCGCCACCGTGGCGCCCACGCAGGACGACAAGAGCACATTCGATTACGACCCGGCCCGGCCCACGCCTTCGTTTTATGGCCCGACGCTGGAAGGCCGAAGCGGTTCGGGCGACATGGCCGGCCTCGAGCGCCGATCCGACGTATTGATCTTCAGCACGGAACCGATGAGCGCGGATCTGGACGTGATCGGTGCTGTTTCGGGAGAAATATTTCTGCGCTCCAGCACGGAGTTTACGGATCTTTATCTGTGCTTGTGCGATGTGGCGCCAAACTCACGTTCAACCAACGTCTGCGACGGCTATACACGATTGCGGGCCGACCTTCCGAACGCGGGGCGAGCGCGTAAGGTGCAGGTGGAGTTTTGGCCGACCGCATATCGATTTCGCCGCGGACATTGCATCCGCGTGATCATTGGCAGCGGCGCTTACCCGCGTTATTCGCGGAATCCCGGAAGCGGTGAGCCCCTGGGCGATGCCTGCACGATGGTAATCGCGCACCAGGAGATTCTTCATGGTCCGGAGCATCGCTCAGCGATAATCCTTTCGGTAGAGCAGTCCCGCAATTGAATGGCGGAGCAGGCGGCGAAAATGAAAAGGGGAAAATAGTTGAAGTACTTTCGCCAAACGGGTGGTTTATGGGAAACGGCTCACACATCGAATGGACGGACGCCACGTGGAACCCGGTGACCGGGTGCACAAAGATCAGCCCCGGCTGCAAACACTGTTACGCCGAACGTCTGTCCATGCGGCTGAAAGCGATGGGGCAGCCCAACTATGGCGATGGATTCAAACTCACGCTGCATCCCCGGATGCTCGAACATCCTCTGCACTGGCGGCAGCCGAGGCGCATCTTCGTCAACAGCATGAGCGACCTTTTTCATGCCGATGTGCCGCTGGAATATATAAATCGGGTATTCGACGTGATGACGCGCGCCCGCTGGCACCAGTATCAGGTGCTCACCAAACGCTCCGACCGGCTTCGTGACCTCAATTCCGCCCTGAACTGGCAACCACAAATCTGGATGGGTGTCAGCATCGAAAACGAGGATTATATTTTCCGGGCCGACGACCTGAGAGAAACCGGCGCCCACGTCAAGTTCCTGAGTATCGAGCCGCTGCTCGGCCCGCTCCGCAAGCTCAACCTGAAAGGCATCGATTGGGCCATCGTGGGCGGTGAATCGGGACCCGGAGCTCGCCCGGTCGATCCGGACTGGATTCGCGAGCTGCGGGACCGCTGCCAACAGGAGGGCGTCGCCTTCTTCTTCAAGCAATGGGGTGGTGTCCTGAAATCCCGGACCGGCAGACTGCTGGATGGAAGGACCTGGGACCAGATGCCGGCGGAATACACTGAACGGCTTATCCGGTTGCCCGCGACGGCGTCGCGGATTCGCGAAGGAGATTCGCGAAGGAGTAGTTCCGTAAAGATCGCCGGCTGAAGTTTACTGAACAGCGAAAGCATAGAGCGACCCGCCGCCGCCCACAATCAGAGTCTGTTTGCCGTCGAGCTCAAACGTGATTGGTGCGTTTTGCACGCGGCCAATGTCTTCATGCCACAGCGTCGCGCCGTCGCGAGTTCGAAGGGCCATCACGCTGGTGCGATTGTCGCCGCTGATGGTCAGGCCCGACTCCGTCGTCAGCACGCCGGCAGTTCCCGCCCCATCGCCGATCGGATGATCCCAGGCGATCCTGCCCGTTTTATAATCGATCGCTCTCAGGAACGACTTGCCCGCGATAGTGTAGTCCGCGCCGGCCCAGCCGTACGCTCCATGTTCCGGCTTGAAGAAGTAAATGCCGTAGCCGTCCTGCGCGTTCACAATAAACAACCCGGTCCCCGGGTCGAAGCTGGGTGGCCGGAAATTGGTGGCGCCGGCCTCGTTGGGCGCCACCAGCACTCCGTCCCTGGCGGGCTCCTTTCCCGGGTCGGGAATGGGGCGTCCGCGCGAATCGACTCCTCTGGCCCAGTTGACCGCCGCAAAGGGAGCGGTCAGCAGGCTTTTGCCGTTGGTTCGGTCCAGCACGAAGAAATAGCCGTTGCGGGAGGCCTGCATCACCATCTTGCGGGGCTGGCCATTGAAGTCGGCATCCACCAGAACCGGTACTTCATTCGCGTCCCAATCGTGCGTATCGTGGGGCGAGACCTGAAACCCCCAGACCAGCTTTCCCGTGTCCGGATTCAATGCCACGATGCTGCACGTCCACGGATTGTCACCGGGCCGCGCGGCGCCATTCAACACCGGCGTCGGATTTCCCGTGCCGACGAACACCAGGTTGAGTTCCGGATCGTAAGTGCCCGTGGTCCACATCTGGCCACCTGTGGCACCTCCGCTATTGGACCCCGGCGCGCCCGCGGGCGGCGTGCTGTAGAAGATCCACTGCAGTTTTCCCGTATCGGCGTCGATCGACTTCAACTGTCCCGGCACGTTATCGAAATCGCCGGAAACCCCGACCAGCACGTGGTTCCCCACAACCAGCGGAGCGTTGCTCGACCAATAACCTTTGTCCGAGTCGGCAATCACCACATCCCATTTCTTCCTGCCGTCACGCGCGTCGAAGGCGATCAGATGGCAATCGGGCGTGGTCAGATACACGGTGTCTTTGTAAACCGCGGCGCCGCGATGGCCGATGTGGAACGCGTTGTTGCGAGGGTGCTGATAATGCCAGCGCTCCTTGCCGGTGCGCGCGTCGACGGCCCAGAGATTATCCGGTGTCGTGATGTAGAGGATGCCGTCCATAAGAATCGGCGAAGCCTTGATTGCCTGATTCTGGCCGGTATCGAAGCGCCACACCCGCTGCAGCCGCGCGATGTTGTCCGGAGTGATCTGAGTCAGGGGGCTGTGCCGCCGGCCGCTATAGTCTCCGTGATACGTGAGCCAGCTGTCCGCCCGCGGATGCGCCGGGTTGTTCGGTTCGGCCCTCTGCGCCCCGGCCGACGCTGCCAGGGCGATGCTCATTGCGGCAATCGGTAAGACTCGCATGCTTCCTTATTTCAGCGTTTGCAGATATGCAAGAACATTGTGCATCTCGGCATCGGTGTATTTTCCGAGCTGATCGAAGTGCGCCGACATCGGATTCTCAATCTTCACTTTCACTTTGTCTTTTGCATAAGTCTGACGCGTTCCGAGGGGATCGAGAACGGTGACGCTGAATTCATCCTCAGCCACCAGAGGCGCGGTGATCGTCTGGCCTGACGCAAGCGCGAAGATCGCTTTGGGCGGGGCCGGGGCCGGACGGCCGCTGGGATACAGCATGCGTTCGAGCAGAACCAATCCCTCATAGCGTGTCGCAACGCCCGCCAGATCTCCTGTAGCCGAATGGCATCCCGCGCAGCCGCCGGCGCCATTGAAATACGCGCGGCCATCCGCGGCGTTGCCGGTGGCAAGATCACCCGGATCCACCGAGCGGCGCCCGCCGCCGAGCGCGGCGAATTTGTTCGCCTGCGTGTGGATAAAAGCGGCGATCGCTTTCACTTCCTCATCATTCAAATGGAAGGCGGGCATGCCCGCGTCGGGCCGCCCCGCGCTGAGCAGTGGACCGATCTTGTTGCCATGCGTGTCCGCGGCAACCAGTTCGGAGCGTGTCAGATCCGGTCCCGTCTCACCGCCGGCCGCATCCCGGCCATGGCAAAATCCGCATTGAGAAACGAATCGCAGTTCGCCGGCCTGGACCTGGGCGGCAGGATAGGCTTCATGGCTGACGGGTATGGGCCTGGGCCGCGCGGCGGGGCTCTGAACCTGTGCGATCGCGGCGCCGGCTGCGAGCACGGCGGCGCTGAGAACCGGAAACGTCTGCCTCATCACGACTTCAACCCATGTCATTTTCCGACCATGTGGGCGGGGTCCCGATTATTCTCTTCGCAGATACTTTCGATGAGATCGGTATCCGGTTCCAGCCGCCAGGCCAGGTTGACGTTCCATGGCTTCGTGTAGGCTTTGGGATCGTCGATGGTGACTGCAATGTCCATATGCCCGATCCTCGGCCGGGAGAAGCGCTCAATAACGCGCAGGGATTCGGTTCCCGGCAGCCCGCGCATGTCGAGCCACGTCTTGCCGTTTTGTCCGATCGTCTCCACCACCAGCGTGTCCTTGTCCCAATGGCCGATCGAATAACCCATCCACGTGGGCTGTGGATCCTTCGGAAGCGGCCGGCCATCAGTGAAGATCTGCCGGAAGATTGTGCGGGATTCGTGCAGAAGGAGAATCAGATCTTCGGTCTGCACCAGCTTGAGGCCGTCGGGGATGTTGTCCTTTTCCGGTATGCCGGACGGCAGGCAGGAAACGCCGGGGTGATCCTTGCCGTTGTTTGCGATGCGCTTGTTGTACAGGTCCCGCCCCCATGGTGTGAGCGGAATTTCGTCCTGCTTCATGTCGGCGGCGAGGTTCAGCAGATACTTGACCTGATCCTCCGGCATCCAGAAGCCGGACAGATCGGGCTTGCCGTCGCGGGTTCGCTGCGCCGGCGCGTTGAGATCCACTTTCCCATCAGGGGTACGCGGCACTCGCTTCCACGGGTACGGGTCCCATTGCGCGCTGGCCAGGGATGCCGTGAGCGTCATGGCGACAACAGCCAGTGGAATGTATGGCGCCTTCCTGAATGACCGGATCATATCGGCTCCTCTTCGATGCCTTCGGTTGCAATATAGATCATACGCCGCTCCCGGAATCCCTACCGGGACGCCCCACAGCTATCCCGCGGCCTCCGTATCATACGCCACGGGTCTTTGGCGCAACCTTCATTTTTCCCGATCACACAGACGAGGAGTAACATCGGCGATTGGCTGGGCTGCAGCCGGTCAACCCAACCAGGCTTCGAGGAGACGGAGTTCGGACGATAGCGCCGAGTCCACAGCCGCCGTCTTTCGTCCCTCAAACCATTTCCCCAGCACGCGCAGGCGTCCACTGGCGCGATCCATTTTCAGGTCCACGCGCGCGACCAGTCTCTCGCCGAGCAGGAAGGGCATGACATAGAATCCATACCTGCGCTTCTCCGGGGGCACGAAAATCTCCACCCGGTACTCGAAACCGAACAGCCGTTCCACGCGCGGACGGCACCAGATCAGCGGATCGAATGGCGAAAGGAGTGCCGCCGCTTCGATCCGCCTTGGCGCGCTCGCCTGCGGATCCAGATAGGCGATCTCCCGCCAGCCCTCGACTCGAACCTCGTGCAGCGCTCCCGTCTCCACCAATTCGCGCAGGCGTGGGCGCGCCTCGCCGACAGGCATCCGGTAATAGTCGGCCAGATCACGGGCGGTGCCGACGGCATGCGCCCGCGCCGCCTGGAGCAGAAGCGCGCGGCGCCCTTCGTCGTACTCCACGCGCCGCGAGATGTGCACTTCCGGTATCAATCTCGCGGCCAGATCGTAGACTCGGGAGAAATCGGAGCGCCTGCACACCGCTGCCAGTGTTCCTCGCATGAAGTGCGCCTCCAGCACGCCGCGGGTAACTGTGCCAATCCAGGAACCAGGTATTCTGGCGGGCCTGTCGTCCGGAGGCGGCAGGTCGTCGGCCGCCAGCGGCCCGCGCCGTTTGATTTCTTCGAGGACCCAGGCGGCGTAGGCAGCGCGCTCTTCCAGCACCCTTTCGAATCCCCATGGGCGGAAACGATCCGTCTCGCGCCGGTACCGCAGCAGAGGCCAGGACTCGGTGGGGACGATCGAAATCTCGTGCGCCCAATGCTCGGTAAATTCGCCGCTGCGGTAAACCAACTTGTCGAATGCCGCGCAGTCGTAAGGTCCGAGGCGAGAGAACGGGACCATGTAATGCGCCGGGCACACCACGTTAACGCAATCGATCTGCAGCAATCCCAACCGCCGGATGGTAGCGCGCAAATGCCGAACGGTCGCACGCCGGGGCCGCCCTCTGTCGAACCCCTGCGCGGTCAGAGCCAGACGGCGCCCCTCAGCCAGGGAAAGGGTTAGAGGCATGCAAAACTCATATTAACCGCGAGTCAGAGGTCCCGACGGCGGACCTGAACGGATTATGGCGCACCTGTCGGACTTAAAGCTCACCCATCGGGCCCTGATTCAGGCATACCCGTTCCGCAGGGTTGACTGGCGTCCGGGAACGCGATTGAACCGGCCATTGAATCAGGCCCGCATCGCTCTGATCACGACCGCCGGTTTCTATTTGCCTGACCAGCCTCCCTTCGAGCAATCGTTCCGGCACGACGATTGTTCCTACCGCGAAATCGCCTCGCAGACAGAGGTTGAAACGCTGCGGATCGGCCATACGAGCGATGCTTTCGATCACTCGGGCATCGAATCGGATCGGAATCTGGCGTTTCCTCTGGACCGCCTGCGCGAGTTGAGCGAGAGCGGAGTCGTGGGTGAGGCCGCGCCCCGGCACTTCAGCATCATGGGCTCGATTATCGCGCCGGCAAAGTTGATACGAGAGAGCGGTCCGGAGATCGCCGAAAAGCTCAGGCTGGATGCGGTGGACGCCGTTTTTCTGGTCCCCGTATGACCGTTCTGTCACCAGGCAGCCGTGCTGCTGCAAAGCATTATCGAGAAGAGCGGCATCACGACCGTATCGATCTCGCTCCTGATGGACGTGACGCGAAAGGTGGAACCGCCGCGCGTGCTCTCGGTAGATCGCCCGCTCGGCTTTCCGCTGGGCGAACCGCATGACGAAGAACTGCAGCGCAGCATCATGATCGCCGCCCTCAACCTTCTCACGCGTGAAGGCCCGCTGCCTATCAAAGAAGAGTTTCGGGCTCAGGCTCCGGGCCAGGGCCGCGAGATGATAAGGTAATCGCTCATGGCCAACATTTGCAAGGCACTCGCGCCCTTCGAATCCCATCTTCGCTCGCTCGTCAGAATCGCGGTGGGTTTCACGTTCTCGCTTCACGGCTGGCAGAAGTTATTCGGTGCGTTCGGCGGAATGGGCGGATTCCGTCCGCCTTTGTCGTCCATGCTGGGAGCGGCGGGCGTCCTTGAAACCATCGGCGGAGCCCTGATCATTCTGGGCCTCTTCACCCGGCCTGCGGCGTTTGTACTTTCCGGGGAAATGGCGATCGGCTACTTCACCGCACACGCGCCGCGGGGATTCTGGCCGCTCACGAACGGTGGAGAGCTCGCCGTGTTCTACTGCTTTTTCTTCCTGTGGCTCAGTTCCGCTGGAGCCGGTCCCTGGAGTCTGGACCAGGCCTTCGGCCTCGAAGGAAACTGATCCGCCGGCTCCCGAAAATCCCCGCTTGATTTCTTGCCCCCGTTAGTACTGCGCGCACGGCGCTCCGGTCGATGTGCGCGCGGCGATCGAAATTAATTTCCAGAAGTAGCGCTCAGACGTTCGACCCTGTGAAGATGGTGCATGGCGAACGCGAAAATCGTTGTTACCCTGGGGCCGGCAAGCGACTCGCCCGAGACGGTGCGAGCCTTGATCCGCGCCGGGGCGCAGATATTCCGGTTGAACGCATCGCACGGGGAGTGGGAGCAGCACGCCCGACGGATTCGTACCGTCCGCGAAGCCGAGACCGCTACAGGATCTCCCACAGGCATTCTGCTGGATTTGCAGGGGCCGAAAATTCGTCTGGGCCGATTTGCCGGCGGCTCGTGCGTCCTGCGCAGCGGCGCCGAATTCACCATCACGACCGCCGTGCGATTGGGCGACGAGACCTGCGCCTCCACCACTTATTCAGCCTTTGCTTCCGACGTGAAACCGGGCGACCGCGTGCTGTTGAACGACGGCTGCGTCACGCTGCGCGCCCTGTCGAACGACGGAACCGCCGTGCGTTTCGAGGTCGTCTCCGGCGGACCAATCGGCGATCAGAAGGGCATTAATCTGCCTGGCGTCAAGGTAAGCGCGCCTTCCATGACGCCGAAAGATCTGGCGGATCTGCGTGCCGGCCTGGCCGCCGGAGTGGATTTCGTTGCGCTCTCGTTCGTGCGCAACGCCGATGATGTGATCGCTCTGCGCGAAAGAATGGGCGCGCAGAGAGTGCCTATCATCGCCAAAATCGAGAAATCCGAAGCGGTGCACGATATCGATGCGATTCTGGCGGTCACAGACGGAATCATGGTGGCGCGGGGCGACCTGGGCGTCGAGATGTCGCTCGAAACCGTCCCGCCGATTCAGAAGCGGCTCATACGGCAGGCGCGGCGCGCCAATCGTTTCGTGATCACCGCCACCCAGATGCTGGAATCGATGATCGAAAGCGCCAACCCGACGCGCGCGGAAGTCAGCGATGTGGCCAATGCGATTTACGACGGCAGCGACGCCGTGATGCTCTCCGCGGAAACATCGGTTGGCAAATACCCGGTGGAAGCGGTCCAGTATATGGCGCGGATCACGGCGGAAGCGGAACGCAGTTTCAAACGCCGGGGGTTCAGCGACAGTTCGCACTTCGGCGGCTCGTCCGACTCCGATGTGGTTACCGATGCCGCTTATACGGCTGCCAAAGCTGCGGGCGTGCAGGCGATCGTCGTCTTCACCACCACCGGCTACAGCGCGCGGCTGATCTCGCGCTATCGGCCGCCGGTCAAGATCATCGCCATGACCGGCTCGCCTGCCACTGTGCGGCGGCTGCTGGTCAATTTCGGCGTGGTCCCGATGATTGCGCCCGAGGTCACAACGACCGATGGAATGCTGGAGCAGATCGATTCGTTTCTGGTGGGAAAAGGATTCCTGCATCCAGGCGACAAGGTGGTGTTCGTGGCGGGGCAGCCGATCGGCCGCGCGGGTTCCACGAACCTGATGAAGCTGCACCGGGTGGCCGGCTGAAATCAGGCGTTCTTTCTGAGCACCCACGTAGTCATGGCGCGTTCGTTTTGCACCACGGTCGTTTTGAGAGGATCGGCGAGCTGCCCGCCAAGATCCTGCGCCAGCCGGGATAGCAGCGGCTCGTCCACCAGATAGCGCTCGGAATCATCGGGCAGGATAAAGCGGCGCTCCTCGAGTGGTGTGATCTGGTGTTCGATGCCGATTGAGGATGCAAGGCGAGAGAAGAACAATCCGCCCGGCTTGAGGGCGCGCCAGGTTCCTTCCAGCATCTCGCGAAAGTGTTCGTCGGAACGCGCGAAGTGGAGAACGGCGCTGCTGATCACCACATCGGCGAAGCACTCCGGGAAAGACATTCTCTCTACCGGTTCGATTCGAAAATTCTCCGCCCTTGAACGCGGGTCGAGCGTGGCGGCCAGGCGGCGCACCGCGGCTATCGCTCGCGGGTCGGAATCGGCGCCGAAGATCTCGTATTGCTCCTGGCCCGCGCGCAAAAAATAGACCAGGTTGCGCCCGCTGCCGCAGCCGGCATCGAGGATTCGCATTCCAGGCGTGATACGCCCGCGGAGGAGCTGATCGAACAGGTAGATGTCGATCTGGCCGAACTGCTCGGAAAGGGCCGACATGCTGAATCCCGTCATTCTATATGGCCCGTGAGGCCACAGTGGCCGATATGGGATGATGGCGTAAATCTCATGGCTGTCGAGAGCGAGGAGCATCATCTCTGCCGTCAGCTTGGCCTGCGCGATCTCGTGCTGGCGCAGATCCTCGCAGTCGTCGGCGCGTCCTGGGTGGGCGTCGCCTCCGCTCTGGGGCAGGCGCACACGGTCACCTGGATCGCTGCGATGGCGCTGTTTTTCCTGCCGATGGCCGCGACCGTTTTCAATCTGAACCGCGTCCTGCCGCTCGAGGGAGGTCTTTATCAATGGGCGCACGCGGCGTTCGGCGATTTCGCGGGTTTTCTGGTTTTTTGGAATATCGCCGGTTATGCGCTCATCATCCTGGCCCAGGTCCTCTATTCCATTCCGACAACGGTCGCCTATATGGTGGGGCCCGCCGCGGCCTGGCTGCCGGCGGAAAAGCCTGCGGTCTTCGCCTTGTCATGCGGAGTGCTGCTGGCGCTTTCCATGGCGGCGGTACGCGGACTAAGCGTCGGCAAGTGGCTGCACAACTTCGGCGGTCTCGGCCACGTCGTCGCGTTTGGCGTGCTGATCGCACTGCCCGTCTGGGCGTTGTTCCATCATTCGATCTCGCACTGGGACCCGCTCCCACTGGCGAAACCGGTCTTCAATCTGTTCTTCCTCACGATCTTCGCCCAGATGATGTTCGGTGCCCAGGGAGGGCTTGAGTATGTGGCAATCCTCGCGGGTGAAAGCAAGGCGCCGGCGCGCACCGTCAGCCGAAGCGTGGTAGTCGCTTCGCCCATCATCTGCACGATGTTCATTCTGGGGACGAGCTCCGTGGTGGCGTTTGTCGGAAGCAGGAAAGTCAACTTCATCTCGCCGATCCCCCAGACCATTCGCATGGCCCTGGGGAACTCGGGACTGGCGAGTCTCTTCGTGACGGTTGCCATCGCGATGATACTCGTCTCGGCGGTCGGGCAATGCAGCCTGATGCTGACGGGCGTGACGCGGTTGCCGATGGCAGCCGGCTGGGACCACCTGCTGCCGGATTGGTTCGTGCGGCAGCACCCGGCGTGGGGAACGCCAGTGAACTCGATAGCCGGCTGCGCGGGAATTATCGCGGCGTTTCTGGCTTTGAGCGCGATCGGCGTACAAGCACAGGAAAGCAATCAGCTGCTGGTGAATGCGGCGGGTATTCACTATGGCATCGCGTATCTGGTGATGTTCGCAATCCCTGTCGTCGGCGCGGCGAGCATGCGGCGCCGCTTGCCGTCGTGGCTGCCGTGGGTTGCCGGTCTGGGGTTCGTTTCGACGTTCTTCAGCCTGATGCTGTTCGTGCATCCGTATGTCGATGTGGTGAGTCCGGGAGTCTACGCGATAAAGATTCTGGGAACGGTGCTGGTGAGTAATCTGGTCGGGGCCGGCTTGTATCTGGTGCGCGGCAGGGCGAGAGCTTCGGTGATTGCCGCCTGAAACGTGCTGCTATCTGGATATATTTCCGCTGCGCTCTCACTAACCGCCGAACACCGACGCTCTTTGCGCCGATTTAGTCTTCGCCGAGGCCATATCCTCGCGCTTTACGTTGGAAAGGATCAGTTGCTTGATTGCCAGTCCGCCGGAGACGAGTTGCGTCCGGATCAGGCCGTCGGCGCCGATGAGAACGGCGGTGGGGGTCGCCGAACAGTCATAAGCGTGAGCCACTTCGGTTTTGCGCTGCAACAGCACCTGCGAGGGCTGGAGGCCCTTCAGTTTGTCGAGATTGTCGCGCACGCTGCCGCGGCTGATCACGACGATCTGCGGCAGGCCGGTCCAGCCGCGCGTCCACTGCACCAGGTTCGACGCCAGCGCCTCGCAGGATTTGCAGAAAGGGCTGGAGAAGATCAGCATCACGTCTCTGCCGCCCGCGCGCAACGATTGCAGGGAACGCGTCTCGCCGTCCAGTGCGGGCAATTCGAATTCCGGCGCGGGCGTTCCGATGTCGAGACCGATGTCGAGAGGATGGGTTACGTCCGGCTTCGGCGCTTCGATCGCGACGGCGACCGTAGCGGGACGCGGTCTCGGCGCGGCCACTTCTTCTTCCGGCTCTGCGGCGGCGACTTCGTTTTCCGCTTCGGCTTCGACTGATTCCTCAGACGCGATTTCGACCGGCTCGGGCTTCGCGCGAGCGCGAAGGAGAACTCGCACAAAGAGAAACGCCACTGCGCAGGCCGCAACCATCGCGACTTTGCTTTCGAAGGCGTCGAGACTGCTGAACCAGGCCCATACAGCGGGTCCCGAGTGACCCCGGCCTCTGGCGATCAACCACACCGCGCAAAAACCGAGCAGAAGATTCCGAACGATTACCGGCCAGCCGACGGGCGATGAATGCAGTTGGCCGAAACAGTGGCAATCCGGGTTCCGGCCGCGCACCATTGCGACCGCGATGACACCGA
>CAWBIS010000183.1:0-25553 GCA_963788485.1 Terriglobia bacterium
CACCGGTAAGCCGCGCAGGCCGTCGTTCCCGCCGAATTCGAGGATCACAATGGCCGGATGCACCGCGAGGAGGGACGGCAGACGCTGCACGCCATCAGTCGTCGTGTCGCCGCTGACGCCCAGGTTCACCACCCGATAGCGATAGCCTTCGGCATCCAGCAGCCGCTGCAGGTCGTCCGGGTAGCTCTTCCCTGGCTCGACGCCAAACCCGGCGGAAAGACTATCGCCGAACGCGGCGATCACGGGGCGCGTATCTTCGTTATGAATGGAAGGTTTTTGAACCGAAGGCGCTTGAACCGCGGCAGAAAGCTGAGGCTGGGGCGCCTGCTCCTGAGTTTCACGGCTTCCGCAGCCGGCGAGTGCAACGGCCAGCGCCGCCGGAAGCATCCATTTCAGTGGCACTGCCATAATGATGACAGACGAAAGAGTGACGTTGCCGATCATTGAAGTCATCGGTCTGACGCGAACCATTCAGACACCGACGCACCGGGTCGAGATTCTGCGCCGCATCGATCTGGCGATTCCGCGAGGCCAGTTCGTGGCCATCATGGGACCTTCGGGAAGCGGAAAAAGCACTCTGCTCGGTTTGCTGGCGGGTCTGGACAACGCCACCAGCGGCAAACTGCTGCTCGACGGGGAAGATATCACCGGGCTCTCGGAAGATCGCATGGCCGAGGTGCGCGGGCGCAAAATCGGCTTCGTGTTTCAATCCTTCCAACTGATTCCGACCCTGACCGCGGAAGAGAATGTGCTGCTGCCGGCGGAATTGGCGGGCGCGGGAGCGGACGTGCTGGCGCGCGCCCGGGAACTGCTGACGCGCGTGGGTCTGGCGGACCGGCTGGATCATTATCCGATTCAGCTGTCCGGCGGGGAACAGCAGCGGGTAGCGCTGGCCCGCGCATTCATTACGAAGCCGCCGATCCTGCTCGCCGATGAACCCACCGGAAACCTGGATGGCAAGACGGGCGCACAGGTGCTGGAACTGCTTCTCGAACTGAACCGGCGGGAAGGCGCGACGCTCGTGATGGTGACGCACGATCCCGCGCTCGCGGCCCACGCGGATCGCGTCATCACGTTGCGGGACGGCCTGGTGGTGAGCGATCAGGCTGTGGCTCTGTCGCATGCGCAGGTCTAGCCCATATCGCACGGCCGCCAAAATCGCGTGGCGCGAGACGCGGGCGTCGGCGGGGCGGTTTGTCTTCGTGATTCTGGCGGTCGCGGCCGGCGTGGGTTCGCTCACCGGGGTGCGCGGTTTCTCCCGCGCATTTCACACCATGCTGCAGCGCGATGCGCGCACGTTCATGGCGGCGGATCTCACGGTGCGCACCTTCCAGCTTCCAAACGCGCCACAGGCCGCCGAAATGGATGCGCTGTCGAAGCGCGGCATCGCGCGGACGCAGGTGACGGAGACGCTGACCATGGCCTCGCCGCCGAATGACGCGGCGCCGATGCTGATCTCGGTGAAGGCGGTCGACCCCGCCGCTTATCCGTTTTACGGCACAGTGAAATTCAATCCGCCGATGGATATCCAGGCTGCCCTGAAGCCGGATACGGTCGCGGTGGCCGATGGCGTTCTGTTGCGTCTGAATGCCCATATCGGCGATAGCATTCGCATCGGTGGCCAGCCGTATCGCATCAGCGCGGAGATCACCAACGAGCCCGATCGCATGACCGGCAGTATCAACGTCGGGCCGCGGCTGATGATGTCTCGCGCGGGATTGGCACGCACGGGATTGCTGGTGGCCGGAAGCCGCGCCGCTGAGCGTTTTCTCTTCAAAATACCGCCCGCGATACCGATTAAAGAAGTCCGCGACGATCTGCATAACGTTTTCCGCGACGCCCTGATTGCCGACTACAGCGAGGCGCATCCGCTGATCGAACAGGGGCTGCGGCAATCGACCACCTTCCTTTCGCTGGTCAGCCTGATTGCATTGGTGATCGGCGCGCTGGGCGTGGCTACCGCGATTCAGGCGCATCTGCAGCAGAAGATGGATTCGATCGCCGTCATGAAATGCCTGGGCGCGAAGTCCAACCAGATACTGCGCATTTACGTGATGCAGACCGCGGGACTGGGGTTGGCGGGAAGCATTGCTGGCATCGCGCTGGGCAGCCTGGTGCAGATGATATTCCCGGTTTTTCTGTCACGGTATTTCCAGATCTCGATGATTCCCCGGTTCGATTTTGTGTCGGCGCTGCAGGGACTGATGGTCGGCATGCTGGTGGTGCTGTTGTTTACGGTGCCGCCGTTGCTGGGCATCCGGACCATCCGGCCCGCGCTGATTTTCCGGCGCGAGATGGCAGCTCCGGCGCCCAGCGCGGCCGAGTGGTGGAAGCGCACGGCGGGCTCAGTTATCTCGGCGGTGCTGATTCTGATATGTGTCGGCGCGGTCGCGGCATGGCTCAGCGATAACGGGAAAACGGGCGTTTATTTCGCCATCGCCATCGCTGTCGGGCTGGCATCGCTGGCGGCGGTGGCGTGGGTGCTGCTGCGGTCGCTGCGCTGGTTCAGCCGCCATCTGCCGCGGCGCGCCGGACCGGTGGTGCGCCAGGGAATTGCCAATCTTTACCGTCCCGGCAACCACGCGGGCGCGGCGGTGATGGCGCTGGGCGTGGGCGTTATGTTCACCGTCACGGTATGGATCGTGCAGCGAGGGCTGCTGCAGGATATCGTTCGCACCGCGCCTCCCGGTATGCCGAACGTGTATCTCCTCGACGTGACAGCCGCCAATCGCGATGCGGTGTACAAGCTCGTATCGGGGATGCCGGGCGTGGAAGGCGCGCCGGAGATGATCGGCGCGGTTTCGGCGCAGATTCAATCGATCGACGGCGTACCACTGATACGTGAGACCGCGCGCGGCGTGGTGCGGCGATATTCGCGCACCGTCACCGTCTCGCCGGCGGCCGAGAAACCGGCGTTTACGCAAACTGTGTCGGGTCACTGGTGGACGGCGGATGGGCACCCCGTCACCCCCGAGGTTTCGGTGGCCGAATCGGCGGCCAAAATACTCAACCTGCATCTGGGATCGACCATTGTCTGGACCACGCCGCAAAAGACGTTCGCGTCGACGGTCGTGGCCATTCATCGAAGCGAAGCCGTGCGGCTGACGGCGCGCATTGAGTTCTATCTCACGCCGGAGGCGCTTGCGGGCCTGCCGGCGATTTATTACGGCGGCATACGGGCGGCAGCCGCGTCGGTTCCCGCCATCCAGAAAGCGGTTTACGACCGTTTTCCCACGATCACCGTGGTCAATATGGCGGATGTACTGGATACGATTCAGTCGGTGGTCGACCAGATCTCGCTGGTGGTGCGGTTTATCTCCGCGTTTTCCATTCTGGCGGGCGCCATTATCCTGGCCTCGAGCGTGGCCGGCACGCGCTTCCGGCGCATTCGCGAAGTGGTGATACTGAAAACCCTGGGTGCGACGCGCAAGCGCATTGCGCAGATTTTCTCCATTGAATTTCTGGTAATCGGGACGGTCGCCGGGTTAATGGGCGGATTGCTGGCGGGCGGGTTTGCATGGGCGGTCCTGAATCGGTTGCTGGACGCGAAGACGAGGCCGGATGCGCTGCCAATGCTGGTTTCGATCGCGGGTACGGCGATCCTGGCGATTGCCACAGGCTGGCTGGCGAGCTTCCGTACCCTGGGCCAGAAACCCCTGGAGATTTTGAGGGAGGAATGAAACCGGCGATCGTCCTTCTGCTGGCGGCGCTTCAGTTGCCGGGAGCCGATGGTCCCCATTTCGATCTCACGGACGCGCGCGGGAAGAAGCCCACGGGTGTTTCAGTCGAAGCGGGTGAGCCCGATGCCGATGGATGGTTCGCCTTGAAGTTGACGCGGGCCAAAGGGGACCCGGTGCTGGTGTGGCCGTTCGACGGACTGGCCAGGAGGCCCGATGGTCCGGAACCTATCCCGGTTATCGTGATCCAGCGCGGCGAGGTGAAGGCTTTGACAAACCCTCGTGTCGTGGCGGCGATTGCCACTCCGTTCGTAATGGGTCGTTCTCAGATGGGCAAGATTGCCGAAGAAACGGGTCTCGATCCCGAGGCTTTGAATAAGGCATTCGCGGCGCTCGCGCTTTCGAGCGATGCCTTTGAAAAGGGCGCGGGCCTGCTCTATGCAAAGAAATACGCCGAGGCCGCGGACGAACTGGCGCGGGCGCTGAAAGAAAGGCAGAATCAGCTGACGCCGATGCCCGCGGAGATCTATCCGGCGGCCGTTCTTTATGGCCAGGCGCTCCTGCGCGAGAACAAATTCGATGCAGCCGCGGTCGCCTTTCTTGCCGCGTTGAAGCAGCGGCCGTCGGACAGCATGGCGCGTGAACTGCGTGCCGACGCGTTGCTCCGGGCAGGCAAGCCGGATGCGGCGCCGCGCTAGTGCGAATCGGCGACAAGATCGCCTGCATCGGGTACATTCGATGCTGCCTTGAGCCTCCGGTTGATCAAAATCCAGACGGCGATCAGTGCCGCGATGGCGGCAATGGACAACACGAACCATCCCCAATACTGCGTCGGATGCCGGAGTACGCGGACGAAATGACGGCCGTAACGATCGGCCACGATCGCGATAGCCGCGTATCGCACGGCTCGGCAGACCGCCACGACGACAATAAACTGGTCCGTGCGGTAGCTGGAAGCCCCGGCGGCAGCGAAAAACACGCTGGTCGGAAGCGGGAAAGGAATGGCAGTCGAAGCCACCAGGATGCCCGTGCCCCATTTCTCAAACAGCCGCAACGGCGCCAAAGCTCGGCCCTTTGCGAATTTGGTTTTCAAATACGCCGATCCGGCGCCGCGAGCGAGGCGGAATGTCAGGAAGGCGCCGATTACCGATCCGGCGGTGGTAGCTGCCGCATATTCGTACCACGGATCGCGATGAGTGGCCGCGAGGATGGCGATCAGGATGTCCGGACCACCGAAGGTGGGCAGCGGCGAACTGTCGAGGATCGCCAGAGAGAACAGACCCAGGGCGCCGAAATGGCGAAAAATCGAAGTGAAGCCTCGATGCCGGCCCGCTTTGGCATTTTGGAATAGAAGATTCAGCATCGGCACTATATCACCCGTGGGGATTGCACTTGACGTGCCGCGAGAGAGAAAAATCCCCGGCAGCACCGAACCAGGGTGGGGAGAGTTGTTTTCCGTGTGACCTTTGTATTAAAATTGTGGTTTCGGCTATTCGCCGAGGCGTGGAGGTGTGCGCCCGGCATTCCAGAAGAGGTTCATTTCCCAATGCATGCAATTATCGAAACGGGCGGAAAACAGTTTCGCGTCGCTCCAGGCGACGTGATACGGGTTCCGAGTCTGCCCGCCGAAGTCGGAGCGGAAATCGCGCTCGGCAAGGTTGTCGCACTCTTCCCCGACAGCGGCGATCTGCTCACAGGCGAGAATGCGGGCACGGCTCGCGTCAATGCGACAGTCTCCGCACACGACCGCGCGGACAAGATTCTGGTCTTCAAGTTCAAGCGCAAGAAACAGTACAAGCGCACGCAGGGGCATCGGCAGCCTTATACCGAAGTCCGCATTCGCGACATTGTCGCCGAAGCTGCGCAGGTCGACGGAAACTAATTCATGGCACATAAAAAAGGTTTAGGCAGTTCCAAGAACGGTCGCGACTCGAACGCGCAGCGGCTGGGCATCAAGGCGTTCGGCGGACAGGTGGTTCCCGGCGGTTCCATAATCGTGCGCCAGCGCGGTACCCGGATCAAGCCCGGCGAAAATGTGGGTTGGGGCAAGGACGATACGCTGTTCGCCAGGATCGACGGAATCGTGGAGTTTCGCGATCGCGGCCGGATGGGCAAATTCGTCAATATTCGAACCGTGGTGGCGGAAGTCGCGCAATAGTGGGGCAGGTTGCGAACCTGCGGCGGATTGGCAATCCGTCTGGAAGCGAACTCGTGGAGGCCGATTGCCAATCGGCAGCAGATTAGCAATTTGCTTTACCAGAATCTATAGAAGGATCGGGCCGCTGGCATGCAGCGGCCTTTTTTCATGCTTGTCGACGAAGTAAGAATTACCATTAAAGCCGGTGACGGCGGTAACGGATGTCTGGCGTTCCGGCGCGAGAAATATGTTCCGCATGGTGGCCCGAGCGGCGGCGACGGCGGACGCGGCGGGGACATCGTCATGGTCGCGACCAAACACCGCGATACTCTGCTGCATTTCCGCTTCAATCCGGAATACAGCGCGCAGCGCGGCCGCCACGGCGAGGGCAGTAACCGCACCGGCCACGACGGCGAGAATCTGACCGTCCAGGTGCCGATCGGCACCACCGTGTTCGACGACGAAACCGGGGAGCCGCTATGCGACTTCGTGGCCGACGGGCAGACATGGATCGCTGCGAAAGGTGGTCGCGGAGGCCGCGGGAATGCGCGTTTTGCCTCGGCTACGCATCAGACTCCGACGGAGCACGAAGAAGGCAAACCCGGTGAGTTCAGGAAGCTGCAGCTGAAATTGAAGCTATTGGCCGACGTTGGGCTGGTGGGCTACCCGAACGCGGGGAAATCGACCCTGATCTCACGCATCTCGGCGGCCCGTCCAAAGATCGCTGATTATCCGTTCACCACCCTCGAGCCAAACCTCGGGGTGGTTCAATTGCCTGATTACCGCAGTTTCGTAGTCGCGGACATTCCGGGTATCATCGAAGGCGCTCACGAGGGTCGAGGCCTCGGGATTCAGTTCCTCCGGCATATTGAGCGGACGAAGGTGCTGGTGCATCTGGTGGATATGTCGGATACGGGGCGCGATCCGATCCACGATTTCGAGACATTGATGGTGGAACTGGAGAGCTTCGACGAGACATTGGCGCGGCGGCCGATGCTGGTCGCGGCGAGCAAGATGGATGCGGCGCAGGATCCCGGCAAGCTGGCCGAACTGCGCGATCTGGCGGCGTCGCGGAATTTGCCATTTTTCGAGATTTCGAGCGTGACGGGGCAGGGGATTGAAGCCCTGAAATTCGCGCTGGCGGAAAGAGTGCTGAGCGCGGACGAGCCGGCGGAGCGAGAATCGGCGGAACGAGAACCCGCAGAGTGAAAAATGGATAATCCATTAAACGCCGTCGAACTGCGCGTGCTGGGCGCGCTGATCGAAAAGGAAAACACGACGCCCGAGTACTATCCGATGTCTCTGAACAGCCTGGTGGCGGCTTGTAATCAGAAGACCAATCGGTGGCCCGTGAGCGAGTATTCGGATGACGATGTGCAGGATGCGCTGGAAACATTGCGGCCGCGCGGGTACGCCGCCGCCATTACGAGCGGCAGCCGCGTCACCAAATTTGCGCAGCGCTTCACCGAGAAACTCAATCTTGGCCGTCGGGAGACTGCGATTCTGTGCGTGCTCATGTTGCGCGGTCCGCAGACTGTTGGCGAGATCAAAGGCCGCACCGAACGCATGTACGGGTTCGCGGATCTCGAGGAAGTCGACACCGTTCTGCACAAGATGATCGAGCGGCCCGAGGGAGCGCTGGCGCAGCAACTGCCCCATGCCCCGGGAACCAAGGAACCGCGGTTCGCACAGACGCTCGCCGGTCCGGTCGAGTTCGCCGCACCGGTGCATGTTCAGGCCTCCGACCGGATGGCGTTGCTCGAAGCGGAGGTCGCCCGTTTGCGGGAAGAAGTGGCGGAACTGCGACGGCGTCTGGACGAGGTATTGTCCTGAGCGTCTGCTACTATCGCGGGCTCATTTTCGAACATACGAACCCGTAGAAACGACGCCCCGGTGGATATGATCTACCGTTCTCAAAAACAGAAATTTTACGCCCCACGGGCCAAATTCGCTGTTTTCTATTCTTGTAGCAAACATATAGTTTGAATCCGTTCGATACAAATTGCCATCGAATCGGATATTATTCCTTTAGATTAGTGCAGCTTGAATTCAAAACCGGCCACGGTGTGGCGGCGGCGATTCCCGGGTCCGTGGCGGCCCCGTTGGAGCGGCATCTCGACTTACGCCAAAAAGATACGATTCTGCTGGTGGAGGAGCAACCGGCGATCCGCGGGCATCTCACCAGTTGTCTCGAAGCCCTCGGCTATACGGTCCTTCCGTCGAGGGACGGGAAAGCGGCGCTGGCAAGGCTGCGGGAATACAAAGCCCGCATCGATCTGCTGCTGACGGATTTCTCGATGCCGGAGATATCGGGAACCGAACTGGCGAGGTTCGCGGCGGCGGACCGGCCTGGAATCAAGGTGCTGTACATGTCGGCATATCCGGAGGAATTCGTCTGGGAAGCCGATTTTTTCAAAGGAAAGCCTTTGTGGCTGGCAAAACCGTTCACCCCGCAACTGCTGGCTGCGGCCGTGAGGAAGGCGCTCGGCTCCAGGCGCCGGACGGTATTGATAGTCGATGAGAGCGAAGAAGTTCGGGCATTTCTGGCAGCCGCGCTGCGCACCGGCGGCTGTGAAGTGCTGGACGCCTCCAGTTTGCTCGGAGCCAGGGCGGTGCTGAGCGAAACTCGAGTGGATTTGATAATCGGCGATCTTGCCCGGTTCCGCTATGGCAAAGAAAGCGTCCGCAGTCTCCGGCGTTTGTATCCCGCTACCAAAGTTCTTGTCATGACGGGGAGCAGCCACGCGTTTACGAAGGACCTTTTCTGTGCGGCGCGGCAGGGCCGGCCAATGGAAGCGGACGATCTGATGGCGCGATGGCTGCTTGGCGCCGACGCCGCTGTGCCCAAGCCGATTTCGGCGGACCGGCTCCTCGAAACGGTGGGCAAACTCCTCGAAGGGTAGGGGCGAAGCAATCCGGCGTTACAGGATTTCAACCCAGCCGTGGCGATCCGGGATCCGCCCGAATTGAATACCCTGTAGTTCGGTATTCAGCCTTCGCGTGACTTCACCCGAAGCTCCGTTGCCGATCGGCAATCGACGACCGGTTTCGAAAACCAGTTCCTTGATTCCGACCACGACAGCCGCGGTGCCGCACGCGAATACCTCGGCGATCCGGCCGGACTGGATCTTCTCAGCGGCCTCGTCAATCTTCACCGGAGTCTCCTGCACCGTTAATCCGAGATCGCGCGCAACGGTGATTACCGAATCGCGCGTGATTCCCGGAAGAATTGTGCCATTGAGCGGTGGGGTGTAGAGCGTATTGTTCTCGACGAAGAATACGTTCATCCCGCCCAGTTCTTCAACCTCCCGATGACCATTGGAATCGAGGAAAAGAACCTGTGAACAGCCCTGCTTCTGGCCCTCCTCGATGGTGCGCAGGCTGATGGCGTAATTGGCCGACGCCTTCACGTCCCCGGTTCCACCCGCGGCGGCGCGCGATGTGGTTTCCGCGACGTAGACCGTAACGGTGCCGGTTGCGCTCGCTCCGGTCTCCTTGAAGTACGCACCGGAGGGCAGTACGAGGATGAAAAAGAGGAACTCGCTGGACGCATGCACACCGATACCTGCCTGGGTGCCCATCATCGTCGGACGAATATAAAGGCTACCGGGCTCACGCGGAATCCACTCGATGTCGGCGCGGACCAGAGCTTTCACGGCCTCGACGAAAAACCCGGGCTCAACCGGCGGCATCGCCATGCGCTCGGCCGAACGCATGAAGCGGCGCGCGTTTTCCATTGGCCGGAAAAGCGCAACTTTTCCGTTCGCCCAGCGGTACGCCTTCATGCCTTCGAATATCGATTGCCCGTAGTGAAAAACGATAGCTGCGGGGTGCAGCGTGATGTTGTGAAGGGCTTCGACGCGAGAATTCTGCCAGTGTCCGTCGCGATACTCGGAAAGGAACCAGTCGGGAGCGAAAGTCCTGCCGAATTCCAGCCTGGCGGGATCGAGATCCACTCCGGCGGCGCTGGCGCGCGTGGGAGCGATCTGAATATCCAAGGTGGCCATAGACGATTATAGAACGCGCGCGTTTGCCCGGCCCGATCGGCTAATCTGAATCCAGAGCAATGAAAACGATCTGTCTGGCCCTCCCGCTCCTGCTGGTTTCCTGTGCGCGTAATCAGCAGGCTAACCTCCAACTCGCTCTCAATACCATTAACGCCGACTCTCTTCTGGGCGAGATCAAGACGCTATCCTCGGACGATTTCGAGGGTCGCAAACCCGGCTCGGCGGGTGAACAGAAAACCATTGCCTACATGCAGCGGCAGTTTCAGCAGATGGGCCTTAAACCCGGCAATCCCGATGGCACATTTCTGCAGAATGTCCCGCTCGCCGGGATCACTTCGAAATCCCAGCCGGACATCGAAGTCAAAGGCCGCAAGCTTCCGCTGATCGACAAGAAGGATTACATTGCGCTATCGAGCCGTTATGTTCCCGAGGTCAATGTCGCGAAGTCGCCGGTAGTCTTCGTCGGCTACGGTGTCGTCGCTCCCGAATATGGCTGGGACGATTACAAGGACGTGGATGTCAAAGGCAAGACCATTCTGATGCTGGTCAACGATCCTGCCATCCCGGATCCCAGCGACCCTTCAAAACTCGACGACAGGATGTTCAAAGGCGCCGCCATGACCTATTACGGGCGCTGGACCTATAAGTACGAAATCGCTTCGCAGAAGGGGGCGGCGGCAGCAATCATTATTCACGAGACAGGCCCGGCCGGGTATCCGTTCGAAGTGGTTGCGGGCAGCTGGGGTGGCGAGAATTTTGGTATTCAGCGCCCCGACAACAACGCGGGCCGCGTCGCCGTCGAAGGGTGGATGACGTACGACAAAGCGGTCGAGTTATGCCGCATGGCCGGACTGGATCTGGCCGCGCTCAAGCAATCCGCCATCCGCAAGGACTTCAAGCCGGTACCGCTCCCGGGCGCGACAGCCAGTTTCAAAATCTCCAATTCCTTGCGCAAGATCGAGTCGCACAATGTCGTCGCAAAACTGGAAGGCAGCGATCCGGAGCTCAAAAATCAATACGTGGTCTACACGGCGCACTGGGACCATCTGGGGCGCGATCCCGAACTGAAGGGCGATCAGATTTACAACGGAGCCGCCGACAATGCATCGGGAAGCGCGGGTCTGCTCGAAATCGCCCGAGCCTACACCAGGCTTTCGCCCGCCCCGAAACGGTCGATTCTCTTCCTCTCCGTCACGGCCGAAGAGCAGGGATTGCTGGGCACTCAGTATTACGCCGCAAATCCGCTGTATCCCCTCAAGGATACGCTTGCCGATATCAATATGGACGTCTTGAATATGTGGGGCAAGACTTCGGATCTCACTCTCATCGGCCTGGGAAATTCGACTCTCGACGACGTCGCCGCCGATGTTCTCAAAGAGGATGGCCGCACCGTGTCGGGCGATCCCGAGCCGGGACAGGGGTCCTTCTATCGATCCGATCACTTCGAATTCGCCAAACAGGGTGTCCCCGCGCTCGACCCCGACGCGGGCACGAACTATATCGGTAAACCACCGGATTACGGGAAGCAGAAGCGCGACAACTATACCGCGAACGATTACCACAAACCTTCCGACGAAGTGAAACCGGATTGGGATCTTGCGGGGGCCGTCGACGATCTGCGTGTCTTTTTCCGGATTGGCGATCGCGTTGCCAACGGCAACACAATACCGGAATGGAAACCGGGCACCGAATTTAAGGCAAAACGGGACGCAATGATGAAATAATGTAGTGGAAACCACGGAATGTCTGTTCACCGGTTCTTTCTCCACAACGGCAATATTCGGGAAACGGCTGAAGCGAGCCTCTTCGCCGGGCAGCTCGGGTTACTTTCGGGTTGGGGCGTGTTCAGTACCCTGCGTGCAGTCGATGGGGCACTATTTGCCTGGGAGCGGCATTGGGCGCGAATGTCGCGCGACGCTCGCCTGCTGAACGTCGAAATGCCGGCCGATCCGAATGCCGTCGAGCGCGATCTTCTCAATTTGCTTGAGGCAAACGCCGCGCCCAATTGCACTGTACGGGTGGTTGTGGTGCGCAACAGCGGCGGCATGTGGGAAGGCCCGGGAAGCGGACGCGTCAGCGACACGATCGGGTTGACGGCGAATTTGAAGCACTGGGGTGAGAGCGTGCGGTTGGGTATTCAGCCGCACGGGCGTTATGCGGCCAACGAATTCGCCGGGGCCAAGATTCTTTCATGGGGTCCGAACCTTTGTTGGGCGGAACGAGCCAACAGGCAGGGCCTCGACGAAGTGATTCTGCTGAACGAACTGGGGCGGGTGGCCGAATGCACATCGGCGAATATTTTCGTGGTCTTCGGGAAACGGGTGTTGACGCCCCCTGTGAGTGAAGGTTGCCTTCCGGGTGTGACTCGTGAAGTGCTGCTGGAAGAGGTTCGCCTCCCCGATATCAAGATGCTCGAAGGCCCTGTTACCGTTGATGAACTATACGAGGCGGACGGTGTTTACGTCACCTCGACCACGCGAGGCCTGCTGCGGGTGAGCGAGATTGCCGGCCGGACTCTCGAAAGCCGCGGAGACGTGGGCGAGCGCCTTGGCAGCGAATTTAACTCTTACCTCCGCCGCGATATTGCGCGGCGGAAGAATACCGCGATAGCCGTCTAGCCATGTCGACCTGCTGTCCGAAGTGTGGAAGCCGGTACCTGAGGCCCGCGCGAACGCGGAACTTCTCCGAGACGCTGGGAAAGCTCCGCTTCGTTTCTCCCTTGCGCTGTCTCGATTGCAACAAACGTTTTATCGGACCGACGTTGGTCTGGGAAGATCTGTTTTTCGCCAGATGCCCGGTCTGCCTGCGCATGGATCTGAACGGCTGGACGGGCAAGACTTATACGAATCCCCCTTTCTGGGTGGCATTAAAGGTCGCGCTGGGAGCGCATAAATGGCGCTGCGAATACTGCCGGTTGAACTTTGCCAGTTTCCGCCGGCGCAAGGAAGTGTTCACGTTCAAGCGCTGGGCGAAATTCGTGCCGAAGCCGGAAACGCCCGCGGCAAATGTCGAAGTGGCGAGCGCAAAGAAGGCAGGAGAGCCGTGATGAAAGGATGTCCAGGGTTCACGGCACGATTGAGCGAACCGCCGGCATGCTCGGCGTTCGATCCGCGGCTGGATCCACCGGATTCCGCGTCCATCGCTCGCCGGCAGCGCCTTTCAGCGACCCGCCGGGTCAGTGCAACAAACGCATCCTCAGCGGATATCGATCCCGCCGGAGCCGGAAACTCGGAACGGCCTTTCGCTGGCTCGTAACGACGCTTTCGCCACCATTACGAGGTCAATGCTCCCGGCCTGCTCCTTCGAATCCACACGAAAACTCAAGCGCCGACTCGTTTGATCTCAGGCTCTCCGCTCGGTTCGGTTTCGAAGCCATAACCGGGCGAATTCGTCACCCGCGACCCGTGGTCAACGCTGCTTTCCCGCGCTCTCGCGACGACGGACGTCTCCACTCCCCTTCAGGCAATTTCCGCCCTCCGGATCAAAGCGTTCAACGTTTCTCATCACAAGAAGCTCACCTTGCGCGACGCTCGATCTGTCTGTCGCTCCCCGCCGCGCTCCTCTTTCGATTTGCGCTTCGGATCGACGCTCCAAACTCCGTTTCGTCCCGCTTGGCTATCGTTCCGTAAACCCTGGAACTGAATCGATCATGCACTAACCGGCGGCAGCCGGTCAAAGAAAAAAAGGGGTGGGAGAAGCGCTTTCCTCAGTTTTTTCAGTTATTATTTTCAATCAGTTGCCAAAAAGCTCGGTGGATTGATTGTGCATAAACCAGCGCCATCATATTCTGTTCTGTCTTTCAAGTCACGCGGTGCCAATGGTTGAAAAGCACCAGCGATGGTGGCTCAGAGCCCCTCGGACATCGTTGGCGATCGAATGTTTTCAAGGATTTTGCTGTAATTTTTTATGGCAGCTGATTTGCGTAGTGTGTTGCGGGACCAACATTATGAAACTAAAATCGAGTTTCACCCTTTCGATCGGCATACTGGCACTTGCAGGATTTGCCGGCGCGCAAGATCAGACGCCGCACCCCTGGCGATCGGTGAATGATCCGCCTCCGGCTGGAGTAGCGGCCGATCCGGCGCAGCCGCAGGCGCCGCAGGCGCCCGACCAGGGCCAGACGGCTCAGGCGGCCCCTGACCAGGCGCAAAATCAGGGCTTCCCGGCTGAGCCGCAGAACGCTCCACCACCTCCGCCCGCCAATGATCCTCAGGCGGCGCAACAAGCTCCTCCACCACCCCCGCCGCCCGGTTCCCAGCAGGGGGCGCAGCTTCCAAACAATTATGGACCGGGTTACGCTCCGCCACCCCCTGTTCCCGCGCAGTTGACGATCAAGCAGGGAACGTACGCGATCGTTCGCATCAATCAATGGCTCTCCTCGGACAGGAACAAAGAGGGTGATGCTTTTACCGCCACTCTGGAGCAGCCGCTGGTTGTCGACGGATTTGTGGTAGCGCCGCGCGGCGCGACGGTCGTAGGCAAGGTTACGGAAGCGAAGAAGGCCGGCCGGGTGGAAGGCACATCGCGGCTGGCAATTCAGCTGACAGAGCTGACGCTGGCCGATGGACAACAGATTCCGATTCAATCGCAGATGATCAGCCGCAACGGCCCGACTTCGGTGGGACGCGATGCGGCGGCGATTGGTGGCACCACCGCTTTGGGAGCCGCGATTGGCGCGGGAGTCGGTTGGGGCCAGGGCGCCGCGATCGGCGCGGGTGCCGGCGCGGCGGTCGGAATCCTCGGGGTTCTGCTGACCCGTGGACGGCCGACCGTGATTTATCCCGAATCGGTGGCGACATTCCAGGTTACCGCCCCGGCGACCTTCGCAACCGACCGCGCACCGCTGGCGTTTCAGTATGTCAGTGCGCAGCCGGATAATGGGCCGCAACCTTATCTGACGCAGCGCCCGCCGACAGGTCAGTATGGTGCGCCCTACGGTGCCGGTGCGCCTTATGGCTCGCCTGCTCCAGCGCCCGGGTACGGCTATGGGTACGGGTATCCGCCGGCTCCTTATCCCTATGCTTACTCGTATCCTTACCCCTATTACTATCCGTATGCCGGGTATTACGGAGGGTTCGGGGTGTATATCGGGCCGCGTTTCGGCTATGGCTACCGCGGATTTCGCCGGTAAATCTTAAGCAGTCTCTCCCTGTGTGTGGTCCTCCCCGCGCAGCCCAACCGGGCTGCGCGGTTCGTTTTTGCGTTCAAGCGAAAGTAATCACGGCTCCGACCTGGGTCCGATCGGCAACGGCCTGCACCGCCTCCATCGCGCGATCCAGCGGATACGTGGCGGTGACGATCGACTTCACGTCCAGCGTGCCTTTTTCAATCAGCTTGACCCAGCGGGGCAGATCCCGCATCATGTGCAGACCGCCCTGCTGCCCGGCGTGGAAGGTTCGGCCGCGATTGGCGAACTGCCAGGCCGGAAAACTGACGTCGCCCTTCTGGCCAAATCCCAGCATCGTGATATGCCCTCCGGCCCGCGTAAAATCGAACGCCTGGCGCAAGGGCAGAATGCCGGTGGGATCGGGTCCGGATTCGAGCTTCGGCGTAAAAGAATCGCCACCGACGGCCTCGATGGTGAAATCCGGGCCGCGGGAGACGGCGAAGAGATCGTCGTCCCAGGCACGTCCGCCGGCGAATCGGCGATCCGTTCGGCCTTTACAGAGATCCTGAATTTTGCCGACCAGGTTCTTGCCTTCGGCGTTGGGATCGAGCGCCATGGTTGCACCCACTTTGAGCGCCAGCTCGCGGCGAACCCGAATTGGCTCTACCACGATGATCTGTGCCGCTCCCAGGATACGAGCAGCCTGTACGGCTCCCAGTCCGACTGCGCCGGCGCCCAGCACCACCACATCCGAGCCCGGTTCGATGGGCGCCAGATTATGTCCCGCCGCCAGGCCTGTACCGAGAGTGTCGCCGAGCATGGTCAACTCCGTCGCCGGTACGTCGGTGAACACGGGACAGCAGTATTCTTCGGGAACCACCATGAGTTCGCTGATACCGCCAAGAGAGCCGTCCTCGTTAACCGGCGTTCCGTCCGCCATTGCCGCAACGGCGTGCGGCGGACGGGTGGATAAAAATTGACACCAGTCGGGGCGGCCGGTCAGACACTCGTAACACTGACCGCATTGAGGCGTGCCGGGCACGATCACGCGATCGCCGACCTGGACGCGCTTGACCATCGGGCCGATCTCTTCCACAACGCCCATGCCGGAGTGGTTGGGGATGGATGCCCGGGTGACATTGCGGTTTCCCAGCACTCCGCCGACGATCGTGTAGCAGACGCCCGAAGCCTGCGTCCGAATCACGACTTCGCGCGGCTGGATCGGCAGCAGTGTGAGTTCCTGGACCGAAGCTGTTGTCCCATAGCGAACGAGGGCGCGGAATTTGTGTCCGCGGCTCTGCGCCAGCGCGCCTTGCGGCGCTAACGCCATTCCGGCCGCCGCCGCGCTCCTCTTCAACACGTTGCGCCGCGAAATCTCCTGTTGCATGGGCGAAAGCTCCAGTTCGAGCTTAGGTTACACGCGAGGCGGTTGTAAAGGCAGCTTTGGCGGTTGACTCTATTGCAGCGGCCGCAGACGCAGGCGAAGGGTCTCGTACGCGCGGAACATCAGCGCCTTCACGGCGGAAGGCGTGCAGCCCAGGACTCTCGCGATCTGGCTATAATCCATCTCGTCGTACTTGTGCATGATGACGGCCGCACGCTGTTTTGGCGGCAGCGCACGCACCGCGTGCCGGATCTGGTCCATGACTACCTCTCGTACCAGGCGATCCTCGATCAAGGGCGCCGAATCGGACGTTTCGCGGCGCACGTACGCGGTGTCCTGCACGTCGAGGCTCACATTTTGCTGAGTGCGCTTCTCATCGCGAAAATGATTCAGCGCCACGTTGGTGGTAATGCGATAAAGCCAGGTAGAGAATTTCGCCGACGGTTCGTAAGTTCCGCGGGATCGATAAACGCGCACGAAAACGTCCTGCGCCAGTTCTTCGGCGATCGCCCGGTTGGAGACCATGCGCGACAGATAGTTGACTACGACGCCACGATTACGGTTGAGAAGCTGGCCAAAACTGGAATCGTCGTCCTGCTGGACCCGCACCATCAGTTGTGTGTCGACATCGGCCGTGGCTGTCACAAACTGCATTGCCGCGCGGCGGGGGTTTAGTTCCCGGATTCGACGGCGAAACGGCGATTCAACCGGAGAAAGCGTCTTTGAGGCGCTGCCAGGTCACGGTCAGTTCCTCGGGCAGGATGCGCGTCTGGGCCACGGTGGTCATGAAATTGGCGTCACCGGTCCAGCGCGGCAAAACGTGCATGTGAATGTGGCCTGCAATGCCGGCGCCGGCGCTTTCCCCGATGTTCATTCCCAGATTCAAACCGTCGGGGTGGTAGAGCCAGCGGAGATGGCGCTCGGCTGCGCGTGTCAGGGTCATCAGTTCCGCCGACGCTTCCTCTGAAATGCCTGCGAGATCGGCCGCATGCCTGTAAGGCACGATCATGAGATGCCCGCTGGTATAGGGAAAGCGGTTCAGAACGACGAAATTGTTTTCGCCGCGGTGGACGATCAGAGTTTCCTCGTCCCGGCCGGCTTCCGCCATCAGGCAAAATATGCAACCTTCGGGCTTATGCCCGGTCAGGTACGGAAGACGCCACGGGCTCCAGAGATAGTCCAAGAGTTCAGGCGGGGATTTCCGGCGACCGGGCTTCCGGCGCGCCATCCTTGCCACTGGCGTTGACGACGTCCTTCAGCTCTTTGCTCGGTTTGAAATAGGGGATCTTCTTCGCAGGCACTTCGACGCGGGTGCCAGTCTTCGGATTCCGGCCAACGCGGGATTGGCGCTGACGGGTCCGGAAACTGCCGAATCCGCGAATCTCGATTTTATCGCCGCCGCGAAGAGAGCGCACGATACTGTCGAAGATCGCTTCCACGATGACTTCGGATTCTTTCCGCGTCATCTCGACAACTCGCGAGACCTCTTCAATCAGATCGGCTTTCGTCATCTTCTACCTTTCTCGATTTTGCCAAATAGAACAGGATGAAGCAATTACGGGAAATTAGAGTATCGCCCGAAAGAACTCAATTTGCAATTCCCAGGTGGATGGATCAACGCGGCTCGCGTCGCGGCAAGTAGTCCTCAAGGTTCGAACTGGCAGCGGCCGCCCGCTTCTGGTACTCGTCCAGACGGCCTCGCTCCTCGGCTTCGGCGAAGGCTTTCAGACTCAGCCCGATTTTCCGCTCCGCCTCATTCATCTTGATGATTTTAAAGTCCATTTCCTGTCCGGGATGCAACGGCGCCGGGTCCGACTTGCGCCCTGACCAACCGGGCACTTCGGAAAAGTGGCAGAGCCCTTCCACGCCTTCGGCGATCTCCACGAAGGCGCCGAAGCCTGCCAGGCGCAGCACTTTGCCGGCAACCGAATCGTTCACATGATGCTGCTGGAAGAAAGTTTCCCAAGCGTCCGGCTGCAGTTGCTTGATGCCGAGCGAAAGCCGTTTGTGGTTGGCGTCGATAGCCAGGATCACGGCCTGCACCATAGAACCCTTCCGCAGCACTTCGCTCGGGTGCTTTACCCGTTTGGTCCACGACAAATCCGAGATATGCACCAGACCGTCGATACCTTCTTCAATTTCGATGAAGGCACCGAACTCGGTCATGTTGCGGACTCGCCCTTCGACCACCGAACCCACGCTGTAGCGCTGCTCGACCGTCGTCCAGGGATTCGCTTCGAGTTGTTTCAATCCAAGGGAAATGCGCCGGTCCTTCGTATTGACTTCGAGGACGACGCTCTCCACCTGGTCGCCCGGCCGGACCACCTTCGAGGGATGCTTCATGCGGCGGGACCACGTCATTTCGCTGATATGGATCAGTCCTTCGACGCCGGCGTCGATTTCGACAAAAGCGCCGTAATCGGTTACGCTTACGACCCGACCCATGACCTTCGTGCTCACCGGGAAACGCTCGACGACGCCATCCCAGGGATCGGGCTGCAGCTGCTTGATCCCGAGCGAAACGCGTTCTTTCGTGGCATCGTACTTCAATACCTGGACGGTAATCTCATCCCCGACGTGCAGCACCTCAGCAGGATGGCTCACCCGTCCATAAGAGATATCGGTGACGTGCAGCAAGCCGTCAATGCCGCCCAGATCGATAAACGCGCCATATTCCGTCAGGTTCTTGACGACGCCGGCCAGCACCGCTCCTTCGTGCAGGGCCTCGATAGTAACCGTCTTGCGTGCGTCCACTTCTTCCTGGATGGCGAGCTTCCGCGAGACGACCACGTTTCCGCGCTTGCGGTTCAGCTTGACAACCTTCACGGGGATGTTCTGTGCGGTGAATTGCTCAACGTTGCGCACGGGCCGAACATCCACCTGCGAACCGGGCATAAACGCCCGCACGCCGACATCGACCGAAAGCCCACCCTTGACGCGACCGATGACGAGTCCGGAAATGGTCAACTGCTCCTGGAGCGCCTTTTCGAGGTTGTCCCAGATTTTCAGCCGCGCGGCCTTCTCGTGGGACAAATGCACGTATCCCTCGGAAGTGTGGCCGCTCTCGACCATGACTTCGACGAGATCGCCCGGATGAACGGTGACATTTCCGCCGGAGTCGGTGAATTGGGCGATGGGGGCGACGCCGTCCGATTTGTAACCGACGTCGATGAACACGTCGGCACCGGAAATTTTTAGTACACGGCCCTCAAGGACCTCGTGGCGGGCCGGCGGCGCAAGGTGGCTGTAATCCTCGAGGAGGTGCTGATATTCCTCCGGGTCCACAGCCGTGACCGGTGGTTCCAGCGGTCCGGTCATATCATTTTCCGTCACAGCGTCAGCTCCCCGGGGGTCTTCCACGGCCAACAAGTCAGGATCTTATCAACTATAGAAAGGCGGCGTCAGCTTGTCAAACCGCCCTGAGCGCGGCGGCATAAACCATTTGAAAACTGAGGTTTCAGCAGATTCAATCGGCCGCTTCCACCTGCGGCCGGGGAGAGATTTGTTTCATGATGTCGCGCACCATCGCCCGGTAGTCGGTTCCGTGATTGAAGGTGGCGAGTTTTCCGTCCGTATCCTTGCCGCGATAGGCCTTGCCGTGGCCCAACGCCATCGCGACTGTGTGAATCGCGTCGCCGATGCTGGCGAATGAGTGTTTTCCGTTGGCCCAGCCGAAAATGTTGTTCCCTTTGGCGGTTCTTCCGCCGCCGGATTCCACCAACGCCAGGCTGGGCAGCAGCCGCCAGTCGAGTCCATGGCTGTCGGCTTCCGAGATGAACAGTTCCGTGTACTCCTGATCGGGACAGTGATTGTTCCGTAAAAATTTGCGGAGGATAGCCTCGCGCAAATCGAACTTTTTGCGATGTTTCGTGACGTCCAGGTCGGTCTGCGCACCGGCAGCCGCGATTCCCAGAACGCCCGCGAAAATTAAACCTGAGGGCAAAAAGCGCTTCATGTAATGTCGTTCTCCTTACAGTGATTTTTGAAGTCGAACGGCCTCCCTAAAGCGGCCGAAACGTTTGGAAACGGGTCGGGGTTAATTTGGGGACATAGGGAGAGTGTACCAGACAGCCCTCCTGAACCGGTGGGCGTACAATGGCGGACAAGTGCCTCCACTTGAGACCTGTCGCCGATGGTCCGCCGTCCTGACCGCAATCGGTCTGGTGGCTCTGCTGGTTCAGGCGCAGGTTTCGATTCAGCCCCGGCGAAAGCCGGAATCGAAGGAACCCGCCATGCCGAGCGCCAATCTGCGGGTGGATACCAACCTGGTGCTCGTTCCCACCTCCGTCAACGACGATTTCAACCGCCCGGTGACCGGGCTCGAAAAGGACAACTTCCGCGTCTTCGACGACAAGGTCGAACAGACGATCACCTCTTTCTCCAGCGACGACGAGCCCATCGCCCTCGGCTTCATCTTCGACACCAGCGGAAGCATGAACACCCTGTTGCCGCAGGGACGCGAGGCGGCGGCGGAGTTCCTTAAAATGGGCAACCCGGAAGACGAGTTTTTTCTGGTGGAATTCGACAACCAGCCGCGTCTGGTGATTCCGTTGTCGTCGAATACCAGCGAAATCGGCCTTCAGGTCGCCATGACGAAGTCCGGCGGATCCACGGCTCTGATCGACGGGCTGTTCATGGGGATTCACGAGATTCATAAATCGAAAAAGGCCAAGAGGGCGCTGGTGCTGATCTCCGACGGCGGCGAGAACAACAGCCGTTATTCCCCGGGCGAGATCAAAAACGTAATCAAGGAAAGCGACGTCCTGATCTACACGGTAGCGATTACGGGACCCTTCAATCCCGACTCGCCGGCCGGCCTTGAGATGATGAACGGCATCGCCGAAATGAGCGGGGCACATATGTTCAATGCGGGGGGAAACGCGCTGTCGGACATTGCGGAGAAGATCGGCGTCGAGCTGCGCAACCGGTACGTGATCGGGTATTCGCCGAAAGACAAGAAGCGGGACGGGAAGTTCCACAAAATTGAGGTCAAGGTGGTTCCGCCGCGGGGGCTGCCGAAGCTGCGGGCGCACTGGCGGTCGGGCTACTACGCGCCTACGAATTAAACCGGCCGATTTCCGGATAGCCCGCGCGCGGGATCCCGCTCCGCGCAAATGCTATCCTTCGCATCGGAGACCCGCGTGTCCGGCAAACCGCCGAAAAAGCCGCACAAAACAACGCACAGCAAAAAGACAGCCGGCACGTCTGCTGCAGGGCAGCCCGTTTTTGCGCAACCGCAGCCGTCTCCCGACCCCTCCGGCTTCAAAAATCCGGTGACCGATCAGAGCGATCAGGAATTGGCCAATGTGGAGGCCGTGCCGCAGCCGGTGGGAGGCGCCGCGGAGCCGATTCTCACCCTCGCGCAGGTGTACGGCAGCGCGGGACCCGCAAAAACCGCAGCCATCGAGCAGGCCGGACAGATCGTTTTTCACTCGGTGGGCGATACCGGGAGCGTGGAAGGGCCGAGTACGCAATCGCTCGTGGCCGACAAGATGGTCACCGACTTCAGCGAAGCGGACTCCGCCGACATACCGTCCTTCTTTTACCACCTGGGGGATGTCGTCTATTATTTCGGCGAAGCTACTTACTATTACGATCAGTTTTACGAGCCGTACCGCAGTTATCCCGCGCCGATTGTGGCCATCCCGGGCAATCACGATGGAGTCGTCTATGCGGCCGATCCTGCGCCGACGCTCGCGGCCTTTCTCGCCAACTTCTGCGCTCCGGGCTTCGCGCCATCGCCCGATGCTGGAGGGCTGGTGCGCACCACCATGATCCAGCCGGGCGTCTATTTCACCTTCGATGCACCGTTCGTTCGCATTCTGGGCGTTTACAGCAACGTGCTGGAAGATCCCGGTGTGATTTCGGGACAGAACGGGACCTACCCGACGCTGGATAGCCGCCAGGTCGATTTCCTGCAGACGGCGCTCGCCCGGGTGAAGAGCGAGAATTACGCCGGTGCAGTGATTATCGCGGTGCATCACCCGCCCTACACCGGCGGATCCACGCACGGGGGCAGTCCCCTCATGCTGCAGGATATTGATAACGCCTGCCAGGCGGCGGGAGTCTGGCCCCATGCCGTGTTCTCCGGCCACTCGCATAACTATCAACGATTCACCCGCACGGTTAATGGCATGCAAATACCCTATCTGGTGGCCGGGTGCGGCGGACATGCGCCGCTCGCAAAGATGTCCGGAACTTACCGCACGCCTTTCCCGATCGACAGCACACTTACTCTGGAAAGTTACGACGATACCGATTACGGCTATCTTCGGGTAGTCGTGAATGCCACCACGCTCACCATCGAATTCCATCCGGAAGCCGACGGCGGGACGACCAAGACTCCGGATGACGTCGTCACCGTTACGCTGGCCGATCACTCGGTCGCGTAAGCACCGCAGGTTTTATACGATCGCCCGGAATCGAGGGCAAGATATTTCCGACGCTGACTTTCGCCGTCGCTACACACGAAGTTTGACGCTCCGCAAAACCCACCCGCTCACGAATACGTTGAAAGCGGAGGATATTTTCCGGCCGACAATAGGTGTAGAATTGTCGCGTGCTACACGTCCTTCGATCCTCGCGGCAGTAGTAGCGTAACATGATCGATCACGGAGATTTGACGATGCGAAAACGTTCTCTCTTGTTCCTTTCGTTGCTGGTTCCAGCCTTTTCAGGCCTCGGCGGACATGCCGTCCTCAAAGCGCAGCAAAACAATTCGACAGCCGGCGCGAAGCGCTGGTCCGATCCAGCCACCTGGCCTGACAAAAAGGTGCCGGCCAAAGATGCTGCAGTCACCATCGGAAAGGATATGAACGTCGTCCTCGACGTCTCTCCGCCACCGCTGCGCAGTTTGACGATCAACGGCAAACTGAGCTTTGCGGACAATAAGGATCTGGAAATGTCCACCGAATGGATCATGGTGCACGGGGAACTGGAAATCGGCACGGAAGCCAAACCCCATACGCGCAAGGCCACAATTACCCTCACCGACAACGTCAAAGACGAAGACATGAGTGGGATCGGGGGAGCGAATGACCGCAGTGACCGCGGGATCATGATGATGGGTGGAACCCTGAACCTGCACGGTAACCGGACGAACTCCTGGACGAAGCTGTCCAGTACCGCCGAAGCAGGCAGCAACTCGATTGAAGTCCTCAACGCCGCCGGCTGGCGGGTCGGCGACGCGATTGTCCTCGCGTCCACGGATTTCGATGCCCATGAGGCAGAGCGACGAACCATTGCCGCCATCCACGGCAATACGATCAGGCTCGACAAGAAACTGGACTACATGCACTTCGGCAAAATCACGTTCGGCGTGGATGAACGCGGCGAAGTCGGCATGCTGTCGCGCAATATCCTGATCCAGGCTTCGCCTGACGCAGACCAGACACTCTTTGGCGGCCACATCATGGCGATGGTCGGGAGCAAGATGTTTGTGGATGGCGTCGAACTCAATCGCATGGGTCAGAACATGCATCTGGCGCGGTATCCGATTCACTGGCATCTGATCGGCGATGCGGACGGACAGTACATCAGGAACTCGGCGATTCACGACACCTACAGCCGCTGCGTGACCGTGCATGGCACCAATGACCTGCTCATTGAAAACAACGTGACCTACAACAACATTGGTCACTGCTTCTTCCTGGAGGATGCCGTGGAGCACGGCAACCAGTTCGTGCACAACCTGGGGATCCTGACCAAGTGTCATCCGGACGCGCCGTGCGTCGGGACAGACCTCGGCCCGTTCGGAGCGGAAGGCGGCAAGAACTTCGATACGGCCGGCCAGAACGCAAAGGACATCCTGCTCCCTTCTGACAACACGGCGTCGACTTTCTGGATCACCAATCCGGACAATATTTACCGCGACAACGTGGCCGCGGGGTCCGACGCTACAGGTTTCTGGTTCGCCTTGCCGGAGCATCCGACGGGTAAATTCGAAGGCACGGAGATCAGCAAGGCAACCTGGCCGCGCCGAACCAGGGTGCGGGAGTTCAAGGGCAACACCTCCCATTCGAACTTCGACGGTTTCATGTTCGACCGCGGCCCCAGGGCCGATGGCCATTTCGCCGTCGGCGGGCATATTTCCCTCGTCAATCCCGCTGACGCGAACGGCCCTCAGGTGGAGTCGGTCATCGAGGATTTCACCAGCTACAAGAACCGCAATAGCGGCATGTGGAGCCGCGGTGAGATGCACGTGTACAAGAACCTGAAGGTGGCCGACAACGCCATTGGCTATACGCATGCGTCCGGCAACGCCGGCCGCTCCGCCTTTACGTCACGGGTGGTTGACTCGCTGTTCGTGGGCGAAACCGAGAACATCGGCAATCCAAAGACGCCGGCGGAAATGGCTTACGGCCGCAGCCTTCCCGAGCCCGGAATCCCGGATTTCCCGATCCGCGGCTACGAGTTCTACGATTACCATCATGAACTGGACAATGACACCTTCGTGAATTTCCAGGACAACGCCACCCGCAAGACGGGAGCGATCTCTTACCTGCTGTATACCAGCTTCGGAATGAGCTCCAACAACACGGTACAGCGCGCGAAATTCATCAACGCCAAGCCGGTGTATTTCCCGCCTATGGAGTTTAAGTGGAGCAACGATGATTACGGCAATGGGAGCTACCAGACTTCGGTATTCAACGACAAGGACGGCTCGGTCAGCGGTGTCCCCAATTCCTACATTCTCATCAACGACGCAAACGACGAAATCGCAATCGACGACGCCTGCGAGATCAAGCCCACGTGGAACGCTGCCGTGTGCAAGGGCGACGTCGGGCGTATGACTGTTGGTGCGCCCCGCGGTGGTGGTGGTGGTCGCGGCGGTCGTGGCGCAGGCGCCGCTCCCGGCGGTAGAGGCGGGGCTGCGGTAGCTGGCGGCGCTGGCCGGGGTGGCCCCGGTATTGTCGTTGGCCCCAGAAACGGGGTCCTGGGCGCCCCTCCACCTGCGGGGCCGCCAATCGTTCTCAGCCGCAACGGCAAGGATTTGCGCGTCACCGGAGAAATCAACGTACGAGCGGGTACCGAGATCAAGGTGACCACCGAAAGGCCATCCCTGTCCCTCAGCGTGAGGGAACTGGATAGCGGGTCGTGGGTGATCCTGGATCTGCCGGGATTCACCACTGCAGCGGCGGGTACGGAGCAGAGCAGCCTCGACGCACTTCGCCAGGCCAACGTCACCTCGTACTACAAAGGCGACGGTGAGCTTTGGGTCAAGCTTGTCTCCAGCGGTGAC
>CAWBIS010000184.1:0-15723 GCA_963788485.1 Terriglobia bacterium
TCTCCGAGACCAGGGAGTGCAGTGGGGCTGTATCCGAAACAATGGACCCTTCCAACTCCAGGCCTTCCCGCGCCGACATCACAGCCATACCGTGATCGGCGATCGATCCGCTGATAATCACATCGTCGCCGGGTTGCGCATTGGTTGCCGAAATCGCGGCGCCGTCGCCCACCAGCCCGACACCCGATGTCGTGATGAACAACTTATCCGCCGAACCGCGGCTTACAACCTTCGTATCCCCGGTAACGATCGCCACGCCCGCCATCCGCGCGGCTCTGGCCATCGACGCGACGATCCTCGCCAGATCTTCCATCACCAGCCCTTCTTCCATGATGAAGGCGGCGGAAAGGAACAAAGGCTTGGCCCCGCTCATCGCCAGATCGTTTACGGTGCCGTTAACCGCCAACTCCCCTATGTTGCCCCCGGGGAAGAACAAAGGCGTGTTTGAGCTTCGGGAGCTGGGTATGATTTAGAACGGAACGTCGTCGTCAGTGATGCCCTGGCCGAACTGGTCGTCGTTCGACTGAACGGGCTGCGCCGCCGACCGCGGGGCGCTCCGGGGTTGAGACACCGGCTGCTGAGAGTATTCATCGCCGCCCCTGCCTCCGCCCTGCCCGCTCAGCAGGATGACATCGTCGGCAACCACCTCGGTAGCGTAGACCTTCTTGCCGTCCTTGTCTTCATAGCTGCGAGTCTGCAACCTTCCTTCAACGTATACCTGCTTGCCTTTGGTCAGGTAGTTGGCGAGATTTTCGCTGCGCCAGAGGACGACGTTCGACCAGTCGGTCTCTTCCTTCCATTCACCGGAATCCTTGTCCTTCCATCGCCGGTTGGTCGCTACTGAAAATCGGGTGACAGCCGCCCCGCCGGGCGTAAATTTTGTTTCGGCGTCCCGCCCGAGATGCCCGATCAGGATGACTTTGTTGACGCTGCGCGATGCCATATAAGACTGAACTCTACCATAGGGAATCGAAACCGGAGAGAGGATGGCCGCGGCTTACTGTTTCGCGACGATGCGGTTCCTGATCCTTGCATATGCGGCCTCGGGAATCACCTGCTTGCTCAGCAGCTGCGCCTTGTTTTTATAAGGCCGGTTCCTGACGATGGCCGCGGCCCAGGCGTCGCGCACACCCGGCAACGCCTTCAATTCCGCGAGGCTGGCGTGATTGATGTCAACCCGATCGGCGCCTGCGGCCGCAAGAACGGCAATGGCGAGGGTCAGCAGGAGGAAAACGTTCCGCAAAGCGGGCTTCATGCCTGTATGGTGAGCCTTCTCGCCCGATCTCTCCGCCGGAAAAATACGTAATTTTCGACACGTTGGTATAGACTGAGAGTCCTCTCGAAATGTACGCTTAACGTTTGCGATACTGAACTACATATGTACCCTAAGCTTCTCCTCACGGGACTGGTTTCCGCCGCCGCTTTCCTCGTTACCGGCGCACTCGTGGCAGCCGATCGGTCTGCTCCTCAGGTTCACCTGGTCGAAGAGATCATCGCCAAGGTGAACGGCCAGATCATCACGCGCGGCGAACTCACCCAGCGGCGCACATTCCTCGCGGAAGAACTGCGGGAACAGAAGGGCCTGTCGGGCCCCGCGCTCGAAGCCGAGCTGGATAAGGAAGCCGCGGATGCGTTGCGCGACCAGATCGATCAATTGCTCCTCGTGCAGAAAGCCAAGGAATTGAACATCAACGTCGAGGCGGACGTGAACCGGCGCATCGCCGAGATCCAATCCGAAAGCAAAATCTCGGACCCGGAGAAATTCCACGAATGGCTTCAGGACCAGTTGCACGGCGTATCGTTCGAAGATTTCAAGGATCAGACGAAGAACCGCTTCCTGACGGATCGCGTAATCAACGAGGAAGTGTACCGGAACATCAACATCCCCAAGGCCGACATCCAGAAATACTACGACGAGCACAAATCCGAGTTCGTCCGCCAGGAGATGGTATCGCTGCGCGAGATTCTGATCTCGGTCGGCGACGGCAGCTCCGATAAAGTGGCGGCGGCCGAGAAAAAGGCGAAAAACATCGTGGATCGCGCGCGCAAGGGCGACGCCAAATTTACGGATCTCGCCCGGCAGTATTCCGACGCCCCGACGGCCACCAGCGACGGAGAACTGGGTGCGTTCAAGCGCGGCGACATGGCGAAAGATATCGAAGATATCGTATTCAAACAGAACAAGGGCTACGTAACGGACCCGATCCGCCGGCCGGCCGGGTTTGAGATCTACCGCGTTGAGGAACACTACGCCGCCGGGCAGGCCAGCCTGGACGAAGTCGAGAATGAAATCACCAGCAAACTGATGGAGCCCGTGGTGAAGCCGAAGCTTCGTGCCTATCTGACCCAACTGCGCCAGAACGCGTTTCTGCAGATCAAGGAAGGTTTTGTGGATAGCGGCGCCGCGCCCGGGAAAGACACCTCGTGGCAGGATGCACTGCAGTTGAAGCCGGAAACCACGACGAAGGAAGCGGTGGCCGCACACACGCGGAAGAAGTTTCTTCACGTGATTCCCTACGGTCACGCGAGCAACGCGCAGGACACCAGTCCGGCCCCGCCCCCGGCGGTTACGCCGATTCCCGCGGCGCCCTCAACGCCCGTTACGCCGCAATGAAATCGCCTTTCATTCGGGAGCTGAAACCGGAAGAAATCGCCACCGCTGTTTTTCTCGTGCAAACGAAGGAAGTGCGGCAGAAACGCACGGGCGAACCCTATCTTTCGCTGGTGCTCGCAGACCGCACCGGCGAAATCGACAGCAAGATGTGGGACAACGTGGGCGAGGTGGTGGACGCCTTCGAACGCGACGACTTCATCAAGGTCAAAGGGCTGATGCAGCTCTACAACAACCGGCCGCAGTTCACCATCCACAAGCTGCGGCGGGTGGCGGATCATGAGGTCGATTTCGCCGATTTCTTCCCCGCTTCGCTGCAGGATCCCGAGGCGATGTGGCAGGAACTCCGCGGTATCGTCGCGGGACTGGATAACGAACATATCCGCAGGCTGCTGGACGCGTTTCTCGACGATCCGGAGATAGCGGCGCGCTACAAAGTTGCCCCCGCGGCGAAGACCATTCACCACGCCTTCCGCGGTGGTCTCCTCGAGCACGTGTTGTCTCTGGCCAGGCTGGCCGGACTGACGGCCGGCCATTACGTCTCGGTGGATCTGAATCTGCTGATCGCCGGGGTCGTGCTGCACGACATCGGCAAGATCCACGAATTGAGCTACGATCGAGCCACCGGTTATTCGACGGAGGGCCAGTTGCTCGGGCACATCGCCATTGCCATAAGGATGCTCGCCGACAAGCTGCGTGCCTTTCCCGGCTTCCCCGTCGAGCTGAGAAACCTGATCGAGCACATGGTCCTGAGCCATCACGGGCAACTCGAATTCGGATCGCCCAAGCTCCCGGCATTTCCCGAAGCTCTGCTCCTGCACTACCTCGACGACATGGATTCGAAGATGGAATGCATGCGAGCGTTGATCGACAAGGACCCGCAGGCGGAAGGCTATTTCACCGGCTGGAGCTCCGCACTGACGCGCGTAGCGCTGCGCAAGGCGAGATATCTGGACGAACCCCGCTCCCCAGTCTGCGCGCCGGAAGCGAATCCGGCCGCGGATGAATTCAATGCAGCAGATCCCCCTCCGAACACGACTGGTACCTTTCCCGGCCGCTCGCCCGCGCCTGCGCCGAATCCGAAACCCGCCGCGCCCGTCACCAATTCGATTTTCGGTACGAAGCTTCAACAGGCGCTTCTTGACGAAAGGAAGTAAACTTTGGGCCGAGAACGTGAACTGCCTCCGCCGCTGGAAATGATGTGTCTGAACGCTCTCTGGGAGATTCAGGAGGGCAATGTCGAGGATGTCCGGAAAGTCGTTTCGCAGCAGCGGCCGCTGGCATACACCACCGTGCTGACGCTGCTCGACCGGCTCGCGCGCCGAGGCGCCGTTTCCCGGCGCAAGGAAGGACGCGGATTCCGTTATCAGCCAACGGTCGAAAGAGACAAGCTGCGGCGACTGGCCCTGCGGCATTTTCTCGAATACCATTTCGACGGGTCCGCGGCGAAGCTGAGGATTTTTCTCGAGCAACCCGTCGAAGATACAGTCCCGGAACTGGTGGTGGACCCGGAGATTCCAGAGCCTTCCGCGCAAGAGGCAACGGCTGTTGCGGAGCTTACAGCAGAACCGCAGGAATGAGTCAAGCGACTCCGGTCGCATGTCAAGAATTTGAATATCCTGATCCGCGCAACGAACTGGATTGGCGACGCAGTGATGTCGCTGCCGGCGTTGCGGGCAACTCGCGGGCGCTTTCCAGGCGCCCATATCACGGTTCTGGCCAGGCCATGGGTGGTCGCGCTCTACGAGGGCGAGGGGTCGATCGACCGTGTGATCCCGCTCGAAGGCACCGCTGGTTTGCATGACTGGGCTTCCAAATGGAAGCTTGCGCGCAGGTTGCGCCGGGAGCGTTTCGACCTGGCGATATTGCTCCCCAATTCATTTGAAAGCGCGGCCGTCGTGTGGCTGGGAGGGGCGAAACGCATTGTCGGTTATGCCCGCGACGGCCGGAGTTTCCTGCTAAGCGATGCGATCGCTTTGCCCGCGAGAAGTGAGATTCCGCGGCACGAGCGTTTCTACTATCTCGAACTGCTGCGACGCGCGGGTCTGATCGACGCCGTGCCGGACGTTCGGGAGATTCGTCTGGATGGCGCCGCGGAGGCGCGCCGGCGAGGAGAGGAATATTTCGAGAGCTTCCGCGTGGGGCTGCCGGTCGTCGGGGTGAGTCCGGGTGCCGCTTACGGTTCGGCCAAACGATGGCTGCCGGAGCGTTTCGGGGAAGCGGCTGCACGGCTGGCCGCGGAGATCGGCGGATCCGTGGTTGTCTTTGGCTCGGCGGCGGAGAAGGGGATCTGCGAACAAGTGACGCAGGCGGCAAATGGACGCAATTTTGCCGGCGCCACAACGCTGCGACAGTTCATCGACATGACCGCGGCATGCCGGTTATTCCTCACCAACGACTCCGGCGCGATGCACATCGCGTCGGCGCTGGGAGTTCCGTCGGTGACCGTTTTCGGCCCCACCGAGGAGGCGGCGACAGGACCGCTCGGACCCGGGGCGATGCTGGTCCGGGAACCGGTGGAATGCGCTCCGTGCCTGCTGCGGGAATGCCCGATCGACCATCGTTGCATGACTCGCGTCCAGACTGAGCGGGTGATTGAGGCGGCGGAAATCCTGCTCAAAGCAACCTCCGGTTCCGGTGATACGTTAGGAAGCAAGTGAACAATTCAAAATGAGCAAGAGTTTCGGCATTGCGTTCGGGGCGGCGTTAGTCGTGATCGGCATCCTGATCTGGACCGGCTTCGTCAGGACCGCCGGAAACCATCTGGCGCCTACCGGAAACATCGGCAAGGTACGCACTGTCAAGGCATCCGACGATCTGACCTACATGGTGATCGACTTTAATGTGAAGAACGATTCGGACCGCGACATGATCGTCCGCACCGTGGAGGGAGAGATCGCGACGGCCGATGGCAACACCCTGACGGGAACGCCGGTCGCCGCCGCGGATGTCGCCGCTGCGTTCGCCAGCTATCCGCTGCTCGGAGCGCAATATAATCCGGTCCTGAAGGAACGCGACAAGGTTCCGGCGCACGAGTCGCTCGATCGCATGGTGGGACTGCGTATCGACGCGCCGATCGATCAGGTGGAAGGGCGCAAGCGTGTAACGCTGCGCGTCGAGGATGTCACCGGGCCGGTGCTCGAGTTGACGAAATGAAGGCACGGGCACTTCGTAATTCCTTCCAACGACTGACATCGGCAGGCCGGATGGCCACGCTGGCAGGCCGAATGGCCACGCTAGAATGAGGCGACATGTCCGAAGCCATCGATCGCTACGTGCACGAGAATGAGACGCGATTTCTCGAAGAGCTGAAAGATCTTCTTCGAATCCCCAGCATTTCCACCTCGCCGGAGCATAACGAAGCCACGCATCGCGCGGCGGATTTCGTGGTCGATCATCTATGGGCGGCCGGTCTAGAAAACGTGGAGTTGATCGAAACCGAACGCCATCCGCTGGTCTATGCCGACTGGATGCACGCGCCGGGAAAGCCTACAGTTCTCTGCTACGGCCATTACGACGTGCAGCCGCCCGATCCGCTGGAGCTTTGGGAATCGCCGCCATTCGAACCCACCGAGCGCAACGGAAATCTTTACGCGCGCGGATCGGCCGACGACAAGGGCCAGATGTTTTCGCATATCAAAGCGATGGAGGCCATCAAGGCGATATACGGCCGCCCGCCGGTGAACATCAAATTCCTCATCGAAGGCGAAGAAGAGGTGGGCGGCCTGTCGGTGGCGGAATACGTCGCAAAGAATCCGGAGAAACTGAAGGCCGACGTCGCGCTGGTCTCCGACACCGAAATGTACGCTCCCGGACTGCCCACGCTGAATATCGGGTTACGCGGGCTCGTGTATCTGGAAATCGAAGCCCGGGGACCCATGCGCGATCTGCATTCGGGTTTGTATGGCGGCGCGGCGCCCAACGCGGTCTTCGGGCTCGTCGAACTGCTGGACAAAGCCAAAGACGCGAACGGCCATATCCTGATACCGGGAATCTACAACGACGTGGAACCGCCTTCTGCCGAAGAGAAGGAAAGCTGGGAGCATCTGCCGTTCGACGAAACCGATTATCTGAAGAACGAAGTTGGATCGAGCGAACTGACCGGGGAACCCGGATACTCTGTCTTTGAGCGCACCTGGGCGCGGCCGACTTTCGAAGTGCACGGCATCGCCGGGGGATTTACCGGCACGGGCGCGAAGACGGTGATTCCCGCGAAAGCGGTGGCGAAAGTCAGCATCCGGCTCGTCCCGCGGCAGGATCCGCAGAAGATCGTTCGCGCGGTCGAGCAGTTCGTAAAGGAGAATTCGCCACGCGGGATTCAGTGCGAAGTACGCGTGCTCAGCGCGGGCCCGGGGTTGATGGTGAATACGAACCATCCCGCGATTCGGGTCGCCGCGAAGGCATTCAGCGACATCTTCGGCAAGGCTACGGTATTTACGCGATCCGGCGGTTCGATTCCGATCGTGGGCGACTTCGCGACTCACCTGGGCATTCCGACCATCCTGATGGGCTTCGGGCTGCCCGATGACGGACTGCATTCGCCCAACGAGAAGTACAACATCAGGAATTACTACGACGGCATTCGCACGATCGCGCATTTCCTCGAAGAGTACGGACGCGCGGCGGCTTAAAGCCCGGGGCGCCCTAATGGGCTCCGGGCAGTTCGATATAGGAGCCGTTCAGATCCCGAATGGATGCGCAGCCAAGCAACACCAGCGTTCGCTCGATATCGTCTTTCAGAATTTTGATGGCGCGGGCCACGCCTGCCTGCCCACCTGCGGCAAGGCCATAGCCGTAGGCGCGGCCGATCAGCACGGCTTTCGCACCCATGCAAATCGCTTTCACGACGTCGGCGCCGCGGCGAATGCCTCCATCGACATAAACTTCCGCCCGACCGTCGACGGCGCGCAGCACTTCGGGCAGGGCGCGCGCAGTCGGGTAACAGGTATCCAGCTGCCGGCCGCCATGATTGGACACAATCATACCGGCGACGCCTTCATCGAGAGCCCGCAAAGCGTCGTCTCCGGTAATGACTCCCTTGACGAGAATGGGACCGGGCCAGGCCTTTCGAATCCACCTCAGATCGGCCCACGTGACCACGGAATCGCGCAACGATACCTGGACATCGATGGCGGGCAGCGGCCCTTTGCCCGGGATCAGCACGTTCGGATACTGCATCGCGTTTTTCCGGTCGGCCAGGAAGCCCGCCAGCCAGCGGGGACGCACGATTACCTGCGACGTGAAGGGCATCATCGCGAAAAGGTTTTTCCCCATCAGTTGGGGCGCTCCATTGCGAAAATCGCGTTCGCGCATGCCGGGACCGTTGGTGTCGATGGTGACCGCCAGCGCTTTGAAATTGTTTTTCCAGGCCCGGGCGAGAGTTGCTTCCACCACCTCGCGGCCGCCGGCGAGATAAAGCTGGTACCAAAGGGGCCCGCGCGAAGCTTTCGATACTTCTTCGAACGAATATCCCGAGAACGTGGAGAGCGTGTAGGCAATTCCGGCATCGCCTGCGGCCTTCGCCGCGGCAATTTCCCCCGCGGGATGAAACATTCGGGTGGATCCGAGGGGCGCGAGAACGATGGGCAGTGCCAGATCGATCCCGAGCACGCTGACACGCGTATCGCAGTTCGGCGTTGCCACCGCGTTCCGGGGCCGGAAGTAAATCCGCTCCCAGGCAAGGCGGTTTTCCCGAAGCGTGACTTCGGCCTCGGCGCCGCCATCGATGTAGTCGAAAACGGCGCGGGGCAAGCGGCGCTGAGCCAGTTTCCGCAGATCGTCGATATTGATTGCGCTCTGAATTGAAGTTCTCCCGGACTTTAGATCAGCCGGCGGACGCAGGTGCCTTCAGATAAAACAGCCGATCGTGTCTCCGAAGCCCTGCTCCACCCGGCCGTCCGGCCATACGACGATCGGCACCAGGCTGCCGTAGCGGCGCGCCTCATCCAGTGTCTCCTGGCTGAGTTCCACGCGGCGTTCGTCATAAACGACGCCCTCGGCATCCCACTTTTTCAGCAGCTTCACGCAAGCCTCGCAGCCGCGAATGGTGTACACAACCGGCATTTCAGCCGGCATCCGTCAGATTCAGCGCCGTTGAGAGCAACTGGCGCATCTCTTTGATGGCATCCTTCCGCCACTGATCGGAGTAAGGGCCAATACGCGCGATCAGTTCGCGGAGCAACGCCTGCCTGTCGGCGTCGGGGAGGTTACCGAACGTGGCCGAAGCCGGCAGATTCAGCTTCTCTTTCGCCTCGTCCAGCGCGATTTTCAAACCAGCGTGGGCGCTGGCGGATCGCTCGGTGAAATGCCCGATGTACCCCATATCCGAGGTATAGAAAACGAAGACCGGTATGGCGCGCGATTTCCCTTCGTTGCTCAGGAATTCGTCCATGATATCCGGATTCTCATCGCGAAGAAAAATTCGCAGTTCCATGCCGGCGCCTTCCGCAATGCGAACGGCAGTCGGCAGTTCCCGGTAAACGTCGCCGCACCAGGCTTCGGCAATGGCCAGCAGCTTTTTCGGGCCATGCGGGAGCGCCGATGCCTTCCTGAAGAATGCCAGGTCCGATTCGGTGAGCACGGGCGAGTTGTAGTTTTGTTCGAATTTGTCGCGATTCACGGCGGCCCCGGCCAGAAAATCGGCCCACGTCAGGCCCTGCTCAAATCGGACGGGGGTGATGACGGTGGTGGCTGTTGGCATGAGTGTCGTTCCTGTAAAACAAAATTCTACCGCTCTCCTGTGCAAGCGATCGGGCGCGGGCGGATTTCAGGCTCCGAGAGCGGCAGCGGGATCCAGCCTGGCTTCCGACGAGGCTTCCGCGCCGCGAACTCTGAACTCATGTTTTTCGATGGTCATTACCGACTGGCCGCCCTCGCTTTGCAGGATTCGGCCGGACACGATCAGCCTGAGCGGGATTCTGTTCTCGAGGCGAACGGGCCAGTCGAGGGAAACCCGCAGGTGGCGGCCAGGTGTAAAGGTCTCGGTCGTCGTGAAGAACAATTTCCGGCTGGATATCTGCGTCGTCTCGCCCTCGCCCGATAAAGGTGGTGGCGTGACGGCGGAAAACGTCAGCTTCAGCTTCAGCGGATAATATTCATTCCTGCCGGGGCTTTTCTGGCTGCCAGGAAAGTCGATTCTCGTCAAGCGGCACCTTTGCAACCGGAATATGCGAATTGAATACTTTATCCCGTCGCACACCTGATTATTGATAATTTTAAGAAATCTTACAGTGCGCTTGTACCTGGTACGACGCCCGATTCATGCGCCCGATCCCGGTACCGGTACAATTCCCGACATTGCGGTGGAGTATTGTCGCGCAGCCCGGGTTCACTCCGGAAGTCCGATTGGCGTGCCTTAGTCGCCGACGCCGACAGGCTCTCTGCGCGCACTCGCTTCCACCATTTCGAGCACCCGGTCGCTCGGCGGAGCATCGTGTTCACGCGTAGCCGCGAGGGGCCCGTCCACGGTGTAGTAGTGCCTTCCCGCGACCATTAACTGATCCGCCGGGAACCTGGTGATGACCTCGTGGCCGGTTTCGGTCACCACAATCTCTTCCTCAATACGCGCCGCGCTCCAGCCATCCTTCGAAGGCCAGAAGGTTTCCAGCGCAAAGACCATCCCGGGCTTGATCTCATGCGAATGTTCCAGCGACACCAGCCGGCTGATGACGGGTTTCTCCCAGATCGCGAGGCCGATGCCATGTCCATACTGCAGGCCGAAGCAGGCTTCTTCGTTCGGGAACCCGAACTCCTGCGCACGCGGCCAGACAGCGGCGATCTCACCGGTGTGCCGTCCCGGGCGGACCAGCGAAATGGCCGCATCCAGATAATCCCGGCAACGCTTGTACGCGTCCACCAGCGCATGCGAGGCATAGCCGATCGAGAAGCACCGGTAGTAACAGGTCCTGTAACCCATATAGGAATGCAGGATGTCGTAATAAACCGGATCGCCTGGTCTCAATATGCGATCGGAGAAGACATGTGGATGCGGGTTGCAGCGCTCACCCGAGATGGCGTTAATGGCTTCCACATACTCGGAGCCCAGATCATAGAGAACCTTGCTGGCAAGACCGACCGCCTGATTCTCGCTCATCCCGGGCTTCATCGCGCGATAGAGTTCGTCATACGCCGCGTCCACCATCATGGCGGAATGATTCAGCAGGGCGATCTCATCTTCGGTCTTGATAATCCGGGCGTCGGACATAAGCTGCTGCCCGTCCACCACGGTGATCCCTTCCTTCTGCAAAGCGAACAGCACCGGAGGCTCAATGACATCGATCCCCAGCGGTTCTTTGTGCAGGCCGCGCATCTCGAGTTCGACTTTGATCTTGCGCGCCACGTCCTCCGCCCGTCCCATCTCCGGCGACATGGCGCCGCGCAGCATCGAGATCCCCGCCCGCGAGCGCTCGCCCATCCACGGGCAATGCAGCTGATGATGCTTCGCCGCCGAACCGAAATCCCACATGATCGGCTCGCCCGCGTCGCCCTCGCTGCGCGGCAGCAGCGCGAACCGGCTGATCTTGTCCTGCGCCCAGGTCCCGATCGTGGTCGCGGTCAGATAGCGCACGTTGTTCATATCGAAAACCAGCAGCGCGCCCATCTCGGATCTGGCAAGCTGGTCTTTTGCTTTGGCCAGACGCTCTTTGCGCAGGCGGTCGAAATTGATCCGCTGCTCCCAGTCCACCGCCATCGATCCGTAAGTCTTGATGCCCATCGGTTCGCTCCTTAACGGCTAAGTCCCGCCATCCTTGCCAGAACCTGAAATACTACCGCGAAATCCTGCTCCGCGAATCCCATCCCACGCGCCGCGGTCAGCATCTGAGTGGAAGCCGCCGACATAGGCAAAGGTACATCCACCTGCCGCCCCAGTTCCAGCGCCAGCATCATATCCTTCTCCATCATGTTGACGTTGAACCAGGCCTCATCCGGCATCTGCAATACAAAGGGCCCGCGATATTGCACCATCGGCGAAGCCACGGCGCTGTGAGTTAAAACATCGACGGCCACTTCGCGCGGAATTCCGCTCTTCTCGGCCAGCAGCACGCCTTCGGAGAACGCCAGCATTTGCACCACGAGGCTCAGGTTGGTGGCTATTTTCATGACCAGCGCAAGGCCGTTATCGCCTACATGAGTGACCTTCGGGCCGATGTCCAGCAGAATGGCCTTCACCTTCTCGAAAGTCTCCGTACGGCCGCCGACCATCACCGAAAGTTTGCCCTGCTGCAGCGTAATAACGCTTCCGGAAACCGGCGCATCCAGCATATCGGCGCCGGCGGCCCGAACCTGTGCCGCCAGATGCCTGCTCACCGCCGGGCTGACGGTACTCATATCGATCAGAACCTTGCCCGTCAGAACCTTGCCCGTGCCTATCCCGGCCAGTATCCCGTCCGGGCCGTCGGCTACCATTTCCAGCGCCGCCGAGTTCGTAACCATGGAAAGGACGACCTCGGCCGCCTCGCATACTTGTCGCGGAGTCTCCGCGAACTTCATGCCCTTATCGATCAGCCACTGCGCCTTGCTGCGCGTCCGATTGTACCCGGTGACGGTATGGCCGTGATTCATCAGCCGGTCCACCATCTGACCACCCATCACGCCCAACCCGATAAATCCCAGATGCGCCATTAGTCACTCCACCCAAACGGTCTTGATATTGGTAAACTCGCGGATCCCGTGCGCCCCGCCCAGTTCGCGCCCGTGGCCGGACCATTTTACGCCTCCGAACGGCACGCGTGGATCGGAAGCCACCATTTTGTTCACGAACACCATCCCCGTCTCGATCTCGTCCACGAACCGGTCGCGCTCTCCCGCATCTCCGGTCCAGACGCTCGCTCCCAGACCGAACCGGCTGTCGTTGGCGATCCGAATCGCATCGTCGATATTCTTCGCGCGGAACACGCATGCCACCGGACCAAACATTTCTTCCCGATATCCCGGCGATTCCTTCGGAATGTTCGTCAGTACCGTGGGAGCGTAGTAGAATCCCCTGCCGGGCAGCGGTGCGCCGCCCGTGAGGACAACCGCGCCGGCGTCGACGGTTTTCCGTACATCGGCATCGAGCCCCGTGACCGCCTCCTGCGAAGCCAGCGGTCCCACTTGCACCGAAGCATCCATGGGATCACCCACTTTGAGAGTCATCATGCCGTTCACAAACGCGCTCTCGAATCGATCCGCGATCTCCTCCGCCACGATGAATCGCTTGGCGGCGATGCAGGACTGTCCGTTATTGATCACGCGCGCCTTGACCGCGGTATCGACCGCCCTATCGAGATCGGCGCTCGGCATCACGATAAACGGATCGCTTCCGCCCAGTTCCAGCACGACCTTCTTGACTCTCCTGGCAGCCGAGACACCAACTTCGACGCCCGCGCCTTCGCTTCCCGTCAAGGTCGCCGCGCCGACGCGAGGATCGCTCAGGACCGCGTCCACCTGTCGCGCGCCGATCAGCAGCGTCTGGAATGCCCCTTCGGGGAAACCCGCCTCGTGCAGAACGGCTTCAATCCTGAGCGCGCATTGCGGCACGTTGGAAGCATGCTTCAGAAGCCCCACGTTGCCCGCCATGAGCCCGGGAGCGATGAAGCGAAACACCTGCCAGAACGGGAAGTTCCAGGGCATGATCGCCAGCACCACGCCCAGGGGCTGATACTTCACGTAGCTGCGTCTGGCGCCGGTTTCGACTTCTTCATCGGCCAGATAGCGCTCGGCATTCTCCGCGTAATAGCGGCACGCCCACGCGCATTTCACCGCTTCGTCGACGGCCGAACGGAAGGTCTTCCCCATCTCGGTCGTCATCATGCGCCCGAGCTCTTCTTTGTCCCGTTCCAGAATCTCCGCGGCTTTGTTCATCATCGCGGCGCGCGCGGCGAATGTCAGCCTGCGGAAGCGCGGGAAGGTTTCGGCCGCCAGTTTGAGCTTCGCCTCGATCTGCGCGTCCGAAAGCGGTTCGAACGATTTCAAGAGTTCTCCCGTGGCGGGATTGATAGTCGCGATCGCCATGCGGATCTTTAGCCGGCCGATTGCAACGCGGCCAGCGATTCCTGAATCGTGGGATTCATCCCGGCCTCGACAGCCTGCCTTCTAATCTGATGGAATTTTGTCAGGATCCCATTCGCCTTCGACAGCGCGGCCACGCGTTCGGTAAAAGCTTCCAGCGACACTCCCGGCACCGCGTAGATCGCGAGATCGTCCGACAGCACGTCAAGATAGGCGCGCGCGCCGCAGCATCCCAGGCTCAAAGCCGAACGTCCCGTATTGCTCGCCTGCGGAATGATGGCGCATGCCGGACGCCCCATTGCCGGCGGCAGTCCGCCTTCGATCTGCTGGGAGGCTTCCGAGAGAATCAGCGTTTGATCCGCCCGCACGAACAGCAGCACCACATCCGGGTCCAGCGGAACGTCCGCCAGCGGACCGTAAATAACGTGCCTCGGCTTTGAAGAGAGCACCGGGATCGCCGCTACATCTTCATCGCGCACATAACTCAATTGCGCGAAGACTTTGAGCGCATCCCCCAGATCGGCCGCTGCCGCCGGGCTCATGTTGAGATTGTGCGTATACACGCCGATCGAGCAAAGATCGTGGTCGCCGGGAGACGTCGCAAACACCCGGCCCGCCGCTTCCTGCCAGAACCTGCAGCCGGCAGGGCTATGGCCAGACCACTTGTCCATTCCAGCAGGAATTGTATTGGTCAGGCACACTGCAATCGGCGGCTGGGTGAGTTTCAATGATTCCGTCAATGCTTCCGCGATTTCGGAACGAGATGACATACCCTGAAATGTTATCAGCGCGATAAACTCGGTGCGATGCGACTCATAGCGCTCTGCCTCGCCGTTTCCTTCGCCTGCGCTGCCCAACAGCCGGCGGCCGCTCCTCCATTGCCCGCCGAGCCGGGGCTTTACGCCGTCTTCGACACATCCATGGGCCAGATCGTCGCCCGCCTCTTTGAAGAGAAAGCGCCGAACACGGTCAGGAATTTCGTCGCGCTCGCACGGGGCCAGAAGGCGACCCTCGACAAGAAAGGCGCCTTGACCCGGCGGCCCTATTACAACGGGCTCACCTTCCATCGCGTCATAAAAGGATTCATGATTCAGACCGGCGATGTTAAAGCGACCGGCAGCACCCCATGCGGAATCCCCAGCCTGCGCGACGAGATCGACAAATCGCTCAACTTCAAGGCGCCCGGCGTCCTCGCCATGGCGAACACGGGACGTCCCAACAGCGGTGCCTGCCAGTTCTTCATCACGGTCGGAAACGCCGACTACCTCACTGGCATGTACAGCATCTTCGGCCAGGTGGTTTCGGGTCAGGAAGTGGCCGACGCCATTTCCAAAGTGCCGACTGTGGCTAACGACAAGCCCCTCGTTCCGGTGATTCTGAAAACCGTAACCATCGTGCGCAAGCCCTGACGGCGCCCCACAAACATCCCGTTGATCGGCCCGCACGGCGGCTGATATCATGCTTCTGGCGCGGCGGCACGCCCATGCGTTCGTTGCCCCCAACTGAGATCAAGGAAATTCTTAAATGCAGCTTCCGTCGAAAAGATTGATGTTCACCGGTGCGTGCGCGGCCGGCGTCGCATTGGCAACCACCGCCGCGCTGTCTCCCTTCGCCGCGTTCGCGCAAACGCAGGCCGCGCCCAAGCCGCAGATGTCGGAACAGGCCTTCAAGAATATTCAGGTGCTGAAAGGAATTCCGGTCGACGAATTCATGGGCACCATGGGCCTGTTTTCCGCCGCGCTGAGCGTTTGCTGCGGCGACTGCCACGTCGGCGCCGGCACCGACAATCCGGATTGGGCCGCCGATCCGCCGCGCAAAAAGATGGCCCGCAAAATGGTTCTGATGGTGAACGCGATCAATAAGGATAATTTCGGCGGACGCCAGAACGTGACCTGCTGGACCTGCCACCGAGGCGTTTCCGATCCCGCCGTCACCCCTCCCATCGATACCATTTACAGCGAACCGGTCATCGTCCCGTCCGACGTCCTCAAGACGGCCACCAACGGCGTCCCCACCGCCGATCAGATTTTCGACAAATACATCCAGGCTCTCGGCGGCGCCGCGAATCTGGCTAAAATCACCAGCTGGACCGCCAAAGGAACGACCATCTCTTTCGGTACCGA
>CAWBIS010000185.1:0-9753 GCA_963788485.1 Terriglobia bacterium
TGCATGCGCGCTGGGAGGCCGATTGGCGTATCCCTGCCCCGCCCTTCTGGCTCGCGGCGCTTTTCTCTCTGGCTCTGATTCTCGCGGCGTGGCGCATCAAGTCCGGGAGATGGAACAAAGTTGCGGGCTGGATCGGCATTGCGGCCTCGCTCGCGGTGATCGTCATTCATCCTTTCCCGCCTGTCATCGAGCGTGGAAAATTCGAACTCAGCGCTATCGATGTAGGTCAGGGCGACAGCCTGCTGGTGACGTTTCCGCGAGGAACTCTGATGTTGATTGACGCCGGCGGCATCCCATCTTTCGGCCGCACCCGCAAGCCGGGGCTCGATGTAGGCGAGGATGTCGTATCGCAATATCTCTGGACCCGTTCCATCAAACATCTCGATGTCGTGGTGATGACCCACGCCCACGAAGATCATATGGGCGGCATGGGCGCGGTGCTGCGCAATTTTCATCCCCGCGAATTGTGGGTTGGCGCCACGCAGGACAGCCCGGAATGGCGTACAGTGCAAGGTGCCGCGGAGAGCCTGCACATTCCGATCCGGCACATGCAGCGCAGCCCGCCGGTTTCGTTCGCGGGCACGACGCTGCAGATCCTGGCGCCGGGCCCGGATTACCTGCCCGAATCCATCCCGAAGAATGACGACTCGCTGGTTATGCGCGTGCGTTTCGGATCCACGTCATTCCTGCTGACCGGCGATATGGAGAAAAAGATCGAGTACCAGCTTGCGGATCTGGGTCTGCTGGAGCACGACAATGTTCTGAAGGTCGGGCATCATGGCAGCCGAACCTCCAGCACGCCGACGCTGCTCGACCTCGAGCATCCGGCCTTCGGAATCATCTCGGTTGGATTCGACAACAGCTACGGCCACCCGCATCCGCTGACGATCGACGCTCTTAACGAGCGAAAGATCGGCGTGTATCGCACCGACGAGCGGGGTCTGATTACGATCGTCAGCGACGGCCGGCACATTCGAATCGATTCCGCGTCCAACTAAACTAATACTGTGCGCTATTTTCTACTGACCGGATTTCTCATGGCCACGACTTCCTTCGGGCAGAGCCCGCCCGCATGGGTGGCGAAGAGCAATCGCAACGCGCAACTGCTGATCGACATCAACTCGAAATACGCTCCGGAAGGCGCGACCGCTGACGGTGTCAAGGGCCTCGACGATCAGATCGTTTCCCTCGGTGAGGACCGGACGGCGCGTATCCAGGCCGACCGGCGCGCCGCCAAAGCCGAACTTGAATCGCGCCTGGCGAAGGAACAGGACCCTCTCGTCAAGCAGGATCTTGAAATCCTGATCGGCGCCGTCGACCGCGACATCCGCAGCACGGACGCATATCACCGGACATTTCTTCCGTATTCGGGTCTCGGCGGCCTCGTTTTCGAGGGCGTCAAGAGCCTGCTGGACGATCAGATTGCGCCCGACCGGCGACCCGCGGCGCTGATTCGCCTGAAGAAATACACCGGCGTCGAGCCCGGTTACGTTCCCATCGTGACGCAGGCGGAAAGACTCTTTCGCGAGCGGCTCAAGACGTCCGGACTGCTCTATCCGGCCAAAGCCGAGGTGCAGAAGGACCTCGAAAATACGAACTCCTACGTGAACGGCATCGCTTTGCTGCTGGAGAAATACAAAATCCAGGGTTCCGAGTTCGTTTTTGCGAAACTCAAGGAGCAGCTCAGCGAATACGACGATTTCGTGCGCCGGGAGGTGCTCCCAAACGCGCGCGGCGATTTCCGCCTTCCGCCTGCGATTTACGCGCTGCAGCTCGAACAATACGGAGTCGACTACACGCCCGCGGAACTGGAGCGCATGGCTCATCAAAGCTTCGGCGAATTGCAGGCGGAGATGCGGGAACTGGCGCAAAAGGTCGCAAAAGAGCGCGGACTGCCGGATTCGGATTACCGTTCGGTGATCCGCGCCCTGAAGCAGGAGCAACTGAAGCCGGATCAAATCCTGCCGCATTATGAACATCGTCTGGCAGAGATTGAAGACATCCTGCGGAAACAGCATCTGATCACGCTGCCTGACCGGCCTGCGATCATCAAGATCGCCAGTGCGGCCGAAACCGCTCAGCAACCGGCGCCGCATATGGATCCTCCGCCGCTGCTCGACAACCATGGCGAGCGCGGAGCGTTCGTGCTGCCGCTGGAGACGCAGGGACAAGGCGGGGCGACCCTCAAATACGACGACTTCACCTATGCGGCCGTATCGTGGACGCTCACCGCGCACGAGGCGCGTCCGGGGCATGAGTTGCAGTTTGACGCCATGGTCGAGCACGGCGTCTCCCTGGCACGCGCGATGTTCGCCTTCAACAGCACGAACGTGGAGGGATGGGGGCTCTACTCGGAGTGGTTTATGCGGCCCTATTTGCCGGACGACGGGAAGCTGGTCTCGCTCGATTTTCAGTTGCTGCGCGCCGCGCGGGCGTTCCTCGATCCCGAATTGCAGGAGGGTAAGGTGACGCCCGAGCAGGCGATGCAGTTGCTCGAAAACGACGTAGTATTGTCGAAAGCCTTCGCGACCGAGGAGGTGGAGCGCTTCACCTTCCGCATGCCGGGCCAGGCTGTTTCCTACTTCGATGGATTCACGCGTTTACTCGAGATCCGGCAAGCGGCGGAGAAGGCCCTGGGGGCAAAGTTCGACCCGATGAAGTTTCACGATTTCGTGCTTTCGCAGGGGCTGCTGCCGCCGGAACTATTGCGGAAAGCCGTCATGGAAGATCTGGTCGCAAAACGTTAACGCCTTATCTGCGGAGATGAAAATGAAATCGTCGATCCTTCGTACCGGAGGAATTTTCAACTTCCGGGTTTGGCGACGAAGTTTACCTTGCGCTGTCGACCTTGACTTCCTCGCCGTTCGACAACCGAATCCTGAGAACGTGGATGGCGGGGACGTCGTTCTTCGCGGCATACCCGCTCAGCGTTAACATGTCACCGGGCTGCAGCGAAGCCGCGTTCCAGCCCTTCTTCGTCAACTGGGCAGGACTGGCAAACTCGCCCTGCCACTTGCGCATCCGGCCCTTCGCATCTTTGGCGTTGAACTCCACCACGCAATGAGGATTCACGAAATGAAAATCGGTGACAGTCCCGTCGAGCGTTATTTCCTGGTTCAAATCGAATTCCGCCCATCCGTGGTGAGCCTCGAGCGGATGCGGGTGCACGAGCAAAATGGCCGCCAGTCCCAGACAGGTCAATAACGCGCTTTTCATGGTTTCTTCTCCGATGCCGGGCCGTCGTCTATCCAGCGATCGAGGTCGCGAACATACCGGCGTCCGTTGAACGTATATTCGGGAACGGCGACCACCACGTAAGACTTGCCCACAAGCGGCGCGCCATTCCGGTCTTTTTCGTCTTTGGCGGTCGCGATCGCCCAGACATCGAAGTTGTTGCCGGGGTCGGCGGAAGCAGGTATCAGCAATCCCGAAGAATCCACGTTGCCCACGGAGTCGGCGTGGCTGCCGTCGGGCGCGTGAAAAACCTGCATCGACCATGCGACATCGACAGGACCGAGTTCCACGTCGTCGGCCGTGTGCAATCTACCGTCGGGACCTCGCTCGTATCCGATCGCTTCGAACGGAACGTAGCCGCGCTGATGGGTCGAATCGCCGAACGAAGCTACGGCGGATTCCGGCACGACCCTGATATAGTCGACCCGGTCGTAGACGGCGACAGCCTGCGGGAGAATGGACCCGCGGAAGGCCACGTCGCGCCTGCCCGATTGCGCTTCGGCGGCTACGTCGAGCTCGACCACAATCTCGCTTGAGGAGCTGGAAACGATTCGGCGCACGGCCAGCCCCGGTCCGAAATTGATGTCGGATGCCGTTACGCCCGCGGGAAAATTTTCGCCGATGAGACGAACCCGCTGGGCCTGCGTCCCGGCTTTCATGGACGAACGGTCGACTGTAATCAGCGTCGGCCCGGAAGAAGCGCGCCGAAGCTGGACGTCAAACCCGAATTCCTGGTACTGTCCCCAGAACCAGCGGCCCTCCGCGTGTGATCCGTCGGGCGCGATCCATAGCACTTCCCGTGCTTCGCTCAAGGGGTCGGCCGGCGCGGAACCAGTCCGTTCGCCGCTGGAGCGGCCGCGCCACGCATAGCCGCCATACGCGACAGCACGCCCGGCGCGAATTATTCTGGAGCCATCCCTGACCGATGTCAGACTCGTGTGCGTGGTGAACTCGCCGTCGGCGGCGCGATCCACCTGCATCTCACCGTAATACCTGCCATGCCCTGCGATCGATGCAGTGACCAGCCAGCGGCCGAACGGGCCATCGCCGGTAGTACGGCCTTTCCAGGCTTCCCAATCGGGACTGTGAAGCGGCGCGGCCTTCACCATGGAATCGAGAGCTTGCCTGCTCGGCGAAAATCGCTTGTCGACGGCGTGGGTATCGAGAAACCGTTTCCATTCCCCGGGTGAGCGCCGCCACGACATTGGAACGGCGATGGCGTGGCATTTACCGCATGCCGCGCGCAGCCCATCGTCAGCAGTTCCAGTTTCGTCATGAATCCGGCGCTCGGCGATATAAGTAACCGGACGCGCCTCGGCCGGAGCCAGTCCATGTTCGCTGCTCAGGTATTTCACGATGAGACGGGCCTCCGGCGGGGTCAGCGAGAGGCCGTTCGCCAGGATCATTCTCCTGAGCACGTCCTGCCAACCCTCCGGGGTGGCTCGGGTCCACGAGATGCGCTGGAGGTCGCCCCGATCGTCGCGCGTGTGGCAACTCCCGCATTTCGCGATCACCAGCGCATCGGTGACCGGAATGCCCTCCTCGCCGCCCGAGGCGGATGCCGGGGCCGACTGGCCGGCGAGAGGGGTAGCGGCAGGCAGGAGAAAACACAGTGTGGCAATCGAGAGGAATCCGCAGGCCCGCGTGTTATTTGGAATCAGAACCCGTGTCTCCCTGTACGCTCTCCGGGTAGTCTTTGACAAGATCGCGAAAATCGGGATTCTGGTGCAGCGCCTCCCAGTTCGGATCCACCTTGAAGTAAAGCGCCGCGATGGCGCGATCCTTATGGGCTTTCTTGAGATTGGCGAGCGTTTCGTTGAGCCGGCCCAGACCGGCGTATGCGAAAGCCAGACTGATCGGCGCGACGTAAGTGATCCGGTCTTTCTGCTCCAGTGCCGCCAGAATCGACCTGGCCCCTTCCACATCTCCACCAAGAGCCCGGGCTTCGGCCGTCAGACCTTCAGCCAGCGGATCGTGATTGGACAGAAGCACGGCCTGTTCCAGCACCCGGCGCGCGTCGTCGAATCTTCCCAGACTAAGGTAGGTCTTACCAAGATTGACGTGCGCCCGATAAGAGTAAGGGTCAAGCTTCAATACTTCTTCAAACTCCGCCCTGGCTTCCTGGAAACGATGACCATAGTAGAGCACGATTCCAAGATCGGTCGCGGCACGGATCGACAAAGGGTCGAGTTCTTTGGCGCGGCGCCCGTGAGCGACCGCTTCGTCGGTTCGTCCCGCTGCGATCAAACACAGTGCCAGTTCACCCTGAGCCAGGGGGGAGTTGGGATTCAACGCGACAGCGCGGCGCAACTCGTACTCACCGCCCGGGAAGTTTCGGTCGGCGATCAGCGATACCATCCCCAGCGCAATATGAGAATCCGCCAGACTGCCGTCCAGCCCGGCTGCCTTCGTTGCGGCCACGCGGGCTCGGCGAAGTTCTTCTTCGTCGGGCTTCTGCGAGTAGGAGGGCAAGCTTATGTATGACTCCGCCAGACCTGCCCATGCCATCGCGTATGCGGGATTCTCCGCAATGGACTTCTGATAGTATTCGACACTCTGCAGCATTCCAGCCTTGGTTTGCAGATTCCAGGCGTAGCGCCCTTTCTGATACCAGGTTTGGGCATCGGTCCTGGCCGACTGCGGCAAAGCGGTAATGGTTTCGACGGGGTTCCTGCCGGCGCTGCCGGCGAGAAACGAAGCCGCGAGAAGGGCAAGCGCGCCTGCCGTGGCGACTTTGAAGTGAGGATAGCGCAATCCTGGCGGCAACGGATGCATGGCAGGGTAAGCGACTGTCGGGGCGGCCGGCGCGGGAAGGATTTCCTTGATTTCGCCTATGAGACGATAGCCGCATTTTGAAACAGTCTGTATATACTTCTGTCTTCGGCCGTCGTCGCCAAGGGCCCGGCGAAGGAGTGAGATCATCACGGGAAGACTGGTTTCGTCGACGTGAGTATCGGGCCAGATCGTGGTAAGAAGTTCCGTTTTCGATGCAACGTCTCCGCGCTTTTCGATAAGCAGCAGAAGCACGTCGAACGCCCGCGAGGGAAGCGGCACGATTTCCCCGCCCCGCTTTAGCGTCCGATTCAAAGGATGGATCCGAATGGAATCGAATTCGTATTCTACGTCGTCTCGCAACATCTGGAGAACCCCGAGTATGAACCGATGAACAGGACGACGTGGGCCGACAAATACAACGTGGCTATAGCAGTGAAGGCAACGTGGCTAAGACCAAGGTTACCACATAAATAGCGGCATGTTATGCGCCTTCGCTCTCACCGCGAAAACCTTGCATTGCAGGCAAAATGTACGATTCGAAACCCACTTTGAGTTCTTATATTCCTGTCATAAAAGCCTTTGGAATTCCTTAGGCCGTGGAAACTAACAATACTGGCCACTTTGGCCGTGGAAAAACCGGCGGGGTGCCCTGTTTTGGCCCTAAGTCAGGCCCAGGCTCGTCGTGCAGCAGCTTTTAGAACTCTTTAGATTATTGTCTCGCAACCCGGTGCTAGACTGCCACTGAGTTTTGACGACTCTGGTGAAGGGAGACCGATTATGAACCTTGCACTCGTCGGGAATGCCGTCCTTCGCGCCGCCATACAGCGCAACCTGGTCAGCTTTCCCTCGCAAATTCCGGCATTCATGAAAGGCGGAGATCAGCAGGAACGAATCGTTCAGCTGTATTTCGTGCGCGGCTGGGAGATCAAGGCCATTTGCGAACGTTACGGGCTGGGAAAATCGAGCGTGAGGAAACTCCTGTCCGACTGGAAGGCTCGCGCGGTCGCGGCAGGCTACCTCCAGGATATTCACCCCGACGCTCTGACGTTCCTGGCGACTGAAATGGATGTTGATCCGCTGGAACAGGAGATCGCCGGCCGATTTGCGGGGGAGGCGGTTCACCCTGATTGGGAGATCGCCTCTCTTCAACGCTCATGGGGAACTCATTCCGGGGCCACCCATCTGGTTTAGATCCAGGAATGGCAGGGCGTGTTTCAGGACGCTTACGCCCGGTATTGCATGAGCGCCATGAAGCCGAAATCCATGTGAAACTGCTGGTGGCAATGGAACAGCGAAGGCCCTGGCGCATTAGCCATCAGATCGACTTCGACCTTACTTTCCGCGGGCACGACAACCACGTCCTTGAACACGCCGGATGAGGCTTTCCCCGCGTACCGGACAATTTCAAATGTGTGACGATGCAGATGTACGGGATGCGACATCTTGCTTCGATTGTCGAAAACCAGGCGGTTCCGTTCTCCGGGAATCACATAGAACGGATCGGTATTCGGGTATGACTTACCGTTGATCGCCCAAAGATTGCCGTCCGACCGCGGCTCGAATACCAGTGGAATTGTGGCTGCCGGCTCGGCCGGCGCGCCCTTGCCTCCGAAAGCGGTGTAGTCCCAGACAAACGGCGCCGGCTTAACCCATTTGGGGTCTCCCGAGGCGTCCGCATACTCGACGACGACACCCGCGCCTCCTTTCCGCTGGCGGTCGTCTTCCTCGCCCAGAATCCAGATGCCGGGCGTATTCATCTCGACAACGGCATCGATTCTTTCTCCCGGCGCGATGTCGAGAACGGGAACCTTAAGCGGATGGGCTACTGCGTTACCGTCCAACGCCACGACTTCGAAACTGTGTCCGGGCAGCGCCAGGCGATGTTGCATGGTGGCGCTGGCATTCAAGACCCGAAACAGCACCCGCTGTGAGCTTTTCACCCGGACGGGCTCGCCCGCGCCCAGCATCTTCCCGTTGATGGAGAAGGTGTGGTAATCGACATCCATATCCATATCCGAAGAAAAGAACGGATCCCATTCGTGCAGGATGATCGGCACTTCGGCGTCGTACCGTCCGGGCTGGCTGCGCGGCTCGATGATTGCCATGCCGAACTGGCCGGTGTAAGTGCCCTTGTTCAGACTGTGGCCCGCGGCCGCGTGAGCGTGATACCAGCGGGTGCCGGAAGGCTGCGGCGTGAATACGAAACGCCGGCGATCGCTCTCCTGCACCATAGGTGTACCCTCTTCGTGAGCGCCATCTACTTCGGGCGGGATGTGATATCCGTGCCAGTGCACCATCTCCGGGTCGCGTGTCTCATTGACAATATCGATGGCAATGCTTTTACCTTCGGCCATGCGCAACACAGGGCCAGGCACCTTGCCGTCGTAGGCGATGGTTTTAACCGTCCGTCCCGGCCCCAGTTCGATGGTCGCCTCACTGATCCGTATGGTGATGTCGGCCGGTCCGGCTTCGGCCGCTTTCACCGCACGGCCCAGAGCAGCCGAGGAGACAAGGTAACCGCTCAGAGACAGAAGTTCTCTGCGTGTCATAAGAATCCTTGGGGGTATGGGAAAAAGTCAGTGTTTCTGCGCGGCAATCCAACCGGAGATGTCGTCAATCACGGCCGGCGCCACGTTGCCGGGTTTTCTGTAATCGGCCGGGGATGCAGGTCCTTCTCCGGCTATAAAGAGGTGATTGAGAGTCACGTAAGTCTGGAATCGGATATTCCTGGCTCCAGAGAGACCGGCTTTCCACAGATTGAGGTCTTCCATCGTCACCTGAAAGTCTCTTTCGCCCTGCAGAAACAGCATGGGAATGGCGAGGCGGCGCGCCTCCGCGGCGGGATCGTAGTCCTTCAAATCCAGATAGTATTCGGTCGGCAGGCCAAGCAGAATCGGCGGGTTGTCTTTTCCCGGCGTCAGAGTCTTGATCTTCGCGGCTTCCGCTTTCATCAGATCGAGTCTTTTCTGCTCGTCTGCGGTAGCCCCGCCCTTCGCTTTCAGCATGAACTCGGTTTGCGCCACGCTGACATCCTCGATATGCCGCGCGTTGCCCGCGAGAACGATCGCGCCGGCAAGCTTTCCGTCCTGTTTTGCAATTCTTGGTACCGCGTATCCGCCCAGGCTGTGGCCGATGACGAAGACGCGCGCCGGGTCCACTTCGGGCTGATGCCGCAACAGCGCAATGGCGCGCACCGCGTCCTCAATCGTCTCCTGCTGGAGCGTAAACGCCGTCTCGGACATCTGCGCGGCATAAACCCTGGTGCGCTTGTCGTAGCGCAGCACCGCGATCCCTCGCGAGGCAAGGCCTTCCGCGATATCCGCGAAAATGCGAGTTCCAAAAAGCGATTCGTCGCGGTCGTTCGGGCCTGGTCCATGCACCAGAACGACGGCGGGAAAGGGACCCTTTCCCACGGGATAAGTAAAGGTTCCTCCCAGCTTCCACTCATCGGAACCAACTGTTACGCTTCGCTCCCGAAATAAGTCGGGCTTACTATACGAAGGCCGGTTCCATGTGGCCGGCAGCGGCTGATCCGGCGAACGAAAATGCAGCCCGGCGATCTGTCCGGAGCTGTTCAGGGTAAATTGAACGCTGATCGTCTTGTTCGAGAAGCGCGCGGGGAAACTGACGATTTCGGCGCCACCCGATTTCTCCGTCAATGGCTGGCCAATTTCCTGGATCTTACCGAAGCTCGCCAGAGCGCTTCACGGCACGGCAATACGTAACTGAACGAGTGTACGACAT
>CAWBIS010000186.1:0-10854 GCA_963788485.1 Terriglobia bacterium
GTGCAGCCGATCACCGATGTCGCTCACCTGGTGCACGGGCCTATTGCCTGCGAAGGAAACTCGTGGGACAACCGCGGCGCCAAATCTTCCGGGTCCAGGCTTTATCGGACCGGGTTCACCACCGATATGAACGAAACCGATGTCGTCTTCGGCGGTGAGAAGCGGCTCTATAAAGCAATCAGGGAAATCATTCAGAAATACGATCCACCGGCTGTGTTCGTTTACCAGACGTGCGTGCCGGCGATGATCGGCGACGATATCAACGCGGTATGCAAAGCCGCCGGCCAGAAGTTCGGCAAGCCGGTGGTGCCCGTGATGTCGCCTGGCTTCGTCGGCCCCAAGAATCTGGGCAACAAGCTTGCGGGCGAAGCCATTCTCGACCACGTGATCGGTACCGAGGAACCCGAGTACACGACGCCTTACGACATCAACATCATCGGCGAATACAACCTGTCCGGCGAGTTGTGGCAGGTGAAGCCGTTGCTCGACGAGATCGGCGTGCGCATTCTCGCGTGTATTTCCGGCGACGCGCGTTATCACGAAGTGGCGAGTTCCCATCGCGCCAAAGCGGCGATGATGGTGTGCTCCAAGGCAATGATCAACATTGCGCGGAAGATGGAAGAGCGCTATGACATCCCTTTCTTTGAGGGGTCTTTTTACGGGATTGAGGACATGAGCGACTCTCTGCGCCAGATCGCCAAACTGCTGGTGGAGCGTGGAGCGCCGGCCGATCTCATCGAACGCACCGAAGCGGTGGTGCAACGCGAAGAGGCGCGGGCATGGAAACTGCTGGAACCCTATAAGTCGCGGCTCGGCGGCAAGCGAGTGCTGCTGATCACGGGCGGCGTCAAGTCGTGGTCGGTGGTGGCGGCGCTGCAGGAAGTCGGGCTCGACATCGTGGGCACGAGCGTCAAGAAGTCGACCAAAGAAGACAAGGAACGGATCAAGGAAATCATGGGCGACGACGCCCACATGTTCGACGACATGACACCGCGGGAGATGTTCAAAATGCTCCGGGAGGCGCGCGCGGACATCATGCTTTCCGGCGGAAGGACGCAGTTCGTCGCGTTGAAGGCAAAGATGCCGTGGCTTGACATCAACCAGGAACGTCATCACGCTTATGCCGGATATGACGGCATGATCGAACTCGTGCGCGAAATCGACAAGGCCTTGTACAACCCCATCTGGGAGCAGGTGCGTAAGCCTGCGCCGTGGGAAGCCGCCTCGCAAGCTGACGAGCGGGCCGCCTGAGATATTTCCATGGCCACCGTCGTCCAGTCCAGGAAGGCATGCACGGTCAATCCGCTGAAGATGAGCCAGCCGATCGGCGGCGCACTGGCTTTCATGGGGGTCCGGGGATGCATGCCCCTGCTGCATGGATCGCAGGGCTGCACGTCATTTGGACTGGTTGTCTTCGTGCGCCATTTCCGGGAAGCCATTCCTCTTCAGACGACGGCTATGAGCGAGGTGGCAACGGTGCTCGGCGGTCTCGACAACGTTGAGCAGGCGATCGTCAATATCGCCACCCGAACCAAACCGGAACTCATCGCCATTTGCTCGACGGGCGTTACCGAAATCAAAGGCGACGACGTCGATGGATATATCAAGCTCATTCGCGCGAAGCACCCCGAGCTGGCCCATACAGGTCTGGTCTATGTGTCGACGCCGGATTTCAAGGATGCATTTCAGGACGGCTGGTCCAAAGCAGTCGCGCGGATGGTCGAGGAGTTCGTTACGGCTCCGGCGGATGGCAGGCGCGGCTCACGGCATGTCAACGTGCTTCCCGGAAGCCATCTGACGCCGGGAGACATTGAAGAACTACGCGACATTGTCGAAGCTTTCGGCTTGTATCCGCTCTTTTTGCCCGACCTTTCCGGTTCGCTCGACGGGCATATACCCGACGATTTCACGCCCACGACGCTCGGCGGTATCAGCCTCGAAGAGATAGCGCAGATGGGAGCTTCCGCGCACACGATCGCGATCGGCGAGCAGATGCGGGGCGCGGCGCTCACGCTGGAGGAGCGGGCGGGAGTTCCCTTCACCGTGTTCGATCGGCTGACGGGGCTCGGGCCGAATGACGATCTGATGGCGCTGCTGACGCGCATCAGCGGCGTGCCGGTTGCGAATAAGTACCGCCGGCAGCGCAGCCAGCTGGTGGACGCGATGCTCGATGGCCACTTCCACTTTGGCGGAAAGAAAATTTCCATCGGCGCCGAGCCGGATCTTTTGTGGACCATGGCGAGCTTCCTCCACGAAATGGGCAGCCACATCACCGCCGCGGTCACGACGACTGCTTCACCGGTGCTCGAAAGAGTGGCCGCCGAAGAGGTTGTTATCGGGGATCTGGAAGATCTGGAAAACCGTTCCGCCGGCTGCGACCTGTTGATTACGCACTCACACGGACGCCAGATGGCGGAGCGGCTGCATATTCCTTTTTACCGCATGGGGCTGCCGATGTTCGACCGGCTGGGCGCGGGCCACAGAGTTTCGGTCGGCTATCGAGGCACGCGCGATCTTGTATTCGAAATCGGCAATGTGTTTATGGCGGAGGCGCACGAGCCGGGGCCGGACACATGGCGGCGGGCCGATTTACCCGAACGTGCCGAGCTCGTCAACATTATGGAGGCTGTATGAAGGTTGCATTTGCCACGCAGGATCACAAACATGTCGACGCCCACTTCGGCTGGGCCAGGAACATCGCGATCTACGATGTCTGGCCTGAGGGGCATCAGTTTCTGACGAACGTCGAATTCAGCGGCGATCTGCAGGAGGACGGCAACGAGGACAAACTTGCGCCGAAGATCGAGGCGATAAAGGACTGCGCGATCCTTTACGTCGCCGCCATCGGCGGGTCCGGCGCCGCGCGCGTGGTGGCGAACAACGTCCATCCGATCAAGGTGAATGAACCGGAAGAGATCACCGTGATTCTGGAAAAACTGCGGCTTGTGCTTGCCGGAACGCCGCCACCGTGGCTGCGCAAGGCAATGCTCAAAGAGCAATCACGGGAATTTTCGTTTGAAGAAGAGTGAGGCGAATTATGACTGAAGCAGCCATGGGTACGGCGGTTCCGCTGGCCGCGAATCCGGCACTGGACACACCGTTTGTGAAGGAGCTCATCAAGCAATGGCGCGCGCAGGATGCGCACGGCGCCTGGGACGGGAAGACGGACCTCGATCTGCTCGAGCCCTACATCGTCGACAAGGCGAAGCGGCGGGAGATGCCGATCATGGGCGATCCGGATCCGGACACCCTGTGGCGCATGGAGCTTTTCTATAACGCGGTGGGACTGGCGATCGAGCGTGAGACGGGCATTATGACGTCCCCCATGATGAAGCTGCATCATGAGGGTTTCGGCCGGCTGGTTCTTACCTCCGGCCGCCTGATCGTGGTCAACAAGCACCTGCGCGATGTGCATCGGTTCGGTTTCGACACTCTCGAAAAACTGGGGCAGGAAGGCGCGAAACTGGTCTCCACAGCGGTCGAGATGATCAACAAATATCCGGAGGTCGCCCGTTACTAAGGGCGTTTGCAAAATATGCCCGAACCCGACTTGAAAACGGAAATAAAGAAGCTGTCCGCCCAGGCCATGCAGGCCAAGATGGATCTGCACGACCTGTCGGAAGAGCTTCCCATCAACTGGCCGCAAATCCTTTCCGTCGCTCAGAGAGCTCACGATGCGTTCAAGCTCCTTGAAAGCAAGCGCGAGGAACTGAAGGCGCAGACAGTCGGATAAACATGTCGACACCGGTACAAGCACTGTCAACAGGAAACGCGACCACGACTCGCGACGGGCGCGCCTGGGAACCCAACTACCTGATGGCGATCGACGGCAAGGTCTGCATCGGCTGTGGGCGCTGTTACAAAGTATGCGGCCGCGAGGTGATGACACTGAAAGGCATCACCGAAGACGGCGACCTGGTGGATCTCGACGACGATGACGACGACGAGATCGAGCGCAAGGTTATGGTGATGGCGGACTCCGGAGCCTGTATCGGCTGTGGCGCCTGTGCGCGCGTATGTCCTACCGATTGCCAAAGTCACGGAGCCGCGGTATAGAAAGTCATGATCGAAGCTCTGGCGATTTACGACTGGCTCGTGGACAATAGCGCACATGCGCTGCGGGACCCGTTCGACGAGCACGTACTCGCGTCCGTCTTTGCTTTGGCGATCGCTGAAGCCAGAGCCGGGGGGCTCCCTGTTTGCGAGGGTATGGGTCTGACGAACGCAGCCCTTAGGAATCTGATCGGCGCCGCACTTCCCCATGGCCTCTCATTTCTGGAGCCAGGTCCCGACACTCCTCAGGACGAATTGGCGGAGGATGAACGCTGTCTCCGCGAACTGCTTCTGCATTCGACGACCGGTCGAACGCCATTCCAGTTCCAGCTCGCCGCGATCATCGCGCGGCGGTCGATGCGTCCCAATCACCTGTGGCAGGATCTGGGGCTGCGCAATCGCCGGCAGCTTTCAGAGTTGATGATGCGGCATTTCGAGCCGCTCGCGCGACGCAACTCAGGCAACATGAAGTGGAAGAAGTTCTTTTACCGGATGATCTGCCGGGATGAAGGATTTCGGCTGTGTTCCGCGCCAAGCTGCGCGGAATGCGATGACTTCTCCGTCTGTTTCGACGATGAATCCGGCGAAAGCCTGCTGGCGCGCACTCGCCGCGCGACGGAGCTCGTAGGCATATCGGCCACGCTGGTTTAGTTGCACATCCGACCTGTCCGAAACGCGACATGTCACTCCCCGATCCTCATTCAATTTGTTGCAACAAGCTCTGAATCAATCGATTAACGAATGGCCCATGGCTTGCCTTTTGGGTCACCACGAAAGGAATAGACAATGGTTCACTTAACGGAAAGCGCCGCCAATGCCGTTCGTTCCGCAATCGCGGGAGCAGCCGAGCCCATGGACGGCCTTCGCATCATGGTGGAAGCCGGCGGTTGCTCGGGATTCAAGTACGCAATGGGCCTGGTCGCGGCGCCGACCCCGGGCGACCATCTGGTGGAAGACCGGGGAGTCAAGGTTTATATCGAGCCCAAAAGCCTTCCTTCGATCGACGGTACGACCATCGATTTTGTCGTCAGCCTGGAAGGCTCCGGATTCAGCTTCAATAATCCGCAGGCAAAATCCACCTGCGGCTGCGGCAAGTCGTTCGGGTAGACAACGCGTCGAATCGGAGAGAGGAGCCAGTGAGCAGCATGACGGACAGCGTCGAAAGCCTTGCCAACCAGGAGTACAAGTGGGGCTTTGTCACGGACATCGAAGCCGATGCGATCGCCCGCGGTCTGAGCGAAGACGTCGTGCGCCTGATCTCCGCGAAAAAAGAAGAACCGACCTGGCTGCTCGACTGGAGACTGAAGGCCTTCCGTCTGTGGCAGACGATGGAAGAACCACAATGGGCCAACGTCCACTATCCGAAGATCGACTATCAGGACATCATCTATTACGCAGCCCCCAAAAGTAAGAAGGACGGACCGAAGAGTCTCGACGAAATCGACCCGGAACTGCTTGAAACCTACGACAAGCTCGGGATCCCGCTGAAAGAGCGCGAGCAACTCGCCGGAATTGCGGTCGACGCGGTATTTGACAGCGTCTCGGTGGCTACGACGTTCAAAGAGAAGCTGAAGGGCATGGGAATCATCTTCGGTTCCTTCTCGGACGCGGTGAGGGAACATCCCGAACTGGTTCGCAGGTATCTTGGCTCTGTCGTTCCGCCTTCGGACAACTATTTCGCAGCACTGAATTCCGCGGTTTTCAGCGACGGGTCGTTCTGCTACGTACCGAAGGGTGTCCGCTGTCCTATGGAGCTTTCCACTTACTTTCGCATCAACGCGAAAGATACGGGCCAGTTCGAGCGCACCCTGCTGATCGCGGATGAGGGCGCGACGGTCAGCTACCTCGAAGGGTGCACGGCGCCGATGCGGGACACCAATCAGCTGCATGCGGCCGTCGTCGAATTGGTGGCGCTCGAGCGGGCGCAGATCAAGTACTCCACCGTGCAGAACTGGTATCCGGGAGACAAGGAAGGCAAAGGCGGCATCTACAATTTTGTCACCAAGCGCGGGGCCTGTGGAGAAAGCGCCAGGATCTCGTGGACTCAGGTGGAAACGGGTTCGGCAATCACCTGGAAGTATCCCAGCTGCCTCTTGCTCGGCGATAACTCCGTTGGCGAGTTCTACTCGGTCGCTCTTACCAATAACTATCAGCAGTCCGATACCGGCACGAAGATGGTTCACGTCGGGAAGAACACGAAAAGCACGATCGTTTCCAAGGGTATTTCGGCCGGTCACGGCCAGAACACTTATCGCGGTTCGGTCAAGTTCATGAAGTCTGCGATTGGGGCGCGCAACTTCTCTCAATGCGATTCCATGCTGCTGGGTGATTTGTGCGGTGCGCACACGTTCCCCTATATAGAGGCCAGAAATTCTTCGTCTCAGGTGGAGCACGAAGCCTCGACTTCCAAGATCGGCGAAGATCAGATTTTCTATTGCCGTCAGCGAGGCATATCCGCCGAAGACGCGGTATCGATGATCGTACATGGCTTCTGCAAGGAAGTGTTTCGCGAACTCCCTATGGAATTCGCGGTGGAAGCGCAAAAGTTACTCGGCGTGAGCCTGGAAGGAAGTGTGGGTTAAGAGCCATGGCGTTACTCAGTATCGAAAATCTTTTTGCCAGTGTCGGCAACCGGCAGATCCTCAAGGGCATTGACTTGACCATCAATCCCGGTGAAGTCCACGCCATCATGGGTCCGAACGGTTCGGGCAAGAGCACGTTATCCCAGGTCCTGGCGGGCCGGGAGTCTTACAGTGTTACCGCCGGGCGGGTGTTTTACGAAGGTAACGACTTGTTGCAGATGACTCCGGAGGATCGTGCCCGGCGAGGTATCTACCTGGCGTTCCAGTATCCTGTCGAAATCCCCGGCGTAAGCAATCTTTATTTTTTGAAGGCCGCCATAAACGCCCGGCGCAAGGATCAGGGCCTTCCCGAAGTGGACGCCATGGACTTTATCGAGCTGATCCAGGACAAACTGGCCTTGATGGAGATGGATCAATCGCTGCTGAACCGCCCGGTGAACGTGGGCTTCTCGGGCGGCGAAAAGAAGCGCAACGAGATCTTCCATATGGCCGTCCTGGAGCCCAAACTCGCTATTCTCGACGAGACCGATTCCGGGCTCGACATCGATGCACTCAAACTGGTGGCGAACGGAGTGAACAAACTTCGCAGCCCCGAGCGGTCCCTGATTGTGGTCACACATTACCAAAGGCTGCTGGACTACATCGTGCCCGATTACGTGCATGTATTGGCCGAGGGCCGGATCGTAAGGTCGGGCGGCAAGGAACTGGCGCGTGAGCTGGAGCGAAATGGTTATGCCGGTCTGGGGATCTACGATGCCGAAGAGGCGGTAGCAACCGTATGACGGCCGTCGCCGAAAGAGCCGATTGCCGTCTGGACCAGCTGCGGGAATCCGCGTCTCGAAGCTTCACGGCGCTTGGCCTTCCCACGACTCGCCACGAAGACTGGCGCTTCACGAACGTCGCACCCATCGCCCGAACCCGGTTTGAGCCCGCACCGGCGGCAACAGTGGATGCGCAGGCGCTGCCGCCATTCACCGGCGGCGTTCGCCTGGTTTTCGTCAATGGCCGTCTGCAGATGCCGGCTGCGGCGCTGCCGGCCGGCGTGGACGCAGGCGCTCTGACCGAGGAGGAAACCGGCAAGTATCTGGGCAAATATGCGAACTCCCGGACAAACGCGTTTGTGGCTTTGAACACGGCGCAATTTGGAGACGCCATCGTTCTGCGCATCGCCCGCGATGCGATTGTCGAGGAACCGCTGCAGCTTGTCTACATCACATCGCCAGGCGCGTTGCCGGTGGCCTCACATCCTCGCACCCTGATCGTGGTGGGTGAAAACGCCCGGTGCACCATTGTGGAAACCTACCTCGGAACGGGCTCTTACTTCAGCAACTGCGTCACGGAAATGGTCGTGGGAGCGGGAGCGGCTGTAGATCACTACAAAGTCCAGCAGGAGTCTTCGAGCGCTTTTCATATAGCCACCCTGCACACCGAACTGGGGCGCGATGCCCGTTATTCCACGACCTCGATCTCGCTGGGCGGTTCGCTGGTGCGGAACGATTCGAATGTGCGGCTCGCCCAGGGGTCGGAGGCGACGCTCAACGGTTTGTACCTCGTCAGAGGCACGCAGCATGTCGACAATCAGCTGACCGTCGATCACGCCTTTCCCAACGCCTCGAGTTACGAGCTGTATAAAGGCGTTCTCGACGGCAAGGCCACGGCCGCGTTCAATGGCAGGATTCTGGTGCGTAAAGACGCGCAGAAGACCGATGCGAAGCAGACGAACAAGAACCTGATTTTGTCGGACGACGCCGTCGTGAATACGAAACCGGAACTGCAGATCCTTGCCGACGACGTACGATGCACACACGGCGCGACCATCGGCCAGTTGGATCCCGAAGCGGCCTTCTATCTGCAATCGCGCGGGGTCGATAAAGACGACGCCCGGCGCATTCTCACTTACGCCTTCGCCCAGGATGTGATCGACCGGATCCAAGTCCTGCCTTTACGGAATGCGCTGGCGCAAGTGATTCTGGAGAGACTCTATGCCGGCCGCGAGTAGCCCGGTGTGGGCGAACTTCAACGTGGCGCGCATCCGGGAGGAGTTCCCGGTGCTGAAACAGGCGATTCACGGGCATCCGCTCGTCTATCTGGACAACGCGGCCACGGCGCAGAAGCCGCTGGCCGTGATCGATGTGATCCGCCGGTTTCATGAAGTCGATTGCGCCAACATTCATCGCGGCGTCCACGAGCTGAGCCAGCGTTCCACAGCGGCTTATGAAGGAACCCGCGCGAAGGCGAAGCGGTATCTGAACTCCGCCGGCACCGAAGAGCTCATCTTTGTCCGCGGTACCACGGAGGGCATTAACCTGGTTGCCAACTCCTGGGGCCGCGGAAACGTGCATGCCGGGGACGAAATCATCATCTCCCAGATGGAGCACCATTCGAATATCGTGCCGTGGCAGATGCTCTGCGAAGAGAAGGGCGCGACGCTGCGATTCATCCCGATCGACGATCGGGGCGATCTCATCCTCGAAGAGTATGAAAAGCTTCTGAATCCTCGCACCCGAATGGTCGCTGTGTCCCACGTCTCAAACGCTCTGGGCACGGTCAACCCGGTCGGGCAGATCGTCGGAATGGCGCACGCCGCAGGAGCTCTCGCGCTGATCGACGGCGCTCAGGCCGTTCCACATATGCAGGTGGACGTAACCAGCCTGGACGCGGACTTCTACGCATTCTCGGGCCATAAGATCTTCGGCCCCACCGGCATCGGAATTCTCTACGGCAAAGCGAAGCTGCTTGAAGCCATGCCTCCCTGGCAGGGCGGCGGCGACATGATCCGCACGGTCACGATGGAGAAGACCACATATAACGAATTGCCTTACAAGTTCGAAGCCGGCACGCCGAACATAGCCGGCGCCATCGGTCTCGGGGCCGCGTTCGATTACGTTTCCGGTATCGGCATCGATAATATCGCCGCGTGGGAGCATGAGCTTCTTGTCTACGGAACGGCGTTGCTTCAGGAGATCCCCGGCGTGCGAATGATCGGTACTGCACGCGAGAAAGCTTCGGTGCTTTCTTTCGTGATGGAGGACATTCATCCGCACGATATCGGCACTGTGCTCGACCGTCTGGGCATCGCCGTGCGCACCGGCCATCATTGCGCCCAGCCGGTGATGGATCGCTTTCAGATTCCCGCCACCACTCGCGCGTCGCTGGCGTTTTACAACACGCCTGAGGAGCTTGATCGACTGGCGTCCGGTCTCAGAAAAGTAAAGGAGATGTTTGACTGATGTTTGACGATCTGTACCAGGAAATCATCATCGACCATAGCAAGAGACCGCGCAACTGCAGGGCAATGAAAGATGCCAATTACCGGGCCGACGGTCACAACGCGCTGTGTGGCGACAAGCTTCGCCTGTATCTGAAAATGGAAGCGGAAGTGGTCGTCGACGCCAGCTTTGAAGGCTCGGGCTGCGCCATCTCGACCGCCGCTGCCTCTCTGATGACCGAGAATTTGAAGGGTTTTAAGGCGAAACTGGATTTTTAATTAATTGATTTCTCGAATGAAAATTTTAAGACGAAACTGATTTTTGAATTAATTAAGTTATCGAATGAATATTTTAAGGTGAAATGGATTTTTAAATTGATTAAGTTATCGAATAAATATTTTCATTCGATAATTTAATTATATATTGAATTTGGGAGGTGTGTATGTATTAAAGTAAAGAATAATTGTAATAAATCAATTAAATAAATTAATTATTGTATCTAGTATTCTCCAATATGTGAATCATCCTTTCCACCTTCGGGCAAGTTCCAAAAGGAAAAAGAAAAGTAACTCTCTAAATGAATAGTTATTATATGTTTATGATTTTGATAAAGAAGTATTAATAATTAAATATCTCTTTATATAAAATAAATTATGTCTCTAAAAATGAATTTTTTAAGTCGATTTATAAATGAAATTTCCAATAGCCTATTTACAAAAAAATTACAAGAACTTTTCACGAGGAGGGGTACATGAATTTCCTGAATTCATAACTCTAGGAATTCGTAAATCAATCGATGAATTTCCTGCTGATAGAAGTCTCGAAATGATTTTGGAATTTTAATTAATAGATGTTGTAAAAAATAGCTAGGGAAGTTTCATATCTTCATCCCACGGCGTATGCAATTTCCGACGCTTTATGTATATATATCCTTATGTTCTCAGGATTAAATCAATACATACAGACATGACTTACGTTGATGTTATGTGAAAAAATGTATATGAGAATTG
>CAWBIS010000187.1:0-29612 GCA_963788485.1 Terriglobia bacterium
TATCCGGGCAACTGTAATGCGCGCGCTCGATTTCTTTAAAGCGGGCCAGAAATCACTGATCTTCTGCGTCTACACCAAGACCGCAGAGGCTATTCGCGATCAACTGGATGTTACGATCAACGCATATCTCAGCGAGAAGAGAAAAGAAGTATTCGGTGAACCATCCGCATTCGAAAACTTCCGCCGCCGCTTTTTCAATCGACGCGAGGCCCTGTTTTCACTCATTCAGGATCATCCACTTCTAGGAACGCTTCGTGGGCAGCGCGTCGGAATACGGCAAGACATCGCTCTTTCGACTGAACACCTTAGGCAGATAGCCTCTATTCTCGTAGCGCGTCGTGAGCCTGCAAACTCGGACAAGCCAGACCGACGGCTTCTCCTCGCGGCGACAGAGCACATAGCAGCCAGACAATGGCGTAACCAGCCCGAAGGACAGAGGTGGCTAGCGGAGGTCCTGAGTCAATGTAAGGGACTCGAAGATAAGATCTCCGACGCCGAGTGGCTGGAGGCACGGGAGCCGCTGTCGAGGAAGGAACACCGTGGGCGAACCCGATACTCAGATCCAGAGGCGCGAGGGAGGTCCGTCGATCCACTTGAAGCCGAGGAATTTGAGGCAGAGGCGCAGACGGGGCCGGTAAAGACTGTTACCGAGGATGAGACCGAGGCATGGATGCGACGACTCCGCGAGGATGCAATCGGAGAGATCGTGGCTCCATACTTTCGCAATGGACTTATTGCCTCCTCGGGAAACCGTGTGCCCCTGCTTGCACAATACCATCGAGGGCTTTTGGCGCAGTTCGATCTGGAAACCCGCGTTGTTGCGGGACAAGTGTTCCGTCGCATCCTAATGGCAGAAGAGTTTTTGCTTCGTTACCTGGCCGACGTTGAAAAAGAGCAAGCCGAGCGATGGGCCGACTACCTGTCGGATCGATACAACAGACGCCTGGATGGCCATTTCGAATCCCTCTGTGACCGCGTAAACGCGTATTTTGAAACACTTCTCAGAGCTCAAAAGAATCGCGCGCTGCTGGCCGGGTACCATGCCGGGGCGGATAACCGCAACGTCGTCCAGCTTGTCAAAGGCGACACGGATAATCGTGATCGCTACTTCCTCGGGTTCAATACACCTTATCGTCCTGAAATTCTTGTTTCCACGCAAGTCGGACAGGAAGGAATAGACTTGCATCGGGAATGTCGCCACGTTCTCCATCACGATCTCTGCTGGAATCCCGCGACAATCGAACAACGAACGGGCCGTGTTGATCGAATCGGCAGCAAGGTGGAACGCGAACGCAATGGAGTGGACGACGGCACGGGTCCAACCCTGGAGATCGCCGTACCCTACCTTGCAGGAACCTATGACGAGCGAATGTTTGAAGAGCTGTATCGACGGGCGCAGCTATTTGAGGTGACGCTGGGTGGAGACCTTCAGATGGAAGGTCGTATCGATCCGGAACATTTGGCCGCAGAAAAGCGGCTTCGAGAGAAGCTCGGGATTGGAACGGAAGACGAGGACCTGGGGCATCACGCCGATGACACCGGAGTGGTTAATCTTCCCCCAGACATGATTGAACAGCTACGCGTCGATCTATCAGTATGGAAGCCATGACCGTTCAACGCGCACTGGACGAAGCAACGAATCGGGCTCCGAAACGGCGCATAACCGGGCGGCTGGCCAGCGTAAGCTTGAATCGGGAAGGCGATCAGTGGGCGTAGAGTACTCCAATCTCATCGAGGTCACGGGCCCAAGGACTGAGGTCGTCAAATTTCGCCGGGGCGCTCGTCGAAAGGTGCAGCCCGCTCTCGCGAAGAAATTCAAGATTGACGTTGTTGAACTCTCCATTGAGGAACTCTTCCGAAAGCACCGTTTGCCGTCGCCTTCCGAATCTGGAGTTCCGTCGGATTTCGGCATTTACTTCGCGCGGGTTGGTCGGACGCGCAAGCTCGAAGAATTCGCGCGTTTGGACTATTCGCTAATGGTCAAGAACTACCAGATTTACGAATTTCTCATCCCCTTGTCCCTCGTATTTCCGGCCCTCTGCTTCGTAGACAGCGAGGCATGTGAAGGAGACGAAATTATGAGCACTTTTGTCTCGAGAGGGCGCGTGTCGAAGTGGATCTTCCCGGAGACACGTCGCGATGGGTATATGAAGCGAGCGGCGGACGCGAACGGGATTCAAGATCTTGACAAAGCGTACGCAGACGGTGAATGCGACGACGCTCTTTCAGTGGTGGAGGATGAGGCCGAAGGTGCGATGCTGGCAGTCGCTCTGAGGCATTGGGATAAACGGGTGCTGAGCACCCTTCGAAAGCGAAGCCTCGTGTCTCCCGCGCTGGGCGTGTAGCCGCTCGAAGCAGTCGTGAGCTGATTGATTCGCGTCCGCTACGGTGATCGCCCAGACGTCCAACATCGCAGACGGGAATGCTACACAATGCGCTACAGCACTACAGGTTTTGAGGTGGGGTCGCTACATTTTCCGCTACAGTCGGCCCATTTCGGGCTTACTGTGCAGTACCGTTTTGCCTGTAACTTGCTGATTTAATTTGGCTCCTCAGGTAGGATTCGAATCCACGGTTAAACGTAGTTTCAACAAGGTGGAAAGCAACGGACGGCACGTTGAACAGCGGTAGGCAGTACAAGGCAGTGCAAACGGCAGGAGAATGGCAGGTAGTCCTCGCGGTCCACGAGCGATTCTTAAACCCGCTTCGGCAGAATCTTCGCCACGTCGCGGTGCGCGTGGAGAATGGCGACAATTTGCAGCGGCTTCGTTTCCGGGCGGTAGACAATCAGGTACGAATAGACGGCGAGGAACCGGACTTCGGCGGCGGTCAGGTCGCGCCGCCAGTGTCCTCCGTGCGGAAAATCCGCAAGGTAAGCAAACTTACTGCGGATGACAGACTCCACGCGGTCGGCGGTTTGCTGGCTGCTTTCCTTCTTGATATAACGCCAGATCTGTACGAGGTCGCGGGCTGCCTGCGGCGCTAGGATATAGCGCCGCTTCATTCAGGCTGAGCTTTCAGCCGCGTAAGATAGGCGTCCAGCTCGTCTTCGGGAATCCCCTCGCCGCGTTCCAGTTCTTCAATCCCGGTGCGAATCTTCGCGTCGTTCGCTTCGCGGTTGGCGATCAGCCATTCGTCCTGCTCGTGCAGCACTTCAAGGGCACGGTCAATCACATCATCGGAGCTGCTGTAAGCGCCGGAGCGCACTGCCTCGGCGATGCGGTGTTCCTGTTCGGGCTTCAGTTGAATGGTCATAGCCTTTCCTTAATTGTCCCCCAGGATACGCCGCGAATCCAGAACAGTCAAACTCCGTCTCCGCGCTACCGCGCCGGGCTCCGGGGATTTACCGCTACTTTCGCGGCGGCGCTCATGGCCTGGTCCAGTGCGTAAGCCTCCCCGTTCTCCCGCGCCTTGCTCGATACCTCCAACAGCTTCGCGGCGGTTTCCTCCGGCGTGCGCTTGAAAAGGTCAATGGCGATGCAGCAGAATGTGAAATCGGCGCTGCTGCGCTTTCGTCCCCGGTTGATTGCCTCGTCCAGGCAGCGCTCGTAGCTGGGCCATGCCAGCCGGTGCGGCCGGTCAGAACATCGAAGGGGGGAAGCTGGCGCTTCCGGTTTCGGCGGGGCCGGTGCCACGAGGCCCCTGCCCTCCAGCTCCGCCCGCGTCACAATACGGCCGGGGTGTGCTTCCTCAATCGTCACCGTGGGGAAATTCGGCGCGTACTTGCGTTTGTAATTGAAGGTTCCCGCAACGCGGACTGAACCGCTGGCCGTGAGATCGCCCTGCGCGCCTTTTTTCAGGCGGCTGGCAAACTCGCGATCACCACCCTCCACCGCGACCCATGCCTGATGATTGCCGGGGCTCGTTTCCAAAACCAGAAAGGCGGCAGGCCGGACACGCTCGAGCTGCTCCTGCTTGAGGTCGTCCAACTGCACGAGAACAACGGCGGGGGGATGGTGCGGCCGGAGGATGACATTGTTCTGGCGGCGCGGCGCGGAATCCAAGAGATACGGCAGGGAGGTTTGGGCCTGGCGCACGGTTTGCGCTCTGCGGTAACCGCGTTTCTCCTGATCGATGTTGGTATGGGCGATATCGAACTGCGTCACTCCGACACTGGCGAAGGTATCCACCATGCGCTGCGCCTCGGATTGTGCTGTTCTGCTGGTCTGGTCCACCATCGCCCCCCGCCGTTGTTCTATTGGGCGTTAGACGCTAGCGTTTGGTTGCCGGGCTCGCAACATACTTTATCTGCCGAGCGGGGATGGTCAAGGAAGGGGTTTCCCTTTCCTTGGGCGACTGAAAGGCTCGATGCCTTGAAGTCGCCAGAAGGTCACGCAAGAGGCCGTAGTATGGGACGCGGTTATCCACAGGCCGAGCCTGTGTTATTAAGTTATGTCTTAAGTTAAATACTGTGTTACGAGGTTTTTGAGCGGCTCTATGCCGTTGAGGTGCCTGCTGTTTTAGAAACGGCCTTCGTGTAAATACACGAAAGGTTCTGTGTAAATACACGAACCGAGCCGTGTAGATACACGAAGTCAGCTGTGTAAATACACGTGGCAGATCATGGCAGTGTGAAAGCACGAAACCGGCCATTTCTGTGTGAAAACACGATGCTTGACATTTCTGTGTAAAAGCACGAAGGTATGCCGTCCCTGTGTAAGAACACGATGGCACCATGAACGAGCCCGTAACGTTTAACCGCTCCCCTCTCCTTCCTGATCGGCATCCGATTCAGGATTTCTTTATCTGCGACGTTACGGACGCGATTCCGAAAGATGATATGGGTTCAATGGAGCACCCGATATTCTCGCTGTCCACCAAGCCGGATATACATATTCGGGAGTACGAACACAAGGGCACGAAGATCGCGATCATGCCAAGCGCATTGGGCCTCGCCACCATCCACGATAAGGACGTGTTGATCTACTGCATCAGCCAACTTGTCGCCAAGATGAACACGGGTGTTCAGTTGCAGAAGACGCTGCATCTGAAAGCCTATGACCTGCTGGTATCGACGAACCGCAACACGGACGGCCGGGGCTATGAGCAGCTCAAGGGCGCGCTGGACCGCCTCAGCGGAACGCGTATCCGCACGAACATCAAGACCGGCGAGTACGAAGTCACTGAAGGCTTTGGACTGATAGATAGCTGGAAGATCATCCGCCAGACTGCAAGCGGCCGGATGACGGAGTTGCGCATAACTCTGTCGGATTGGGTTTTCAACGCGGTCGCGGCGCGCGAAATTTTGACGTTGAGCCGGGACTATTTCCGCCTGCGCAAGCCTCTGGAGCGGCGACTGTATGAGGTGGCGCGCAAACATTGCGGCCAGCAGGATGAATGGGTGATTTCGCTGGAGTTACTCAAGAAGAAATGCGGTTCGGCGTCACAAGACTACGAGTTCCGGCGACTCCTGACGCTCATCTGCGAGGAGGACGCGAGTCACGGCCACATGCCGGATTACGCGATTTCATTCGATGGAAGCAACGTGACCTTCACGAACCGCAAGACGATGAAAATCTCCGCGCCCTCCGAACCGATCGCTTTCCCCCTGCTCGACCCGGAAACCTATCACGATGCACGAACGGTCGCGCCCGGCTACGATGTGCACTACCTGGAACAGGAATGGCGAACTTTCTGGGCGGAGTCCGGCAGGCCGGAGCTTAAGAGCCCGGATGCGGCGTTCATCGGGTTCTGCAAGAGCCGATATGCCCGCAAGCCCAATCCGTAAGGACGGGCGGGAAGAATTCACCTTTTCTGGAATTCTCACTTTCTCCCCCCTACCCTGCTAAGCCGCGCTCAGCGTGCGTTTTCAGCGTCGGTTCGTTGCTTCAGGTTCGAGCTAAAAAGGGAGAATTATGGAAAGCGAGAAAGTGTCAATTCGAGAATTCATGAATTCTTACCTTTAAGCCCCTCTTTTTCCTCCCAAGCGTCGAGCGCCTCAAACAGCAGCTCGTTGAGCTTCAGGTCAGCCTCGGCAGCACGCTGCCTGTATCTCCTCCGAAACGCTGGAGGAACTTTGAACGCAAGGGGCTTGAGATTTTCTGTCTTTACCGCATGCGCGCGTGAGCGGGATTTCTGAGTTTTAGGTTGCGGCGCGGCGACCGGCGTGCGTTGCGCCGCCTCTGGCATCGGCGCGGCGTGCTCCGTGGTCAGGGCCATGAGATCGATTGCCGGACGCTTGCTCATGCTACTTTCTCCCTTTCCCTTTTTCTCGCTTTCTTGTTTTCCGTAATTCTCCCTTTCGCACCCCTCCAGATGCTGGAGAGTTCATTTGCGGCGACACCTTTGGGGTCAATCTCAAACGCGGTTTTACCGTGCGCAAAGCTCTCCGCATAGATTACGCGTTCGTGCATGCGCGCGGGCAGCACCAGCCCGAGGGCATCCAGCGCCATAGCTACGCCGTCGTTGTTTCGGAGATTGGGGCGCACTCTTGCCAGCATGAAGGTGAACGGTCTCCCCGAGTTCTTGATAGTTGGCAACGCCTTCACCAACGCGCGTAAATCTGTCGGCGTTGGATTTAGCGGGATGAGGATGAGGTCGGCGACAGCAAAAAGTTCCGCATTGACGCTGCCAATAGACGGCGCGGTGTCAATGAAAAGGTACGAGGCCCCGGCTTCTTTTAGCGCGCGCAACTCGGCTGGCAGTTTCGAGAGGGTGAGGGGAGCGTAGCGTGGCGTATCGAAACCGGCTCGTTTCCGCTGATTAAACCAATCCACCGTGCTGCCTTGCGGGTCGGTATCGGAGATAACAACCGGGCCGTCTCCGGCCTGTTCCGCCGCCACGGCAAGATGCACCGTGGACGTGGATTTACCGGAGCCGCCTTTCTGGTTGGCGATAACGACCGTTTTCATGAAAGGGAGATTAGTGGATTTCGCTCTTTCTGGAAAGCACGAAATTGCAGCGGAGAAAAAGGGTAGGGCGGAAGAGTAGGGGAGGGCTGCCCGGCGGAGGGCAGCCCCTAAGCGACTCAACTACAGCTTGCCTGTTCAAGCCTCCGGCTGGCTATCGCATGATATTTGCCGTCAAGCTCTATGCCGATGTACTTGCGGCCTAGCATCTTCGCCGCAAGGAGTGAGGAACCAGACCCGCTGAAAGGGTCGAGCACCGTACTCTGTGGTGCTGAGAAGGTTTCGATGAGGGGCAGGAGCACTGACAGTGGCTTTTGCGTCGGGTGCAGCTTGTTGCCGCTATATGTCCAGTCGATCACGTCGCCAATGGTTTCGGCGGGTGCTTTGGGATTGCCCTTGGCAAGCAGGTGGGCGCACTCATGCTGATACCGGAGGTATTTGGTGGCGGAGGTGTAGCGCTTCGGGAAGGCGAAGTGCCCGACAACCCGGAATCCGGCGTCCCGGTACGCCCGCATGAAGCGGTCGGCCTGTGGCCAGCCGTAGAACGTGACGGCGAAGGAGTCGGGGGCAAGGACGCGGTACATTTCGGCGAAGGCGGGTTTCAGCCAGGCGGCGTTATCGTCGTTCGGCACGGTGCGGCCGTCGCGCGATTTGTAACGAGTGATGTAAGGCGGATCGGTGAGGATGAAATCGACGCTCTCGGTGGGAAGTTCGGGCAGTGCGGTGAGGCAGTTAGCGTGAATGACGTTGTTGCGGTAAATCATGACAGCTTTCCTTTTGTTCGGGAGACCGCCCCATGCGGCCTCTTGCACGGCCACGGGCGCGGGCGGACAGGCGAGCGGCGCAACTGGGAATTTTGTCTATGCGCGAGGAATGCCCGAAGGGCAGGGGACAATTCTCATTGCGCCGGGAGCGCCGCCCGCACAGTGCCGGGAGAGAAAGGCAGCAGGGGCGTCTTCGGGACGGGAAAAAGGGAAGGAGATGATACCGCTTACGAATTCACCCACGCGCGCGCATGTTGGAACAGTGCCGCGATTTCGGTTTCCGAGGGCTTCTGCCGCGACTGATACCGGATCGTCTGATAGCCAGCCGCCTTCGTGATTGCGTCGCGCTGCCGGTCGGCTTTCGCGTCGTGCGTCCGGTCGTCCAATTCGACCACGGCCACGACTTTCAACGTGCCGCGCTCGCATATGACGAAATCCGCGATCTTCCGGTCGAACCTGGCGCGGACGGCCCACTGCGGATTCCGGGAGAATTGGCCGCTGTCGGTCAGAATTGCGGCGAACGCCACCTGCGGGAACACATGAAAGCCGGGGAGCGCCCGCTGGAGCCGGTAGAAAAACTCGACTTCGTTGGCGGTCAGGAGCGGTTTGCGCCGGAGACGGGACAGCCACGGTTTGCGGCCTCTGGAGATTAGAAACACGGCCGGGACAGCAATGACCAGAGCCACGGCGGTGAGGATAAGGGCAAGCGCATCGATGGAGAACGGGGGCAGGGGCATGCCGCGCGGTATAGCTGGGACGCCGGAGCGTGGCAAGGGCGGCAGCCGCGACTTCGGCACATATCGCGTAACAGCACGGGCAGCTTGACTTTAGGGGGATAATGATGGGTTGCAAGAACACGAAGCCATAGAAACGTTTTTTACGGACGTGCGTGATACGCACCTGAGCGGCGTAGGCGTCAAGGAAACCTCCTACTATCCGTATCTGGCGAACCTGCTCAACGCGATGGGAAAAAAGCTCAAACCGCGCGTGCGCTGCATCGTTCATCCGCACAGTATCGGCGCTGGATTGCCGGACGGGGCGCTGATTACCACGGATCAGAAGTCAGCTGCCGACGATCCGCTGGCCGATGGCCTGATTCCGTCGCGAGGCGTGATCGAGATCAAAGCGCCGGAGGCTGACGCTGCCGCAACGGCCGGCAGCGATCAGGTGAAGAAGTACGTCGCGAAATACGGGCTGGTCCTCGTCACGAACCTGCGCGAATTCATCATCGTCGGCCGCGTGAACGGACAGCCGCGCCAGCTCGAAGTCTTCACCATCTCGGAATCAGCAAAAGAGTTCTGGAAGGCGGTAGCGAACCCGAAGAAACTTTGCGAAACCATCGGCGCAATTTTCCATGAATACCTGATCCGCGTTCTGCTCCATGCGGCCCCGCTCTCGGCTCCGAAGGAGGTCGCGTGGTTCTTGGCCTCCTACGCGCGTGACGCGAAGGCGCGGATTGAGATAAAGGGAGATTTGCCTGGGCTGGCTTCGTTGCGGTCGGCACTGGAAGAGGCGCTTGGCCTGAAGTTCACAGGCAAGGACGGCGAGCATTTCTTCCGGTCCTCGCTGGTGCAGACGCTCTTTTACGGCGTCTTTTCAGCCTGGGTGCTCTGGGCAAGACGTCCCGGCACCGGCCCAAAAGATCAGTTCAACTGGCACGAAGCGGCCTGGTCCCTGCATGTGCCGATGATCCGCACACTTTTCGACCAGCTCGCCACACCGACAAAGCTTCAGTCGCTCGGGCTGGAAGAGGTGCTCGACTGGACGCAGACGGCGCTCAACCGCGTTGACCGTGATGCGTTCTTCTCTAACTTTGAAGAGCATCATGCGGTGCAGTACTTTTATGAGCCGTTCCTCGCTGCATACGACCCCGTCCTGCGAAAGCGTCTCGGCGTGTGGTTCACTCCGCCGGAAATCGTCCGCTACATGGTGGCCCGCATCGACCGCGTACTGCGGGAGGAACTTCAGGTGCCGGACGGATTCGCGGACCCCAACGTCTTCGTCCTTGATCCGTGTTGCGGAACTGGCGCGTTTCTCGTGGAGGTGCTTCTCCATATCGAAAAGACCCTGAAGGCAAACGGCGGCGATGCGCTTACCGCAGAGGACGTGAAGACGGCGGCCATAGAACGGGTTTTCGGATTCGAGCTGCTTCCCGCGCCGTTTGTCGTATCGCACCTGCAGCTCGGGTTGCTGCTCCAGAACATCGGCGCGCCGCTCTCGCACAAGCTGAATGAACGCGTAGGCGTGTACCTCACGAACGCCCTGACCGGCTGGAATCCGCCAAAAGGCCCGAAGCAAAAGCTCGTTTTCCCGGAGATGGAAGAGGAGCGCGACGCGGCTGAGCTGGTGAAGCGCGAGAAAACGATCCTGGTCGTGCTGGGGAACCCGCCGTATTACGCCTTTGCCGGGGTCAGCCCGGAAGAGGAACAGGGCCTCGTGGAACCCTATAAGAAGGGCCTGGCCGAAGACTGGAACATGAAGAAATACAATCTCGACGAACTTTATGTGCGGTTTCTGCGCCTCGGCGAACGGCGTATCGCCGACATGACAAAGAAGGGGATTGTTTGCTATATCTCCAGCTATTCATATTTGAGCGACCCGTCATTCGTCGTGGTGCGCAAGCGCTTCTGCGAAGAATTTAATTACATCTGGATCGACTGTCTCAATGGCGATAGCCGTGAAACGGGAAAGCAGACGCCGGACGGCCTGCCTGACCCCAGTGTTTTTTCGACCGAATACAACCGTGAAGGTATCCAGCTTGGCACGTCCGTCGGCCTCTTCGCAAAGATCGATGGAGGGAGTGCGCCCGTCGTGCGCTACCGAGAATTCTGGGGCTCGGACAAGCGCGCGCTGCTGCTAAAGACACTGGACGTAAACGGCAGCTTCGACGAGCAATACCAGGCCGTCGAGCCTGCCTCGCATAATCGTTTTTCGTTCCGGCCGGGCAAAACGGAAGGTCATTATGCCGAGTGGCCCACCGTTGTCGAATTCGCGGACGAAGAACCGATAAGCGGGCTGGAAGAGAACCGTCGCGGCGCACTCATGGCGTATGACAAGGATGTGCTTGAAGAGCGCATGTCCCAATACTTCGATAAGCACATGCCGTGGGAGACGTTCTCCGCGCTGAAATCAGGCATGTCGGTCGCTGCAGGCATGTTCGATCCTCCGGTCGCCCGCAAGAGACTACAGAACGCGGAGCAGTTCGATGTGAGCCGCATTCGCCGGTATACCCTCTTTCCGCTGGATAACCGCTGGTGCTACTACAGCCCTGTGATGCCCTTATGGAATCGGCCGCGTCCTGAGTTGCTCGCGCAGCGAGCGGGAAATGAATCCTTCTTCGTGGTCCGACGCTACGCCGAAAGGGCAAACGAGGGTAGGCCAGCGCTAATCACCTCCGCGCTGCCGGATCGCCACTTACTGCGATCTCATGCGGTGGGCATACCCTTACGGCTTGCCACGACTCTATCCGAAACAGCCGACTCAGGTCACGCCCAAGGGAGTATGTTTGCCCAGGCTGCCGATGCAACGGCTACGGCCGCCAATCTGTCAAAAGGCGCGCGCGCGTATCTCGCTTCACTGACTCCCGCAAACGTGGACGAAGATGAGGATTTGAGCCGGGCCATCTGGTTCCATTCCTTGGCAGTCATCTATTCGCCCCTTTATCTTTCCGAGCATGCGGACGCGATCAGTGGGGACTGGCCGCGCGTACCGCTGCCCAGCTCACTGACGGTTTTGCAGGAGTCCGCGCAACTCGGCATTGCCGTCGCGCAGCTGCTGGATGTGGAAAAAACAGCCCTGGGCGTCACGGGCGGCAAGCTTCGCAAAGAAATGGGCCTGCTTGGCCGGATTACAGGACCGAAAGGCTTGAGCCTCTCGATCACCGCAGGATGGGGCCACTATCAGGAGAAGAAACAGATAGTCATGCCGGGGCGCGGCCTGGAGAAGAAGCGCGAGTTTACCGCAGAAGAGAAGAACGCCCTTGCTGACGGCGCGGTGGAGCTTGGGTTTCCGCCGAAGATGCCCTGATGCTGTGGGGCGGAAGCACCATCGATATCTACCTGAATAACGAAGCGCACTGGAGCAACGTGCCCGAGGCCGTTTGGGAATATACCATCGGCGGCTACCTGGTGCTGAAAAAATGGCTGAGCTACCGGGAAGAGGAAGTGCTGCGACGGCCGATTACGAAGGACGAAGCGCGGGAATTCACGCACATGGCGAGGAGGATCGCCGCCCTGGTGCTGATGGAGCCGGAACTCGACAAAAACTATATTGCGGCCAAAGCAGATTTTCATGTCTGGAAAAGTGCAAACAATGCTGCGGTTCCTGCTCCAGGGCTGGAGTAAGGCCGCATTTTGTTTTAACGGATGATAAAGACAGTGCTATAAGCCGGGAAGGGACGGACACCTCGATGAAGGTCGATCTTACAGGCAAAATCAAAAGCACCCAACTGCCGCGCGCGAAGGCGCTTTTGCCGATGTTCGAGGCCGTCGTCAACTCGCTACAGGCCATCGAAGACGCCAGCGGGACTCTGCTCTCTCCCAGCATCGAAATCGTTGTCGCGCGTGAGAACGTGCTTGAAGGGCTGGATGTCGATGGCGAAGTCAAAGGCTTCACGATCATCGATAACGGCGTCGGTTTCGGCCCGGCAAATCTGGACTCGTTCTTCACCGAATACACCATGTACAAGGTGAGCAGGGGCGGCAAAGGTGTCGGTCGCTTTATATGGCTCAAGGCGTTTCAGTATGCCGAGATAGAGAGCCATTACCGCGATGGTGACAAGCTGCTCCGGCAGGCGTTCAAATTTACGGTAAGCGGTGAAGAACCGGGACCTGCCACCGCCTCGCGGGAGAAGGAGCCCAAGACAACGGTCCGGCTCGTCGGCATGAAATCGCCTTATAAGGAGAGTTGCCCGCAGGGCCTTGCCCTGATCGGGCACCAGCTCATCGAGCACTGCCTGCCGTTCTTCATCGACCCGAGCTGCCCGCGCGTGACTATTCAGGACGATAAAGAGCGTATCGACCTGAACGCGTATTTCAAAGAAACCTTCGCCTCCAAGGCGACCAGCCACAGATTCAAGGCTGGAGACTGTGAATTCAGGCTCACTGGCCTGCGCCTCTACAACCCTCACGACATGCAGCATCGCCTCCTCTATGCCGCGAATTTCCGCGAGGTGCTGGCCGAGAAGCTGGAGAAATACCTGCCCAATCTTCAGAAGAAGCGCCTCGTCGAAGCCGGAGGGGAGAAGTTCGTTTATCTCGGCTTCGTCGAAGGTGACTATCTGGATCAGAACGTAAACACGGAACGGACGGGCTTTGTTTTTCCCGCGAACGGGGAGGGCGGATCGCTTCTCGATGAGCTTGCGCTCGACAAAATCAGAACCGCCGCCCTGGGCTGCGTCTCCAGCGACCTGCAACCGTTCCTGGAGGAGATAAACACCGAGAAGCGCTCGACGATCAATAACTTCATTTCGCAGGACGGACCTGAGTATCGTCCCCTGGCAAGGTACATGGACGAATTCATCGACCGCATCCCGCCCGGCACAACGGGCAGGGCGCTCGAATCGGCCCTGCACGAGCAGCTATACGAGAAGCAGCGCCAGCTCAAGCAGGAAGGACACGCGCTGTTCGAGGACGCTGCCAAGCAGGCGCTTAAGCCGGAAGAGTACGAAGCGAAACTCGGGGATTTTCTCGAACGCGCCAACGAACTCGGCAAGTCATCGCTCGCGCAGTACGTCGCGCACCGCAAAGTCATTCTGGATTTTCTGGAGAAAAGCCTTCAGTCGAACCCGGAGACGGGGAAGTACCCGCTGGAAGAGATTATCCATAAAATCATCTATCCGATGCGGACCACATCCGACGACGTTCCCTACGAGCAGCAGAACCTCTGGATTATCGACGAAAGGCTCTCCTACCACTGGTTCCTCGCCTCGGATATGCGGCTGGAGACGATGGATGTGTTGGCAAACGGCTCCGAATCGCGGCCGGACATCCTGATCTTTGATCGGGCGCTCTCGTTTGCGGAAGATGAGGCCGCGCTGAATTCGCTGGTGATCGTCGAATTCAAGAAGCCGGACAGGTCCGACTACCGCAAGGAAGATCCCGTCGATCAGGTGTACCGGCTCATCCGGGAGATTAAGAGCGGGCATTTCAAGGACAGGAACGGCAGGGAGATTAAGGTGCAGTCGGATCGGATTCCGGCCTATGCATACGTCATCTGCGACACCACCGCCGAGGTCGACATCATCGCCGAAAACAAAGGGCTCCTGCCTACCCCTGACAATCTCGGCTACTTCGGCTACAACCAGAGGCTCTCCGCATACGTGGAAATCATTTCCTACACGAAGCTGCTGAAGGATGCGAAAAAGCGGAACCGAATCCTGTTCGATAAGCTGCACCTTCCCACGCAGTAGCGATTTGTCAAGACTGTCAGCGAATGCCAGAAAGGGGTAGAGATGGCGTCATTACGAGAGCGGGTCAGTTTTCCCGGCATTATACGCGGTGAAGGACAGGAAGCGAGCTGCACGATATACGCGACGAAAGTGACCTTGCCGGGCACGAGCGAATCAGCATACACGGATTATTCAATTCAGAGCGTATCGAAGCCGCTGCCGGAAGGAAATTACGAAGTCACGGCGCGTGGGGAAACGACACGCGTGCGATTCCATAACGGTCACTGGCTGGCGGGTTGAAGGGTTATCCGGTCCTTTGTGCGGAGTCCCGGACGCAGCGCGCAACGTGAAGGTCTAGGTCCATTTCCAAAGCCAGCTTGAAAAACTCCTCAGGCAACTTGTAGCGCTCCACTGGCAACCCCCGCCGCACTTCCGCCCGTGTGAAACGGCAGAGCTGGTCGAGCACGTCTCCACTCGTACCGGCGTCATCATCAACAATCTTCGTGAAGCCTTCGATTGTCGCGGCGGGTAAATCAGGGCCGTAAATGAAGTAGCGAAGATATTTTAAGAAGTTGCCGTGCCGGAAAATCTCACTGCGCCCCAGACCATGAGCCGTGAACCCCTGAATCCGGGGTTTGCCGCGGCCCCCGATATTCAGCTCCGCGTCCGTTAAGTACCGCCACCGGATTTGCGGTATAGCGCCGCGCTCCAGCAAGGATTCGGTCAAGGCCCCGGCGGCCTCAAGGCATGCCGCTATCGCTTCTCTGTCACTCTGGTTGAGGTCGAAATCGATTGCCTTGAGGAGTTCGTCTTCTTCTGGAGTGAGCTGGATTTTTGCAGGCTGCGATATGGACATTGAATCTCCGACGCACCATCTAAAACATTTTACTGCATTTTTGTAGTAACGTGTGATAAAGGACATTATCACACGTATATGGCAATCCGTTCCCTCAAATCGCTCCTGCCCACCGCTAATGAACTGTTGGCCCTTGAAGTGGAGGAGCTCGCCGGTGTGCTACTGGAGCACCTGAAAAGCTGTGAAACGGCTCCGGGGGGAACCTACCAGAATGGTTTATTCAATCCGGGGTATCTGCTTGCCAGCATGAAAACGACTGGATACGGGCCAGCCCGTCAAGAATCGGATTACGGAGACGAGCAGCCGCAGGTAGACCGCGCCCTGATGGAGGCGTGGGCCTGGCTTGAAAAAGAGGGGTTTCTCATTCGGGATATAGCGCAGCCTGCCGCGTGGTTCTGGATGTCCAGACGCGGTCAGCGGATAACATCACGGGAGGATTTTGAAGCCTATCGCAAAGCAAATCTGCTGCCGAAGGGTCAACTACACCCACTCGTCGCGGCGAAAGTCTATCCGGCATTCTTGCGCGGGGAATACGACACTGCGATTTTTCAGGCGTTTCGAGAGATAGAGGTGGCTGTCAGACAGGCGGGTCAGTTCCCACATGATCTCGTTGGCGAAAAACTGATGCGACCTGCGTTCGCGATAGCGAACAACAATCTGCCTGCCGGGCCGCTCACGGATACGCAACTGCCGGTCGCCGAACAACTGGCGATGGGCAACATGTTCGCAGGGGCGTTTGGCGTATACAGAAATTCAACAGGTCACCGCCATGTACCCACTGAACCGGGAGAAGCTGCCGAGGTCATCATGTTCGCAAGTCAGCTCCTTCGAATTGTTGACCGTCTCAAACCGCAATCGCCCGGAGGTGCCAATCCATGACCGCAGAAATTATCGTCTTCAAAGAACCTCAGTCACTCGCGGGACTGGCCGCGAAGCCCCCGGCCGTGTTTCTTCCACACGAAGGGGCGGCGGAGCGGTTCTTCGGCTTCTTCACCGCGAATCACCAGAACAAGAACACGCGGCGGGCGTACTACAAGGCAGCGTGTCGGTTCTCGGACTGGTGCGCGGGTAGGGGACTGCTCGACCTGGCCCATGTGAAACCGCCGCACGTCGCCGCGTATATCGAATGGCTGGGGCGGGCGGAGCCGGAAGGGCAGGGGCTTTCCAAACCGACCGTTAAACAACATCTCGCGGCGTTGCGGATGCTGCTCGACTGGCTGGTGGTCGGCCATGTTCTCGACACGAATCCGGCCCATGCAGTGCGCGGCCCGAAATATTCACAGAACAAAGGCAAAGCGCCGGTACTCGACCGGGAGGAGGCGCGGGCACTCCTCGCAGCCATTGATACCTGCTCGCTCACCGGCCTGCGCGACCGCGCTTTTATAGGGGTGATGATCTACACCTTCGCCCGTGTCGGCGCGGTGGTGCAAATGAACGTAGCGGACTATTTCAATCAGGGGCGGCGCGGCTGGGTGCGCCTGCATGAGAAGGGTGGCAAGGAACACGAAGCGCCCTGCATCCCGAAGCTGGAAACATACCTCGATGAATACCTCGCGGCGGCTGGCATCGCGGACGATAAGGAAGGGCCGCTGTTTCGCACCACGGGGCGCTCGACCGGCACGCCACACAGAATGACACAACAAGATGGCTATCGGCTCATAGAGAGGCGGGCAAAGCAGGCAGGCATTAAGACTCGCATCGGCAATCACTCCATGCGCGCCACCGGCATCACCGATTACCTGAAAAGCGACGGCTCGCTGTCCGAAGCCCGAAAAATGGCGAACCACGCGGACACTCGCACGACGCAGCTTTACGACCGGCGCGGGGATTCAGCCTCGCTGGAGGAATACACGAAGGTGGGTATTTAAGATGGCAGATGATTTTGATACGCAGGCTCCGATTGATATCACCTATCATTACCCCCCGGAGCTTTTGGAATTGCTTTGCGACGTGATTCCCGTCTTGGTCCGTTCCAAACCGGCGGTTGTCGATTTTTTTGTCGGTGCAGGCGTCCCCAACAAACTTCTGGGCGACTGGAGGCTGAAGGTCAGACAGGACAGGAACAGCGTCAATAAATACGAAATTGCGCGGTCGGTATTGTGCCGCCTGAACGATGCGGGCGAGCCCGCCCTGACGGTGCGGCGTGAAATCGTGAAACGCGTTTCGGAATTCGAGGATTTCTCCAGTTGCTGGGATACTGACCGTCTTAAGGCACAGGGTCTCGTGGGCCAGATTCAGAAGTTGGTGAACGTCAAGGACAGCTTCACCCGTATCAATCTGGAGAGGGAGCGGGAACGGAAAGTTCACCAAGCTCAATATGAAGCCGCCCTGGCGGCGAAGCGGAAAAAGGCAGAGGAGCGGGCTGCGCTGAAGGACGCGTTTTACAAACTGTTTGGCGAAACCAACGCGCAGAAGCGCGGCAAAGCTCTCGAAGGTGCTTTAAACAACCTGTTTAAGAGCTGCGGAATTCTCGTCAAAGAGGCTTTCACTTATACCGGGGCCAATGGTGAGGGAGTCCTTGAGCAGGTGGACGGCTCCGTACAATTTGATGGGCATGTCTACCTCGTTGAAATGAAGTGGTGGGACAAACCCATCGGTCGCCCAGAGGTATCAACCCATCTTGTAAGGCTGTTCAGCCGCGCCGACGCCCGCGGCATCATCATCTGCAACCCCGGATTCACGGGGCCAGCGGTAGAGACCGTTCGGGAAGCCATAAACATGAGAACCTGCATCCTGTGCGAGTTGCAGGAAATAGTTATGGCACTCGAAAGCGATACCGACCTAACGGAATTGTTCCGGTCGAAGGTAAACGCCGCAATCAACGACAAGCAACCATTTCATCGGGTCACACTCCCCCATTCTTAAAATATCTTTAGAAATGCCTACGATCATAGTCGGTTACGGAGATTACTCGGAATATCGGCTTAACGCCCTCCCGACAGACGCGTTGGAGGAACTCGCATTACGCTACCCGTTGACGCTCAGATCCCCTGAACGTCAGGATTCTCGACGAAGAGATACTCAAGGCATATGTTGCGGTCATCGAGAACATCGATTTCGATGCCGGTTTCAATACGAGTGATGGTTAGGTGGAAAATCTCATCAATGACGAGATGAGCTGCGTCTTTGTCTGCAACGGGGCTGTATTCGAACTTGGTCATTGGGGACCCTCCGTCATGACACGCCTTCATGACGGGGCGGATCGTGCGAAATGGAATAGGGTGATTTCCATTTTCTGCCGCTCCCGCGCCTTTTTCGCTTTTCCATGCGCAGGCGCACCTGCTTCATGATATCGATGGGATCGCCGTTCGGGTCGATGCCCGACTCACGCAGGCGCTTGTCCTCGGAGATCTCCATTGAGAGGATTTCCTCGGCGCTCGGACGGTCGGATCGTTTGCGGCGCATGGTTCTATTGGAGCGTGATGTAGATGCCCGCAGGCGTCGTCTGGCCGCCGATGCTGGCCTGAAGAAGCTGATCGCCGCTGCCCGCGTTCGGAACAACGACGTTGAACTGGTAGAGCCCTGCCTCGATGATACCCGCAAATGCGACGGTGGCAGTGATGCCTCCAATGGTGATCTGTGGCAACGTGACGCACGGAGCCGCGCCTGAGAATACCTGACCTGCCGGTACGGTGGGGTTCGTCGGGCCAAAGCCCACACCGAACAGAAGGACCGTCTCACCGGCTGCCACAGGGCGGCTCGGAAACGAGAACGCGGCAACGGGGCCGATATAGTCATACCCCGCGCCGCTGTTGCCCGGACCTGATGTGCCGACAATCGCGGCCGGATACTTGCCGCTGAACAGGCTGAACGAAGGCGCGTAAGGCGCGAGCGTGACTGTGGAGGATGCGGTCCCGCCGAGCGTTTTCACGACGACACTTACCGGTCCAGTCGCCGTGTCATCAGGAACCTGAAGGTTAATCTGCGTGGGGCTGACGTACCAGAGATAGGCGGGTTTTGAATCGATAGTGACGCTCACGCCGCCGAGTGACGTCGGGAAGTTGCCGTTCCACGAATTCGTGGGACCCGCGAGATTGGTCCCGTATATCGAGACCCAGGATGATGGCTGGATGGTGTTCGAGGAACTGAAGAGGGGAGTGATACCGTTCTTCGAAATCGCGGGCGTCCCGAAAGCGGGACTGGCGGACATCAGAATAGTTGCCCCAATACCCGATCCCACTCCGAATGTCGCAATGTACCGGTTGCTGAACAACACCGGATTGCCGAGCCCTCCGACCACTATGCCAGTATTGGAGGCCGAGAATGTTGTTGTCGAGGGACCAAAGGGTCCGAGTGGCGGAAGCGCCGTAGAGTCGATAACAAGATCACGCTCTGCTGCGCTCGTCGCAGCGACTGCGCCAGCGAAACCTCCATAAAGCGAATCGGAGGCTGTGCTCGATGAGACGGTCTGGCCGCCTTGGAAATTTTGGAGAAGCTCAACCGTGATGACATCCGTGCCGGATTGTGTGCCGGATTCGGACCCGAGAAAGGTCGCGGTTACCTGTGTTCCGGCATTGCTGTAGTTGTTGATGCCGGAGTTAGCTTGCGCGAGAGTGCCTTGGATCTGAAAGCTGTCACCGTTAGCAAAGGTGTAGATAATATTGAATGGCTGGCTGACCGACTGACCGATCGCCAGCGTGTCAGGGGTTGCGCAGTTGCCAAGCTGACACGTGCCGTTGACACTGATCGCGCCCGCATGGGCGGCGGGAATGAACAGGGCGGGCCACATGAGGGTGGCAACGGCAAGCCGATGGATCAGCCGGCGAGCGGGCTTCCGCGGCGGAGCGGCAGTTCCGAAAGGCGGGAGCACAAGGCTCGAAACTAGGGATATGGGTGCGTTCATGGTCTTACGTGTCCTTTTTGTGTGGCTGGTTGGTTGTGCCGCGATGAACGCGGCGAAAGAGCTTGGGTGCGAGCCGGTAAACCAGATCGGATGGTAGTGGGCGGGAATCCTCATGCGTCCCGGCGCGCCCGGATGTCAACTCCACATCCGTTCCGCGAGCTGCTTTTCCTCCGGCCCGATGGCGTCGGCATAGATCGCGGTGGTCGCGAGATCGGCGTGTCCGAGCCATTTCTGCGCCATGTTGAGCGGCACATTGGAAACGACCGCCTTGATGCCGAAGCCATGCCGCAGGCCCTTGGGTGTGGCATGGAGCCCCGCAATCCCAGCGCTCTCCATGACCGCGCAGACATACCGCCAGCCAGTCGGGCGTGACCACGGCCAGAGATGAACATCCCGGCCTGAGTCTGGCCCGCTCTTCAAGGTCTTCAGGTCGTGAACGGTTTCGAGCGTATCGAGGAAGGATGGTGGGACCGGGATCGCCCGGTAGACGCCCTTGCGGCGTTTCTTCAGGCTCTCGATAATGATCACCCCGTCTGCGATATCGACCCGATCGGCGGTGAGCGCCAGGGCCTCCGAGATCCGGCAGCCCGTGTGGACGAGGGTGCCGCAGAAGGTGCGGATGTGTTGAAGCGCGGTTTCCGAGGCGCTGATGAAGTTCTGGCGCTCGGCAGGGGTCAGGTATTTGCGATGACCGTTTCCGTCGTAGAGCTGCATGGTTGTTCACTCCGTTTCCGGCGAGGGTAAGGTTTAAAGCCGGAAGGTTTGCGGGGAAGACGGAGCGCGACGGCGACGGGCACTGGGGGAAGTCCAGTCCCGGATGAAACGGAATGCCCAATAGTGTTTCAATCCTTCGCTCGGCCCCGGTTGCTGCGGCGCTCGTTACTGGGGCCGATGCGCCGCCCGGCCACTTAAGCCCGGTTCAATAGCTGAAACGCGCCACTCCGGCAAGATCAAAACGGCTTTGGAAACGGCACCACGGCCCGCTTGAAGCCGTGCTATGATCCGATCCAAAAGCCGATGCCTCTAACGCCTGAAACACTATTGGGCATAGTGTTAAAGCTGATGTCTAAGGTGGAATGGAGGCTTGGGACGGGGGCCGCGCTTCGGTGCCGTCGTGCGGATCGGATTATTCCCTATTCCGGCACTCGGCCATTTTCTCTTCCTGCCGTTAGCGGTGGCGTGCTTCGCGGATGGTTTGGCGCTCTTTAGTGAGTGAACTGCGAGTCAATATCGGTAATGACAGGATTGTCCCCGGAGTTGACTCCAGGCTCCCTGGCGGCGGGAGCAAGTGTCGTCCCCAGGCGCGCGCGGCCTTCCTGCGGCTCCAGGGCTTCAACCGAGTACGCTACAAACTCCCAGGAAACGCGGGTCAGCGCGTCTTCAAGCTCTGAGGGAGTCGGATGCGGAAACGAGGGCGGCTGCGCAAACAGGACAGTCCTTATAACCAGAAGCAGTTTGTCCCGGTTATCCGCGTCATCCATGTCGGAACGGCGGAACGTTACTGTTTCCGCTTCGCGTCCTGCGAAAAATCCAGCTCGAACAGCACGCGCTTGCGGGGGGAACCGGTGGACTTTCTTGGGGTGTAAAGGGCGTGGCTCATGGCGCGAGAGCCTACCGGCTCGGCTGGCGGTTGGCAAGCTCGCCAAACATGCCGCTGCCGGGTGGCCTGAACGTGATGCCGTTAATGATGGGCTTGCCTTGTTCCGGCGGGTCGTAGAGCTTCGGACTGAACTCATGGATGCTCTCGCACTTGCCCGACTTAATGGCATGCACCACGGGCCAAAGATATTCGCCGGTCACTTCCACTTCCATCGTGGTGTAGAACAACGTGAACCCCGATTGAAACAGCGGGTCAAAATTAATATCCAGCAAGTAGTGATAGGAAGGGAACCGGGAAGGCTGGTTGGCGCGGTCGATTTGCAGGCGCTCGGTATGTTCGGCAATCTTGAAAGCAGCGTAGGCGCGGTCGGGCGGAAAGAGCGGCACTACCTTGTCGTGGCCCGCTGGCGGTTCCTGCGGGAGCGGCTGGCGCTTTTCCTTCGCGCCTGCACTCCAGAGCCTGCCGCCGGTTAAGCTGTCGTCTTTCATCGGTCTAACCCCCTGTCATCGTCCGGGCCGCGCTCGGGCGCGCGGTCTTCCTTGATCTTGCCCTGCCATAATTCTCTGGCTCTGTCCGCGATGCCTCGAAGGAAGCTACGCGTCTTTATGGAAATGTGCAACGCGGCGCGTTGCCACCAGCGCAGGCCGTCCGAGGTGGCGCTGGCATCCTCACGATTCAAGTGCTCCCTTACTCCGGCAGAACACAATCGGGCATCGTCGCGCAATCGCTGCAAGGCTTCGTCGCGTGTCGTGGGCGGAAGGGTTGGCAGCGCCGCGTCCGTCTCCACGTAAACCGGCTCGGCGACGGCCGTGGCCGCGTCTTCCCGTAAACGTTCTATCGCTTCTTCGCGCGTTGTCGGGGGCCGCGATGACCGCTCCTGTTCTTCCCGCCTTACTCGCTCGATCTCCGCATCGAGCGCCGCTCTCTCCTCTAACATGGCGTTGACGGTTTCGGCCTCGCGGTTAATCTCTCCGCGCTCGGTCTGCTCGCCGCGCCGCTCCATCTCGGCTGCGGCTGGACCCAGATGGGTCGTCGGCTCCTGGTCGATGCCGCGCTCCTTGAAACTGCGATGGTCAACCCGGACATCGGCATTCACGGCCGCCAGATTTTCATTGATGATGTCGGCCGCAAGCTCGCGGAGTTTCGTTACCTCCTGCGGGCCGGTTTTCCTGTCATCGAGGATGCGCGTTTTCTTGCCGAGGCCCTCGGGAGTCATCTCGCGCGTGGTGAACAAAATATGCGCGTGGTAATTGCGGTCGTCGCCGTGGCGGCTCGGCTCGTGAATGGCGACGGATACGGCGACCTGATAGCGCTCGACCAGCTCGGCTGCGAATTGCTCCGCGATACGCTGCCGGTCCTCGGGGCTCAAGAGCGACGGCAGAGCCAGCTCGACCTCGCGCGCGAGCGTGCTGTTTTTGCGCGTCTCGGCACGCTCTGCGGCGTTCCAGAGGGCTTCCGGTTGATGTGCCCATACGGGAGCATCGACCGGCGCGACGGTGAATGTAGATTCAACGCCGCGCCTGCGCGTGTAGTCATGCACGGTTTGATAGTGCTCATCGTGCAGGCGCTCGCCCAGGCGGTAGGCTGCCGCCGCGACAACGGAGCGGCCAGCCGAACGACTCACCGGCTTCACCGAACAGTGATACCAGCTCGCCGTGGTCAGCATGACGAAACTCCGCTGCCGGTAACCGGGGTCGCAGGGGCAGCGGCCCCCGTCGTGGTGGAGGGCGCGAAAGCCCTGCCGCGTATCCAACCGGCGCACGGTTGGGATGGGGTCGAGGGGAGCGGGTCGGCTCCAATCGTCGCGATGGAACGGCGAGACGTTCCCGGCATCGAACCCGCGCAGCGTTCGTCAGGGTCGCAGGGGCATGAAAGCCCCCGTGCAGGGTGCCGGGATGCAAAATCCCGGCCGCACGCAAACGAAGTTTGCATAAGTGCGCCCTTCGGTCTTCCTGTCCACACGGTTGGCTCTGGCATGGGGACCCGAAAAATTGAAGTGCTTTTGCCTCTGTACTCGCTATAGTGGCGTTCGGTTTTGATCAACAAAAAAGATTCGCGCCGCACATCCTTAATTGCTCCTGAGAAGGAGCATTTGGACAGGGGCCGGTAAACTTTCTGTCGGAACTGCCCGCGTCGGGAGCATACATATGCAGGGAGCGCGTATGAGCAAACTGAAACGACTCATCGATCAGCGTGAGGCGGTCAACGCCCGCATTAAACAGGAGCAGAACAAGCTCCGCGCCGGGGAGCGCAGGGATGATACCCGGCGCAAGGTACTGGCAGGGGCGGCGGTGCTCGAATGGGCGAAACGCGATAACGAGTTTTCGTCCCGGCTCATGGCCGAACTGAAGCGGTTCCTGGTCCGCGACGCGGACCGGGAGCTGTTCGGCCTGCCGCCGTTGACGAAGCAGGAAAAGTCCAACGCCGCATAAGGCCCTGAATACGGCCTTATGCGGACGCATGGATGCCGCTATTCAGCGCCACGCCATTGACGCGGCGCTGATCTGAGCGGCCCACGCAAATAGCGGAGAACAACGGCGGGGTGTCACAAATGTTTAACTTTTCTTAAGGCATGGAATCGGGTAGTGTCGGGCGCATTGTTAACGCTCAACGCATGGTCGCCCGATGTCCGATTCCGATTCGCAAGAGGACAAGAAAGCTGATAAACCTCTCTCAGCAGTCCAGCAACTTAGGAACCTGGTCAACCGCCTCCTGGATGAAGAAGGCTGCCCCCGAGAAGACCGGATGACCGCAACGGAGCGGGCTAAGTGGGAAGACATGCGCAAGGCGCTGGAGGAATCGAGAGTAGACGAAGCGCAAGCGACGGCTTTTATGGAGCGGCTGAGGGGAAAGCTGGCGGAACCGGAACGGAAAAAGAGAATGACGAAGAAAGAGATTCAGGGATACCGGGACAGGATTAACAAGATCATCGATGAGCACAAGGCACGCGAGTCACGTCTGGATTGGGAAGCCGGAGCTGAACTGGAGTGGTCGGAAAAGACGAAGAAGAAAAAGCCGCCGGGTTCCGGCTACGTTATGTAAGTAAATGTGAACTGGATGTTCACATCTTACGGAGGGACGGAGGTTCATCCTGATCGCCTTTCGGTTGCTCGTCGTGCCCGCCTTCTCCCTTCATCCGTTGCCACCAATTATGCTCCGCTTCCGCCCTGAGTTCCGCCTCCTGGTCGTCGGCGTGTTGCTGACGCATCTGCGCAATCCGTTTTCGGATACGGTCAACATCGTCGGGAGTGCCGGGCGGCATTTCGTCAAGCAAGGCATCCTCGGCTAAGGCAGCACAGAGATTGTTCCAGCGTTCATAGACGGAGAAGTCCAGTTTAGGAGCGGATTTCGCTTCGTTGGCTTGCGACGCCTTCTTGTGTTCCGGATCGAACTCAGAGTCTCTTTTCATTCCGTGCCTCGTTTGGCGCGCCGAAAAGCTTTTCGGCTAGTCTGCGAATTCGTTTTCTGGCGGCCTGATAAACTTTATCGCGCATTTGAAGAATCTCGACGGCCTGCTTTGGCATGAGCCCGTCGAACAGTGTTGTAAGCACTTCCTGAGCGACGGCGTCCTGTCCTAGTTCCGCGCGTAGCCGCTCTACCTGCGCTTTTGCATCAAGGATGCGTTCAGGTGCTGGACAGGCATCGGGGTGGTCGGGCGGAAGTTCAAAGAGAATTCGTGCCCGCTTGAAGCGGCCGTTGGCTATACTTCGCATGCAGCCGATAAGGTGGTTGCGAAAACTCACGCCTAGCTTCCATTTGCGAAAGTGTCTCAGCGTTAGTGTCACGGCCTCGCTGAACAAGTCGTCGGCGTCCGCTTCGTCTGCTTTGCAGCGAATTCCTAGAATCCGGCGTCGAGCAAAGTCGGCCAGATAGCGGATGTCGGTATCCGAGAGCTCGGCGAGTGCGGCGAGCACATCTTCCTCCGTGTGAGGTAGAGGCTCCCTCGGCGGCAGATCGGGTTCTGAGACGTTCTCGTGCGGGTCGAGGTCGCCTTGTCCCATCGGACCAGTATATATGCGCCGAAAGCCGCCCGGCTGGACGATCTTTTTTAAACACTTTCAAGTTCGGCTGGGTGGCGTCGCTCAGGGGTAACTGCAGTGTGAATCGGCCCTGAAGGGCCGAAAGGAAAGGAAAGACAATGCAACAGCACGAACCGCAATCACCGTACCATGACCAGGAATGGCGACAGCCGTCATCGCCACCTTACACGCACGAACAGTTTTATTCATCGCCGCCGTATTTTCAGGAACAACAACCTTTATCAGCGCGCGGCCACCACCAGGTGGCCGCGCGAGGGTTCGCGCAGACGTTCGGGCTTCACCCCGCCATGGCTTTCTTGACCGTTATCGCCGACACGATGATTTTCGGCGGCGACATTGCGTCGGCGGGCCTCCTCCTGCCCGTGGCGGCGGTCGGTGCCGTGATTCTCGGCATCATCACGTTTATGGCACAGAAGGCGTGGTATCACGACGGGAGTGAATCCGCGCTCATCAAGGCGCTCGTCGTCGCGCTCCTGACCGCGATTCCATCCCCGCTGCCATATTTTCTGTTTGTCCCGGCTGGACTGGTCGGCTTATTTCGGGCAAGGAGGTAAAAGCGCATGCGTATCCCGAATGGCCTTCGCAGGGCAATCAACGTCACTATCGACTGGCTGCACATCTTGAATGAGCTGCTGAGTTCCAAGCATCAGCAGTTCATCAACAGGCACCGGACATTCGGTCTGGCCTGTTGGGGCGCGTGGCTGTGCTCAATCGGCTATTTCGTCTTCGCCGATCCGTCGCAGAAGTACCTGTTCCCACCCATATGGTGGGGTGCCGCCTTCTGTTTTGTCGCGGGGAGTCTCGTCGCTATGTCTTACGGTATTGCCCTTTGGGCCAGCAGCACCGTAGACGTAATTCGCTGGCTGCGAGACGACGGCCCTCGCCTGAAATTCGTCATGCATGTCGCAGCGGCGGCGTGGGCGGCAACGGAGCCGGAGGAGGAACGCGGTGCGTTGCTCACGCTGCTAATGCCCGAGTTTGACGGCCGCCCGGTGGAGGAACGTCATGCGATTCTTGCGCGGGCAGCGGGAACTGTCCGGCGTCAACATGAGCTGGCCCTCAACGAGATCATCAATTCGCTTTAACGGTTCGGTCCGAATCAAGAAAGGAAAGATAAATCTATGCCTCAAGAGCAGAGTTTTTGGGACAAGTTTTCCAAAGGGATCGCTGACGCAATCGCCGATATCCGCGAAAAGGTAGTGGAAGAACCGATGTATGGAAGGGTTCTGAGTGACCGGGAATCCGCATCCCCGCAGTGGCCACAGGCGCGTGAGCCGGAACCGTCGTTCGGAAGCATCACGCGAGAGATTGACAGGGGGCCGACGCATGATCAGATGCGGGACAACGCCAACTACAGATTGGCGGCAATGGAGCGCGAGCTGAACGGTCCGCAGTGGCCGCAGGCCAAAGAGCCCGAACCCGGTCACAACATCGGGCACGAGCGCGGGCGAAGCATCGATGACAAGGACCGGGACCGGGGAGCGGACATAGACCGGTAGTGACAATCGCGGCGGGCGATACACCCGCCGCGTCAACATTCCTCTGGAGGACCGATGGGAAATTTCGTCAAAGATATGAACAGGCCGCTGCTGCGGCTGTCGCGGCGCGATGCCTGGACGGGTGTGGATGCGACCAGCCATACGCATTTCTTTGGGCGGACTGGCGGTGGAAAGACCAGCGGTGCAAAATTCTTAGCCGGTGCCATACTCCGCGCAGGCTGGGGAGGACTGATTGCGGCGGTGAAGCCTGAGGACGTTCCACTCTGGCAGCGGTACGCGAGCGAACACGGTCGCCGCAATTCGCTGGTGTTGTTCGACGGCGAAAACGAGAGGTTCAATTTTCTGGAGTACCTCATCCGCTTGTACGGCATGGACGGCATCGGGTCGGTGACCGACTGCCTGATGAAAGTCCTCGAAGTTGCCAAGCGCGCAAATCCCGCGGCGTCGCAGCGCGGCGGAGAGGCCTTCTGGGACGATGCCGCCCGTCAAGTACTGCGGCGCTCGATTCCGCCGCTCTATTCGGCCACGGGAACTCTCGTCATTCCAGACATTATCCGTTTCATTACCACCGCCCCGACTTCCGTGGCCGAGGTCACTGACCGGGCGTGGCAAGAGCGCTCCTTTTTCTACAAAGTCATGAATGCGGCCTGCAATCGCCCCGTCGTGCCCATGGACCGTTCGGTGATGCAGGACACCCTGAACTATTGGTCGGAGCAGTTCTGCGCCATTCCTGACCGAACGAGAGGGAACGTCATTATAACGATTTCGACTGTGCTCGATAGATTCCTTCACGGACGATTGCGCCGCGCGTTCTGCACCGACACAACGGTGGTCCCCGAGATGACTTTCGGAGGCGCGTTGATTCTGACTGCGATGCCGACTACTACATGGCAGGAAGACGGTGTGATTGGTCAAAGCCTGTTTAAATTTTTATGGCAGCGCAGTGTCGTGGGTCGTAACCGGCTTGCTCCCGAGCAACAGGAACGCCCGGTGTTCAACTGGTGCGACGAGGCGCAGGAGGTCCTCCTGGGTGGTTCTACCGAGGGTGATTTCTTAAGCATCTGCAGGTCTTCAAAATGCGCGGTAGTCTACCTCTCCCAGACGTTGCCCGGATATATCGCCAAAATTGGCGGCGACAGTCCGCGCGATGCCGCTCTTGGGCTCGTCGGCCGTTTTGCAACGCACGTGTTTATGTCAAATTTATGCCCGGAAACGAATGAATACGCTTCGCGGGTTCTTGGAAAGATCGTTAAGCGGCGCAACACGTACAACAGTGGGACCTCCGAGAGCTTCAATACCGGCATGAACGCGGGTGAGAACGAGAGTATGAATGACTCCTCCAACTTCGGATGGTCGGGGTCTTCCTCGGCGGGCAACAGCAGCCACGGCCACAATTCCGGGTCAAGTCATGGCAGCGGACGTGGCAACAACTGGGCGGAGAACCGTGGCCGGGGAACAAGCCAGAGCGTCACTGAGGGATATAGCGATAGCACGGAATACGCTATTGAGCCAGGTGACTTCGGCCGCATGTTCAAGACCGGAGGCGCGCGCAACGGCAACGAGGTATCGGCGGTGTGGTATCAGTCCGGGCGCATTTTCAGTGCGAGCGGTACGAATTGGCTGCTCGCGAGGTTCAAGCAATGAAACGCCCTTCGGCTCTCACGGGGCTCATGGGCACGCCGCTCGTGGCTCTCCCACTGTTCGCTGCCTGTGCCGCTGCCGGCGTTGAGTGGTTCGCGGGCGACGCTCCATGGTGGCTGGGCGTTGTGGCTCTTTTCACCGGATTGCATACGCTGTCGTCGCTCGGTCAGGTGAGCCGCTATAAGGCGTGGGCCGCGAAATGGCAAGCGATGGGCGAACCGGAACACGCAGCCGCGCGCGTCCCGGCAAACGGTGGAGACAGAGAAGTCAGACAGAAGATAGCACCGGACAACCACGCACGCCGCCACCCACTGCGAATCGCTATAGCGGCGCTGTTCGCGCTGGCTATCCCGGCGTATGTGGCGGACGGCAACGAGGGTTCGATTGCGCTTGGCTGCCTGTGGGTGGCCTCGTGCCTATATCTGGTCGTTGCGGTGGTCCGTGGCATGATGCGGCGGGGCGGCAAGCGCCCCGATCAAAGAGCCGTCGCCGCGAAGGAACAAAGCGGAAGCCCGTTTGTTGAGTGGGCGCTGCCGCGCGCGTCGTCCTCCCCTTCCCGCGCGGAGGCCGTGCGCCATCTGCCGGATTATTGCGCCCGGCTACTCTCGTGGGGGTAAGCGATGAGGAAAGGCCAATGAGCCCCGCCCTCCAATCCGAATGGCTCACCGCCTCGGAGGCGGCTCTTTATCTCAAAGTGCAGACCCGAACGGTGCTGCTGTGGGTAAGGCAGGGCAAACTGAAAGGTTATGCCTTATCCGGGGCGAAGCGGCACGTCTGGCGATTTCGAGTGGCCGATCTGGACGGTATGATGACAGTGCCGTCCGTTGCTCTCCGAAGCGGGAGGATTCAATGAGAGCAAGGGCAAAACAGGGCAGTATTGTTCTGGATAAACGCAGCAAGACGTGGAATTTTTTTTACTGGCAGGATCGGAAGCGGCACTCGAAAACCATCGGTACGCTGAAGAATCTGCCAACCAAAGCGGCGGCATGGCGGGCGGCGAAAGCCCTCCGTGAGGCCGTCGAGCAAGAAACAACGATGGACACCCGCAGTTCAGTTCCGACTGTGGGTTTGCTGATCAGGCAGTACCAGGCGGAAAAGATGCCGAAGCGCAAAGACACACGGCGGGGTTATGA
>CAWBIS010000188.1:0-34071 GCA_963788485.1 Terriglobia bacterium
GCCCTGGGGCCAACTGCTCACTCGGAGCCCGCGGTATTTACCCACACGGAGGATTTCGGGCCTTCGCAGGCCAACTGGCGAGAGGGCATGCCTCTGGGCACGCGCGGTGGCACGGCTTTCACTTATCGATTCTCGGCCGACGGCGAATACTCGATCAAAATCCGGCTGCAGCGCCGGAACTCGCGCATCGTCGGCTTCGCCAATGCCAATCAAGCTCAGAACCAGACCGAGGAAGGCACTCCGCGTGAGCGGATCGTAGTCGGAGTGGACGGAAAGACCTCCGCCCTGTTTTTGATTGGCCCCGATATGACCATGCAGGAGCCGATCCCGGCCTCGGCTGAGCCTCTGGTGGACCTTCCGCAACCCCCCATGAAGCAGTTGTCGCGCGCCGATGCGACGAACCGCGGCTTTAATGCGGATGACAGTCTTGAATTCAAGTTCAATGCAAAAGCCGGTGACAGACGCGTGACCGTCGCCTTTCTGGCCCGCTACGCACCCGTCTCCTCTCAGCTTCAGGAGCCTTACGCGGCAGGACAGGGCGGCGATCCTCGCCCCATGGGCATCTACAGCGTCACGGTCACGGGACCGTTTCATCCGGATGGTCCCGGCGATACACCAAGCCGCCGCCGTATTTTAACGTGTAAGCCCGCCAAGCCTGTCGACGAGTCCGGATGCGCCAGGACCATACTCCTTACTCTCGCTCGGCGCGCCTACCGGCATCCCGTGAGCCAGAGTGAAATGCAGGACCTTCTGAACGCCTACGAGACCGGCCGGAAGGGTGGAGATTTCGAGTCCGGATTCGGGCTGGCGATTCGCCGTATGTTAATGGATCCCGACTTTCTTTTCCGCGGCGAACACGACCCCGCCGGAATCGCGCCCGATACTCCGTATCGACTTAGCGATCTCGAATTGGCCTCGCGGCTCTCTTTCTTTCTCTGGAGCGCGGCCCCCGACGACGAGTTACTGGCTGCCGCCGAAAAAAAGCAACTGAAGGATCCGGCGATTCTTGAACACCAGGTGAGGCGGATGCTGGCCGACCCTCGCGCTCGAAAGCCTGGTGAATAATTTCGCTTCCGAATGGCTGGGCCTGAGAGTCGTCGGAGGAGTTCAGCCGGATCCCGTCCTCTTCTCCGATTTCGATGGTCTTAAAGAGGCTTTCCAGCGCGAAACACAACTGGTCCTCGACTATGTGCTGCTCGGGGACCGCAATGTTCTGGAACTGCTGAACGCCAACTACACATTCGTCAACGAGCGTCTGGCAGGCCATTACGGCATTCCGAACGTTTACGGCGATCAGTTCCGGCTGGTCGCGGTCAACGACGGCATTCGAGGCGGGCTGCTGGGTGAGGGAGGAGTTCTGACGGCGACCTCTTACCCCAACCGGACCTCCCCTGTGTTGCGTGGGCAATGGATACTCAATAACATTCTCGGCAGTCCTCCTCCTCCTCCGCCTCCGAATGTAGTCCGCGATCTGGATAACCCGGACAAGGCGTTGCTTTCGATGCGTGAACGCATGGCCGAGCACAGGGCGAATCCCGCCTGTGCAGGCTGTCACGCCCGGATGGATCCCCTTGGACTGGCTCTGGAAAACCTTGACGCCACGGGCAAATGGAGAGTGGGTGAGTCGAGCGGCCTGGCAGATCTTGTGGTGCAACCGATCGACGCCTCGGGAGAACTCGTCGATGGCACTAAGTTTGAAGGCATCAAAGGCCTCAAAACCGTTTTGCAGGCCCATTCTGATGAGTTTGTTTATACGATGGCCGAGAGGCTGTTGACTTACGCCCTGGGGAGGGGCCCGGAATGGTATGACGCGCCTGTCGTTCGCACCGCTCTTCGCACCGCAAAGAAAGACGATTACCGCTTTTCGTCGATCGTCCTGAGCCTGGTAAAGAGCACTCCGTTTCAGATGAGAATGTCGCGGGATTCCCACGATATGGAAGCCGCCGGGAACACTTCAAAATCAAAGACGAATCCTGGAAATTGATCAAGGAGACAACATATGTTCTTAAAGAAGCTATCGTTGGAACGCCGTACTTTTCTTCGCGCCGCCGGCGCTTCGCTGGCCTTACCCTTTCTGGACGCGATGACTCCCGCATTCGCGGCCACAACCAAAGCTGTGCCGCGTCTGACTTTCCTCTACATTCCCAATGGAGTGAACCCGCACACCTGGACGCCGGATGGAACCGGAAAGCAGTTCACTTTCTCACCGGCTCTCGCTCCTTTGGAGCCGTTCAGGAATCAGGTCACCGTTCTGACGAATCTCTCCCATCACGCAGCCGACCGGCAAAACGACGGCGCCGGCGATCATTCCCGAGCTACCGGCGTGTTTCTCAGCGGATGTCATGCCAAGAGAACTCAGGGCGCCGATCTGCATCTGGGGATTACAGCGGATCAGATCGCCGCCCGCAGTTTGGGCAAGGACAACGTGCTGCCCTCGCTTGAGCTCTCTCTCGAAGACCGCAACATCGCTCCGCTCTGCGACGAGGGGTACACCTGCGCCTACAGCAACACGCTGTCCTGGAGCTCGGCAACCACTCCGTTGCCCATGGAGAACGATCCGCGGCTCGTCTTTGAGCGTCTTTTCGGCGAGGAGGGCAATCCGAAAGACCGCGCCATCCGGCTTAAGGAAGACCGTAGCATTCTGGACTCCGTCAGCGGGTCCATGGCCAGACTGAAAGCGGGTCTCGGCGCCGGGGATAAGCGCAAGGTCGACCAGTATTTCAGCTCGATCCGCGAAGTGGAGCTACGCCTGCAGCGGATCGAAAAGCAGAACGCGCAGTCGCCTTTGGCGGGCACGGAGATGGCGCGGCCTCTCGGCGTTCCCGAAAAGTTCGAAGATCACATCCATCTCATGTTCGACCTGCAGGTTCTCGCGTTCCAGGGCGACATCACGCGCATCAGCACGCTCATGTTCGGCCGCGAAATGGCCGTGCGGAGTTATCCGCAGATTGGCGTTTCCGACAGCCACCACTCGCTTTCCCACCACGATAACAATCCGGCGAAGCTGGCCAAGCTCGCCAAAATCGACGCTTATCATGTCCAGCAAGTTGCTTACTTCCTCGGTAAGCTCCGCGACGCGCGGGACGGGGAGAACTCTCTTCTGGATAACTCCATGGTCGTTTATGGAGGCGGTATCGCCAATGGCAACCTCCATAATCACGAGAAGTTACCGGTGTTCGTAGCCGGTGGGGGCGCGGGGCGGCTGGAGGGGGGACGTCACCTTGAAATCAAGACCGAGACGCCTATGGCCAACCTTCTTCGCGCCGTTCTCGATAAGGCCGACGTTCCGACCGATGTGATCGGCGACAGCAACGGTGTACTAACCGAACTATAGGAGATGCACGATGCGCGAACTCTCACCAGTTACAGGGATCGTCATCGCGCTGGCGGGCGCGCTTATGGCTGCGCCCGCCAATGCAGGGTCTGTCGCCGACGCGGTGAAGGAGGGGAATCTTTCCGGTGTCCGGAAAGCGCTCCAGCAGCACGGTGACGCGAATGACGCCGAGGCCGACGGAACCACCACGCTGCATTGGGCAGTCGAGGAGAATCGGCTCGATCTGGTCAAGGCTCTGCTCGCCGCGGGTGCGAATGCGAACGCAAAGAATCAGTATGGTCTCACGCCGCTGGCCTGGGCATTGACCAACGGCAACGCTGCGATAACGGAAGAGCTGCTTAAGGCCGGCGCGGATCCCAAAGTGCGTGTGCCTGAAATGGGGCCGGCCTTATTCGCGGCCGCGCACGTCGGCAATCCGGACGTGATCCAGTCGCTGCTGAAAGCGGGGGCGAATGTCAGCGACACGGAACCCGCGACCGGGCAAACCGCTCTCATGTGGGCGGCCGCCGAAGGCCACGAGGCGGCGACGAAAGTCCTGTTGGCCGGTGGTGCGGACAGTCGTGTCCGATCGGCCAAAGGCGATACCGCTCTGTTCTTCGCCGTGCGCAAGGGAGATACCGGTGTAGTCGACGCCCTGCTGTCCGCGGGCGCGGACGTGAATGAGCGAACGGTCTCTGAAACCACCAACGCGCGCAGCGGCGCGAAAGAGACGGTGCCGGGAAACACCATGCTGGTGGTTGCCATTCTCAACGCACACTTCGGACTGGCGGATCATCTTCTGAGCAAAGGCGCGGATCCAAACGCGGCCGGGGCTCAGTGGACGCCCCTGCACGCCCTCTCTCGCGTACGCGACTACGAGGAGCACCAATACCCGCCGCCCATAACCAAACCCGGCGAGATGGACAGCCTCGAGTTCGGCAAGCACCTGCTCGCGCATGGGGCGAATCCCAATGCAAGGGCGCTGACTACAACGGTGAAAAGAGGTCCGGGGGATCAGAACTACAAGGATCTGATAGGCGCCACGCCGTTCTTTCTGGCGGCCAAGAGCGGGGACATACCCTATATGAAACTCCTGCTTGCCGCCGGAGCCGATCCCACAGTCACAAGTAACGATCACACGTCGCCTCTGATGGTTGCGTCCGGGATTGGCTGCGTGCCGGGCCAATGGATCGAGCCGGAACGCGATATTCTCGCCACTGTAAAAATGCTGATTGAAGAGTTGAAGGCTGACGTAAATGCGGTGAACGATCAGAAGGAGACCGCTGTGAACGGCGCCATGTGCAGAAGCGCGGACACCGTGCTTCAGTATCTCGCGGCCAAAGGCGCCAGGTTCGATATAAAGGACATTGAAGGAAGAACGCCGCTCGACAAGGCGGTCGACGGGCTTTATCTGGCGGTCTCCATCAATAGTAAGTCTCCTTTGAACATCTGGCGGCCTCCGGACCACACCGCCTTGCTGGTAAGAAAACTGACCGAGGAAAAACGCGCTGGGCTTTTGGCGGAAACGCAGACGGCGCGGCGTTAGGCTCACACATGCGCAGAATCCTGTCATTTGCCGGGATAGCGATAGCCCTGACGGGCGCAATGTCCGGTGCGCCCGTTCTGGACGCGGTGAAGTCGGGAAATCTCCCAGCCGTGCAGAATGCACTCGATCGGCGCGGCGATCCGAATGACGCCGATGCCGATGGAACGACCACTCTGCACTGGGCGGTGCAGGAAGATCGTTTGGATCTTGTCAGGGTCCTGCTGAAAGCCGGCGCCCACCCGAATGCAAACAACCAATACGGGCTGACGCCGCTGGCCTTGGCTCTGACCAGGGGGAATGCGGCCATTACGGAGGAATTGCTGAGGGCTGGTGCCAACCCCGCGGTTCGCGTACCAGGGATGGGACCCGCCTTGTTTGCGGCCGCGCACGTCGGCAACGCGGAGGTGATCCAGGCGCTGCTGAAGGCGGGATTAAACGTCAATGAAACGGAGCCGGCGACCCGGCAGACTGCGCTGATGTGGGCGGCCGCGGAAGGTCACGAGGCGGCGGCGCGTGCGCTTCTGGCCGGCGGCGCGGACAGTCGTGCGCGTTCCGCCAGGGGCGACACCGCCATGTTTTTCGCGGTTCGCAAAGGCGATACGGGCGTCGTGGATGCTTTGCTCGCGGCGGGAGCGGACGTGAACGAGCGGACCGTTTCCGAGACCACCAATGCGCGCAATGGCGCCAAAGAAACCGTGCCCGGGAACACCATGCTTGTAATCGCCATTCTGAACGCGCATTTCGCGATGGCGGAGTTCCTGTTGAGCAAAGGAGCGGATCCAAACGCGGCGGGAGCTCAATGGGCGCCCTTGCACGCACTCTCCCGCCTGCGCGACTACGAAGAGCATCAGTACCCGCCGCCGACAGTCGCGCCCGGAGAGATGGACAGCCTTGAATTTGCCCGCTCTCTGCTGGCGCACGGCGCGAATCCGAACGAGCGCGCGCAGACGACGACCGTGAAAAGAGGTCCGGGCGACCAGAACTACAAGGATCTTATAGGCGCCACGCCATTCTTTCTCGCGGCCAAGAGCGGAGACGTGGCTTATATGAAACTGCTGCTCGCCGCCGGAGCCGATCCCGCGATAACGAGCCGCGATAAGACTACGCCATTGATGATCGCCGCGGGCGTCGGGTGTGTCCCGGGACAGTGGATAGAGCCCGAACGCGATATTCTGGCGGCGGCGAAGCTTCTCGTCCAGGAGTTGAAGGCCGACGTGAACGCGGTGAACGACAGGAACGAAACCGCGCTGCATGGAGCCGTCTGCCGAAGCGCAGACACAGTCATTCAGTATCTGGCGGACAACGGAGCCAGATTCGACATTAAAGACGCAGATGGCTTGACGCCGCTCGACAAAGCGATGGATCATATATACCTGCCCATTACGATTAATGGGCCGGTCCTGAACCGCTTCGGAGCGCAGGAGCACACCATCGCGCTGCTCAAGAGGCTTATGGAACAGCGTGCCGCCCGGTCGGCGGATGCACACATCGCCCTGATGCAGAAGGTACGACCGTAACTTTCGTCCAGGTTATAAGTCCTGGCTCCCGGTAGCAGACACTCTTCAAGTCCTCCGTGCGGACCGGCAAAGTCGCAGGCAATTCGCTGTTGCGCGGTATCGATCCGCGTGAACAAATCTCAAATCATCTGGAGGCTGAAAGAACATGTCGACGTTTTCATCGAACCCGCACGGAAATCTTATCGGAAAAAGTCTGCTGGCCGTTCTTATACTGCTTTTGGCCAGCCAGGCTTTTGCGCAATCCACATTCGGCACGCTCGTGGGCACTGTCCGCGACCCATCGGGCAGCGTCGTCCCCGATTGCAAGATCACTGCGACCAATACCGGGACCTCGGCAACGCGGGCCGCTCTTACCGACAAAGAAGGCAACTACGTCCTGGTGAACCTCGAGCCAGGCACTTACCAGATTCTCATTGAAGCCGCGGGCTTTCAACCGACCACTCTGAAGGATATCGCTTTAACAGCGCGAGAGACGATTCGCAACGATGGCACCCTGACGGTTGCCGGACAGACGCAGACCGTCAGCGTTAACGAAGAATCCGACGTGATCACGACGGAAGTCTCCAACCTCGCGGAAACGAAGAGCGGTCGCGAACTGAACGATCTGCCGGTAGCCATCGCTTCCCGCGGGCTGGGATCCACTAGCGCCATCACGACGCTGACCACTCAGGCCGGTGTGCAAACCGACAGCTCCGGAAACCTCTCCGTTGCGGGTACCAAACCGAGTATGCTCTCCATTTCCATCGATGGAATCAGTACGATGAGCCCTCGGAACGAAGCGCCCATTGCCGAACTGTTCCCATCTTTTGGGGGCATTTCCGAAATTCGCGTGAGCGAAACGAATAACGCCGCCGAGTACGGCGGAATCAGCGATATCACCACCATCTCCAAGAGCGGAACCAATGCCGTGCATGGTGGATTATTTGAAAATATCCAGAACAGCGACCTCGACGCTCGCAATCCCTTCAGCGCAACGGTCACCCTGGTGAAGATGAACGATTTCGGCGGTTATGTGGGTGGACCTGTCATCGTTCCGCATGTCTACCACGGCAAGGACAAGACCTTCTTCTTTTTCGACTACGAAGCCCTCAGACTTCCGCGTCAGACGTTTATCGAGGAAAGCGTGCCCTCGCTTGCGTTGAGGGCGGGCGATCTGTCAGCCTATTCCGGAGTAATCAAGAACGGCGCGGGTGTCGCATTTCCCAACAACCAGATTCCCGCCAGCATGATATCTCCGGTTGCCCTGGCGGCGCTGCAGTATTTGTTCCCCTTGCCCAACATAGGTTCTCCCAGTGCCATAGCGAATAACTATGCGGTCAACTTCCCCACTCCTATCTCGAGTAACCAGGAAGATCTTCGCTTCGATCAGAACATCAGCTCCCGCCAGACTGCCTTTTTCCGCGCGACCTATAAAAACAAGGACATCACCAACGCGCCGGCGTCGACCGGAACGGTACTGGCCGGGGGGTTGCATCAGCCGGAAATCGACTACGCGTTCACCGTAGCTTACAACTTTGTCATCCGTCCTACTATGGTGAACGAACTCCGCCTCGGGGTCAGCGGCACCACCGTCACCACCTCCGATAGCGCGAACGCTCAGACCATCACCCAGGAGATAGGCATTCCGCTGCCGCAGCAACCCATAGGCAATATCACGCCCAACTTCGCTATTACCGGCTTTCAGCCCACCACGTCTACGGCGTCCAATATCAACATAGGTAAGACCCAGCAACTGATCGACAACTTCACCTGGACCCATGGCGCGCATACTTTCAAGTTCGGCGGGGACATCCGCAAATTCGGCGCCTATCTCAGTCACGGATTTGCCGCGCAGGAGGCCGGCGAATACACGTTCAACGGATCGGTGACCAACTCGATAATAGGCAATCCGTACGCCGCGTTCCTCCTCGGCGTGCCGGACAAAACGCAGGCGGCCGTCACCGACCTCGGCCTGGCCAGTAACGACGAGAACATGTGGGCGCACGGATACGCCACCTTCGCCCAGGACGACTGGAAGATCAGTTCACGATTCACGCTGAACTACGGCATCCGTTATGAGTATCATCCCGCGTTCAATGATCATCTCCACAACACCGGCGTTTTCCTTCCGAACGTCTATTCGGTCATCAACGGCGTCCCCGTACACGGCGAGGTGGCGATTCCCGACAAGGGCTATTATCTGGCAAGTACCCTTTTCGAGGAATCGATCGCTCCGACTCCCGTTGTAACGGCATCACAGGCCGGGTTGCCCGATAATCTTCATTACGCGGACAAGCTGGAGTTCGCTCCGCGTGTTGGTTTCGCGTGGCGCGCCACGGCCGACGGCAAGACCGTGGTTCGGGCGGGTTATGGCAAATACATCGAGGAAGAGCTGGCGACCCTCGCCGTTGCCGCCGGGGCGGTGCCGGAAAGCGATGTAGGTACGTTCACCAATACCATCGTCAACGGAACGCCCACCCTGACCCTGGCCAGTCCCTTTCCCTCCAATCTGGCGCAGCCGGGCACCCAGACTTTCGGAGTCAACGCAGCGGTCCACTACTCCGATCCCTACGTGCAGGAGTGGAATTTCACGATTGAACGCGATCTCGGCTTCAACACCGGCCTGCGAGTTTCCTACGATGGGAATCACGGCTCGAACCTCGGTTATGCCGCGAACATAGCCCAGATTCCCGCCAACACAATCGGGTACACAGCTGCCAAGGCTGCGGGCGCGTCTCCTTATCCATTGTGGAACTCGCTGAATACCGATCTGCAGGGGGCTCGGAGCAACTACAACGCCCTGACGATCGAGGCCACCAAGCGCTTGTCCAACGGGTTGCAGTACTCGGCCAGCTATGCCTGGGCAAAGAACCTTTCGGACGGGCAGGGCTACAACCCAACTGGTTTCCCGTCGGAGGCGGGCGGGCAGGTGACCGACGCCTACAACATCAATCTCGATTACGGAAACGTCAGCTTCACCCACCGCAGCCGTTTTCTGGCTACCGCCCTTTACGACCTGCCGTTCGGAAAACAGAGAATGTTTCTCGGCAATGCCAACAAAGTGGTGGATGCACTGATCGGCGGTTGGGAACTTTCCGGTTACTATCTGATCGAGACCGGCCCCTATCTCACCGTCGTCGTGGCTAACGCGGATCCCGAAGGCGACGGCTTCCCTACAGTGGTCGGCTCCGGACGGGCCGACATCGTGTCGGGTGTCAGTGTGGTTCCGGCCAATCAAAGCATCTATAACTGGATCAACAAGGCTGCCTTCGCGGTCCCGCCAAACAATGTAGGAAGAGGACCTACGTCACCGGTCGGATCCGTCGTCGGTCCTGGAACCAACTCGTTGTCGATGTCGCTCTTCAAGTCCTTTGTGGTGCGCGAGAACGCTCGCCTGCAGATCGGCATCGCGGCCGCCAACGCGCTCAATCATCCGAATTACGCAGTTCCCAACCTGACCTTCGGAACGGCTGCCTTCGGGACGATTACCAACGTGCAGTCGCAGGAAAACGGCGGACCGCGTTCTATTCAGGGAACAGCCCGGTTCACATTCTAGGCTCATCTTCTGAACAAGGGCGATTCCGTTGGGGTCGCCCTTTCTTTACGGAGTCGTCCTATGCTTCTGACAAACGAGTACTCAACCACGGCTTCAGGGCCGGAATCACCCTGGACACGGGATCGTCTGGACATTTGTCTTGAACTGGAGCGGGTCCTGGCCAGCCGTAAGTTCCGTAACGCCACGGGCCAGTCGCGCTTTCTCAAATACACGGTGGAACAGACCATCGCCGGCCAGGGGCATCTGATCCGCGAACACCGGATCGGTCGTGAAGGATTTGGACGAGGGGAGTCCTTCGATCCGCGTGTCGATCCGATCGTCCGGACTCAGGCACGTAAACTTCGTGCCAAGCTGACGCTCTATTACGAAACGAGAGGATCGGATGATCCCATCCGCATTGAACTGATCAAGGGCTCCTACATCCCCCGATTCCGGCGCAGGGATGGTTCCAGCATCGAGGTGAGTGAGATGGGCGCGGCAGGCGAGTCGCCTGTGCGTCAATGCGCCGGCGTCTCTGAGCCTTCACTGTAAAGCAACGGCCCTTCGTGAATCGTATGCCACTCGCCCAGATCTCAGGCCGGGTACTTAAGGCGGACACAAAGCGAGAGCTCTGTTCGGGCGGGGAATCCGAGATGTTTCTGTTCTGCGGCAACGCGGGGCTGCGGGCCGCTATTCGTCAGAACAGAGCAACGTTTCCATCTCAGATAGTGCGGCTTCGAAAACGCGAAGATGGCTTTGGCGATGAACCCGAGCGCATTGTCCAGCTTTACTTTGTCCGCGGCTGGTCCGTCGAAAACATTTGCGCGCGGTATGGCTTCTGCAGGAAGAAGGTTAGCGCCATACTGACAAAGTGGCGGCGTCTTGCGGTCGCCGCGGGTTTTGTACAGGCGGTTGAACCATGGACAATGTCAAATGCCCTCCCCGTCTCGGATGGTGTAGCTCAGACAGTTCCGTCACCCACTGGACCGTCTGACTCGGAAGACGCACCAGACGGAGAGACCGCGAGTGTGCCATACCGGCGTTCGCCGGCCTTCGTTCCGGGCGCGGTCGTTACCCCTTCGCATGGGGTTGCCAGTTATGACTTATCGAAATAGCTGCCGGATCTGATCCAATGTCGGGCATCGGCGAATGCTTGATCGACCCGGCCAGAGAACTCGAGGCCGGTTACTTCGGGCAGCCTTTAGCCGCCGCATCTAGATCGTCGAAAAGGTGTGTCATGTCGTCGGAGCCGAGAACGAGGCTATGTCCCTGATCCTCCTCCACGAAAAGCTCTGCCGAATAGCCTTTGCGCCGGAACATATCGGATTGCTGTTTCATCGCCCGCATCCAGTCGTTGTCGTTGGCCCCGACGTGCATATAGATACAGATCGATTTCAACGCGTCCACCATGGGGTCGGTCGTATCGTCCAGATACCCCGGGAATGCCGTGACGGACCAGAAATATTTCGGGTACAGAGAAGCTACGTGAAAGGCGCTGACCCCTCCGCTCGAAGGCCCGGCAACGTGCATCCGGCCGCCCTGTACTTTGTAATCGTGAAGAATGGCATCCAGAAATTCGGGAAAGATGCGATCGCTGTTCTCAAAGAAAAGCTGGTCGCTCGGGGCAGCGGGGCTGACGATGATATAGCCGCGCCGCTCCGCCTCGGCTGTCCAACGGGTGAGTTCGGCATCCACGATCCGCATATTCTGCGGACCTCCTCCAAACACCAGAACAGCGGGGTACGCGCGCCTGGGATCGAAAGCGTTGGGTAAAACCACCTTGTACTCCACCTTTAATCCACCGAAGGTTCCGCTCTTGGCGAGAGTCGCTCCCCGTGCCTGAGCGCCAAAGAAAATTGAGACCGCGATGGGCGCGATACAACGGAACAATGCCGCCGTCACGATGCCCTACTCTTCCATCTTGAAGGTGATCCGCGAGCCTTCCGCGCCTCCCACATAAACTCGTTCAGTGGCCTTCGCGAAATCGGTGCCCAAAGCTTTGGCGATGTCCATGAACTTCTGGGGATTGCGATCGGTCAGAGGGAACCAGGTGCTCTGAACCTGGATCATGATACGATGTCCCGCCCGGAACGTGTGGGCCACGTCGGGGAGTGCAAAAACGATTCGGTCGGGCTTACCCGGTTCGAAGGGAACCGGCTTTTCCAGACTCTTCCGGTACTTGCCGCGAAACGGCTCCCCGCGCACCAGTTGCTGGTAACCGCCCATCGGTGAGAGAGGCGGCGGTGCGCCTCTGCCGGGGGGTTCGGCGGGGGGCGCATTGTAATCGGGCGCATCGTTCGGGTACACATCGATAACTTTCACGTCGAAGTCGGAATCGGTGCCGGAGGTCGAAACTTTCAGGTCGACATTGATGGGTCCGAAGATCGTCACGTCGTGATCCAGCACCCCGGTCTTGTAAACGAGCACATCGGGGCGCGTTGCGGCAAAGCGCTGGTCCTCTGTCATGTAGCTGTTCAGGATGCCCGTGTTAAGAGCATCGATATAGGGCACAGGCTTGTTGGGATCCGACAGATACTCGTCGACCGCAGTCGCTTTCGGTTCAGTCCAGGAGAGCTTGCCCTGGGTATCCAGGTAAATCGATGCCGATTTCGCCCCGGCAGGCGGCCAGGCGTCGAATTTGCGCCACACATTCAGCCCCGTCTGGAAGACGTAGGCCTTCGGGAACTTCGATTCACCTCGCCCCTTCAAGTAATAAAGGAAGAACGGGAACTCGATATTCTCGCGGTAGTACAGGGCCGTCTTCGAGCCAAAGTTGACTTTGCCGAGGCGATCGCCGTCGCCGCGGGAGAAACCGCCATGATTCCAGGGACCCATGACCAGCATTTCGACCGCCGGCGGGTTGTTCTTCTCCATGAAGTAGTGTTGCCGGAGAAGACCCTGCGGATCCTCGTTGTCGTACCAGCCGCCAACGAGCATGACGGCGGGTTTGATGTCCTTCAGGTATTTCCAGATGGACCGCGATTGCCAGACTTCGTCGTACGTCGGATGGTCGATATTGAGATTCCAGAGAGGCTGCTGATGCTTGAAGTATTTCTCGTCGGCATTGGCGATCGAACCCATCTCCAGGTAGAAGTCGTATCCATCGGGAGTGCCGTATTGAAAGGGCTGCGTCGTCGGCGGCGGCGCGGGGTCGCCTTCGCGGTCGTGAAATCCCATATAAAAACTGAAGCGGTGGGCCAGCATGAAGACGCCATTGTGATAAACGTCGTCGCCCAGGTAATAGTCGGTCACCGGCGCCTGCGGGGCTACGGCGACCAGCGCGGGATGCGCGTCGATCATGCCCGCCGTCGCGTAAAAACCCGGTTGCGAGATTCCATACATTCCGACCTTGCCGCTGTTTCCGGGGACGTTTTTGACCAGCCAGTCGATGGTGTCCCAGGTGTCGGTTGTTTCGTCCACTTCCTTGCTGCCCCACGCTGGAGACGTTTTCGCAGCCGTGTTTCGGGGACGGATCAGGATGTACTTGCCTTCGCTCATGAAGCGGCCGCGGATGTCCTGGTAGACAAAAATGAATTTCTCCCTCGCGAAGAGCTCGGAGGGCCCGAGATTGGCGCGGTATTGCTCCAGTCCGTATGGCGCGACGTTATATCCCGTTCGCTGCATCAGCATGGGGTACTTCTGCCCGTCGCTGAAGACATCCTTTGGAATATAAACCGACGTGAACAACCTGATGCCATCGCGCATCGGAATCAGATATTCGAACTTGGTGTAATTCTCCCGGATGAAATCGCGGTTGACTGCGGGCCCGGGTGCAGTCGAACTCGCGTTCGCTGGAGCCGCCGCCGTTTGCTGACGCCTCCCCTGGGCCTGGATCAGACCTGGGCAAATTGAGGCGGCAATTATCATCAAGGCGGAGATGCGCTTTGTGTTTCGCATCGGCACAGTGTAGCTGAGTTACTTCCGGTTCCGGCAGTAACCAGCCAGACTAAAGTGGGACAACCAGATGAAGACTCATTGCTCCGCACGGGTGGCCGGAACATCGGCCTGGCCGGGAGGGTCCGCGCGGGGTGGTCCCGGCCGAGGATTCCTTTCGGGTTTCGACAGGAGTATACTAGAACCGCATTTAACTATGTTGGTTTCAACGCGCAGGACGTTCCTGAAAGTGGCCGCAGCGGGTCTGGCCGCGCCGTGCGCCTTCCCGCAAACCGCGAAGATAACAAACGCACAAATCGGCGACAATATTTTCCTGCTCGGTGGGGCGGGTGCAAACGTGGTTGCCCATACCGGGGCTGACGGTGTCGTTCTGGTCGACGGCGGCCTGGCCGAGAACGCCGACGCGCTGGCGCAGGCGGTCGCCGCGCTTCCCAATGGCGCCGGCAAGGTTCCCATCCTCTTCAATACGCACTGGCATCCCGAACAAACAGGCTCCAACCAGAGGCTCGGCATGGCCGGCGCCACGATCATTGCCCACGAGAACACGCGGCTCTGGCTGACCCAGAACATCACGTGGCCCTGGAACGGGCAGAAATTCAAGAAGTTCCCCAAAGTCGCTCAACCCAACAAGACTTTCTACGACAAGGGCGCCCTCGATTCCGGAATCCGCTACGGTTACATCTCCGACGCGGCGCACACGGACGGCGACCTCTACGTCTTCTTCCCGCAGCAGAACATCCTTGCGGTAGGCGATGCTGCCTACGGACAGGGCTGGCCTGTCGTGGATTGGTGGACCGGGGGTTGGATTGGCGGTATCGTCGGCGGGTTGCAACGGATCCAGAGCGTAGCAAATAAGGACACCAGGATCGTACCCGGCCAGGGTCCGGTGCTGAGCTACGCCGACATCGCGCAACAGTTGGACATGTACGGCACCATTTACGACCGCCTGAACCAGATGATCAATAAAGGGCACAGTCCATCGGAAGCCGTCGTGGCCAAGCCGGCGAAGGAATACGAAGTCAAAATGGGCAATGCCGATGAATTTATCCGACGCTCGTTCGAGAGCCTGTGGGCCTATCTTTCACCGGACGCTTAAGGACTAAAACAAAACAACGATGGGACGCATGAAGAATTCGATTCCCCTGATCGCGGTCATAGGCTTTGCCGGAGTTTTTGCCGCCCCGTTCGCGAGCGCCGCGCAGGCCGGCGATACCGCGCAGGCCGCCGGCGAAGCCTCGCTGGGCACCTTCAAGCAGTACTGCACCGGTTGCCATAACGACAGGGTCAAAATCGGCGGCGCCAGTTTCGAGGGCGTGACGGCGGCGAGCATCGCCAAAAATCCCGATCTGTTCGAGAAAGCCGTGCGCAAACTGCGCGGCCGTGTCATGCCGCCGCCGGGGAACAAACAGCCCGATGGCAAAACGGTCGACTCGCTGGTCTCGTACCTCGAAGACTCCCTCGACAAACTTCCCGAACCGGCGCACGTTACCGATCAGCTCGTGCTGCAGCGGCTGAATCGGAAGGAGTATCAGAACGCCGTACACGATCTGCTCCTGGTCGACGTGAACGCCGCTGATATGCTGCCGCCGGACGATAGTTTTCAGGGCTACGACAACATCGCCTCCGCGCTGCAGGTCTCGCCTTCCTTCATCGAGCAGTACGTGCTGGCAGCGCACAACGTCGCGCAGCTGGCGATGGGCAAAGGCGATTCCCGCCCGCAGGGCTGGACCTTCCGCGCCGGCCCTGGCAATCAGCTCACCCATGTCCCCGGATTGCCTCTCGGAACGCGGGGCGGCATTCTCGCCAATGTGGACCTCCCGGCCGACGGCGAGTACCACATCAATATCGCCGACATGGCCAACCATATCTGGGGCAACGGGATGGAGTATGAGAATCCGCTCGTAGTCACAATCGACGACAAAATCGTTTATCAGGCGACCATCGGCGGCGAAGAGGACATGAAGATGTACGACCAGGTCCAGAGCGGCGCGATGGATAAGGTCAATGCCCGCCTGAAGAACATCAAGTTCCAGACCACGGCCGGACCCCACCGGATCGGAGTCGCCTTCCGCCGGCAGAGCTTCGCGCAGTCCGACGATCAGCTGCAGATGTTCGCGCCCGGCGGCGGTCAGGACCGTTCCTACCGTGTCAGTTCGTTCCAGCTCCTCGGACCCTTCAATGCGAAAGGCCTGAGTTCCACGCCCAGCCGCGACCGCATCCTGATCTGCAATCCGGAGAAGGATAAAACCAAAACGGCGGAGGCCTGCGCGAAGGAAATTTTCGCAAATCTGGCCCGGTCCGCCTACCGCCGTCCGGTGACGAGCGACGATATCGCTGAACTGATGCAGTACTACGCCGACGGCGTTAAACAAGCCGGCCAGCATTCCCCCGGTTCTCAGGGCGAGAGCGTGACGGCATTCGATTCGGGCATTCGCGAGGGTATCACCGGAATGCTGGCCAGTCCGTTTTTTCTCTATCGCGGCGAGCGCGTCCCCGTTGGCTTGAAACCGGGCGACAAGTACGCGATCACGGATCTCGAACTGGCGTCCAAACTTTCCTTCTTTCTGTGGAACTCGATTCCCGACCGGGAATTGCTCGACGTCGCCGCCCGCAACAAGCTCAGCGATCCGGCCACGCTCCACAAGCAGGTGCTGCGCATGATGGCCGATCCGCGGTCGATGACGCTCGCCGGCGACTTCGTCTTTCAGTGGCTGGACATGGAGAAGTTGGACCAGATCGCTCCCGACCGCGACGTGTTCCCCTATGCCTCCGGGTTCATGGACCCCCGCCAGGATTTCCGGACCGAACTCAGGCTCTTTGCGGATAGTATCTTCCGCGAAGACCGGAGCGTGGTGGATCTGTTGAGCTCGAAGGAGACATTCCTGAACGAGCGTCTCGCTCTCCAGTACGGCATTACCGACGTTAAGGGAGATGAGTTCCGCCGCGTCGAGCTGAAAAATTCCGTTCGCTGGGGCCTGCTGGGAAAAGGGGCGGTCCTGATGTCCGCCGCCTATCCGAACCGTACCTCGCCGGTGCTGCGCGGCAAGTTCGTCCTGACATACATTGAAGGCGTCCCGCCGGCCAATCCACCCCCCAACGTTCCCACTCTGAACGATAAGGACATCGGCACAACCAAGGCGCGCACCGTTCGCGAACTGATGGCGCAACACCGCGCCAGTCCGACCTGTTCGGCGTGCCACTCCATCATGGACCCGCTCGGCTTCGCGCTCGAGAACTTCGACGCCGTGGGCATGTGGCGGGACAAGGACCGCTTCGCCGGAACGGCTATCGATTCCGCCGGCGTGTTGCCCGACGGCACGAAGATCGATGGACCCGACGATCTTCGCAACGCCTTGCTGCGCCGTCCCGATCAGTTCGTGCAGACGTTCGTCGAAAACCTTCTGATGTATTCGATGGGGCGCGCGCGCGATTATTACGATATGCCGACCGTCCGTCAGATCGTGCGCGAGACGGCGGCGAAGAATTACAGATTTTCGGCCATCGTGGAGGCCATAGTAAAAAGCGATCAGTTCAGGATGCGCCGGGTTCCACAGCCTGCCGCGAGCAAGCCGGTCTTAAGTGCGAGTAAGTAGTTTTAAGTGCGAGTAATTAAGGAGACGACATAATGTTCATATTCAAGAAGCACCTTCCCCGTCGCGCAGTTCTCAAGGGAGTCGGAGCCGCTATCGGTCTTCCTCTGCTCGACTCCATGATTCCCGCCAATACCGCATGGGCGGCGACGGCGGCCGGAAAGACTCCGAAGCGTTTCGCCTTCGTGTCTTTCCCGCACGGCGCGATTATGGACCGCTGGTCTCCGAAGGAAACCGGCACGAACTACACCATGTCGCCGACCCTGAAGCCGCTCGAACCTTTCCGCGAGCACCTCACCATCGTTTCCGGTCTTCGCAACAAACCCGCGGAAACACCGGAACCCCACGCGTACATCGAACAGGGCTGGCTCACCGCGGTGAAGCCCTGGGACTTCGGCAAGGCCGATAAGGATGCCGGCGTCAGCGCCGACCAGATCGCCGTACGCTACGTTGGCCAGGACACGCGCCTGCCGTCCCTCGAACTCTCCGTCGGTCAGGGCAGCGCCCGCCTCGCGTGGCGCACGCCGACCCAGCCGTTGCCGCAGGAAAGCAACCCCCGGGCCGTCTTCCAGAAGCTCTTCGGACAGGGCGACACCGATCAGGAACGCGCGCAGATCCTCCACGAGACCGGCAGCATCCTCGATCGCGTTCAGGGCGAGGCGAAGCGCCTGCAGGCGAGCGTCGGCGCCAACGACCGCAATCTCGTCGGCGATTATCTCGACTCGGTTCGCGAAATCGAGCGCCGCGTGCAGATGGCCGAGAAGGCGTCCAACAGCGAACTGGCGGTTCCCGACGCGCCGATCGGCACGCCGAACGACATCACCGAATACTTCAAGCTGATGTTCGATCTGATGGCGCTTGCCTTCCAGGCCGATATCACGCGCGTGATGACGATTTCGATGGATCACGAAGCCAGCATGCGCACGTATACGAACCTGGGCATTGCCGAAGGCTTCCATCCGCTGTCCCATCACGGCAACAACCCCGAGAAGATGGACAAGCTGGTGAAAATTGAGACGTACCACACGCAGGAGTTTGCGGAATTCGTCAAAAAGCTCGTCTCGACCAAAGAAGCCGACGGTACCGTGCTCGACCATTCCACGATTCTCTTCGGCAGCGATATGAGCAACAGCGACAAGCATAATAACGATCCGCTGCCTTCGGCGATCCTCGGCCATGCGAACGGAAAGATCAAAGGCGGCCAGCACCTGAGGTATCCGCAGGATTCGCGTCACGGCGAGTTGCTCCTGACCCTGCTCCAGCGCAACGAAATCCCGGTGAAATCCATCGGCGACGGCGTCAACGGTCTCTCGGAGGTATAGCGTGTCTCAGACGTTCGTGTCCGCGGCGCCTCGCGTCATCGGGGCGCTGGCGGTGCTCTTCGTTGGCGCGTCGGCGGTTACCGCTGCCGATACAACCACCCTGCTGGCCGCGGCGGAAGCCGGCGACCACGCCACGGCCCTGCGCCTCGCCGCCACAAAAGGGGTGAACGTCAACGCCACCGGTCCCGACGGCGCCACCGCGCTCATGTACGCCGCGGCGGCCGACGATCTCGAATTGGTGCGCGCGCTCATCAAAGCCGGCGCGAACGTCAAACTTTCCAACCAACTCGGCTCGTCGGCCATTACCGAAGCTTCGATCATCGGCTCCGCGCCGGTAATCACCGCGTTGCTCAAGGCCGGCGCCGATCCCAATTACCGCAATCTGAACGGCGAAACGCCGCTGATGGCCGCCGCGCGCAGCGGCCGCGTGGACGCGGCAAAGGCGCTTCTCGCCGCGGGCGCCGACATCAACGCCAAAGAAAACTGGGGTGGACAATCCGCCATCATGTGGGCTTCCGCGCTCTGCCAGGCCGACATGGTGAAGTTCCTCGCGTCGAAAGACGCGAACCTGAACGACCATGGCAAGGTCAATCAGTGGGAACGCAAAATCATCCAGGAACCTCGTCCGAAAGACATGAATAAGGGCGGATTCACCCCGCTCCACTATGCCGCCCGCGAGGGTTGCGAGGCCTGCGTGCGGAATCTGCTCGCCGCCGGCGCCGATCCCGATTCCGAGGATCCGGACCGCGAGACTCCGCTGCTTCTCGCTCTCGAGAACATGCATTTCGATACCGCTGCCGTGCTCATCAACGGCGGCGCCGATCTCGACAAGTGGGATCTCTTCGGCCGCTCGCCCATCTATATGGCGGCCGACGTGAGCACCCTGCCCATGAAAGGGAACGGAGCGATGGCCGTCATCCCCAGCTCGGACAAACTCTCCGCGCTTGATGTCGCGCGCATGATGCTCGAAAAGGGCGCGGATCCGAACATTCAGTTGAAACGTCGTCCGCCGTATCGTGACGTCCCGCAGGATCGCGGCGGCGACACGATGCTCGCTCAGGGCGCCACACCGATGTTGCGGGCCGCCCGTGGCGGCGACGACAAGTTCGTCGCGCTCCTGATCCAGTACCACGCGCTGGTCGATTTGCCCAGCAAGGAAGGCATCACGCCGCTGATGGCTGCCGCGGGCGTCGACTACGGCACGCGCGTCACGCGTGGCCGCAACCGTACCGATGAAGGCGTGCTCGCCACCATGGCTCTCCTGATCAAGGCCGGCGCCGACGTGAATGCCCACGACCTGCTGGACCGCAACGCTGGCTTTGGCCGTGGAGGCAGAGGCGGCGGAGGCGGCGGCGGAGGAGGCAGAGGTGGCCCCGCGCCAGCTGCCGCTCCGTCTTCAGGCGCGGCCGGTTTCGCCGCTGGGGAGAGCGCCTCCGAGCGCATCGCGCGCAGCTTCCGCCGCGGCAGTCAAATGCCGAGCGCGAACTCCGTCCCGAACCAGACGGCCCTGCACGGGGCCGCCGAACACGGCTTCGATAAGTTCATCCAGTTCCTCGTCGCCAATGGCGCCGACCTGACCGCTAAAGACGCCAACGGGCGCACTCCCCTCGACGTCGCGCGCGGCGCGGGCGGTATTCGCGGCGGCGCGGATGCTTTCCCGAAAACCGTTACGCTGCTGGAATCCCTGATGAAAGAGAAGGGAATTCCCGTAGCCGAAGTTTCGGGGCGGGGCAATCTCAAGCAGCAATAATCAGTCGCGAAGCTGATCGCGAAGATTTCAGCTGTCACGCCTCATCAGATTTCCCAGGTGAAGGCTGCCATTTCCTCCCGCTTGTCGCGCGCGGCGTCCACGCTGTCGCACACCATTGCCAGCGTGGTCGAATCGAGAATGTTCGAGATCGCGTCCCGCACTCTGCGCATCACGATTCGGGTGCCGCAGGTCTCAATGTCCACGCATTCGTCGCATTTGCGGAAGCGCGTTTCGCTGGCGCAGGGCAGGGGTGCCAGCGGCCCTTCCACCATCCGGATCACCGATCCGATCGTGATCCGATCCGGCGGCTGCACCAGCGTATAACCGCCGCCCTTGCCCTTCTTGCTCTCGACCAGGCCGGTTGCCTTCAGCGAGAGAAGAATCTGTTCCAGAAATTTTCTGGGTATAGCTTCTTCTTCCGCCAGATGAGCGATCAGCGTGGGTCCGCGACCATAATCCCGCGCCAGAGCGTAGAGCGCGCGCAGGCAATATTGGGTTCTCTTTGAGAGCTGGCGCATGTCTCTAGCGCGACTTTTTCAGTTCAGCCTGCAATTGCCGGTAGGCGGAATCTTCGAACGTCGTTTTGATGCGTTCCCGGCCGTCGCTGTGAGGGTCGCCGGAGCGGGGGCCCTCATTCTTCAGACAGTAGCCGAGCATGATTGTAGCCTCCTGATCGCCGGGTGAGCGGTCGAGCACGGAACGGAAATTGGCGGCCGCCAGCGCAAACTTGCCCTGCTTCCAGAGCGAGTATCCCACGTTGAACCAGTAGTCGGGGTCGGTTTCATCGCCTTCCAGGGCCTTGTTGAAGTTTTCCGTTGCAGCCGGGTCGTTCCTGCGCGATAACGCGGCGCCGAGATCGTTGAAGACTTCGTTCAGCGGAATCTCGGCGGAAACCATCCGGAACTGGTCCACCGCGCCGTCGAAATCGTTCTGGTAGTACTTGCAGATTCCGCGCAGAAACGCCGCTTCGAGAAAATGCGAATCGCCTTTCGATACCTTGGCCAGCCAAACGCCGGCGGCCTTGTAATCCTTCTTTTCGAATGCCAGGCGTCCCAGCTGGAAGTTCGGCTGCGAGAAGTGTTCGTCGAGGCGAGCCGCCTGAGTAAATAATTTGATTTTCTGGTCCTCAACCGATGCCATCAGCCCGCGTACATAACTCTCCATGGCGTCTACCCGGACGGGCGTACGATCATGGACGTACGCCTCTTCGGTCGGCGCGTCGTCAGGCGCCAGCTGGTGGAGCAGCAGCCAGGCGAGTCTGGTTTCCATCTGGCTGAGATTTTCGAGCGGGCCCGATTCGGAGAACTCGGGTCCTTCGTGCAGCTTTTTGAGATTGATCACCCGCACTACAATCCGAATCTCCGACTTCAGATCCGGGGAGGACGTGTCCGCGCCGGCGACGCGGAATTCGCCAAACACGATCTGGCCTGCGTCGAGCGTCTCGCCGATCTTCAACACGGAAGCTTTTGTGAGGACGACGCCGGTCCGCAGGGACAGCCGGCGATAGACCTCCTCGCGGTCCTCCCGTGGCAAGAGCAGCAACCCGCCGCTGCTGAGAGCTTCGTGGATGGTTTCGGCCACGCTCTCGCCGATCCAGTCCAGGTTCGCTGCCTTGCTTTCGTCCAGGTTGAAGAGCGGGAGTACCGCCACGGTATCGGCGGCTCGGCACGAGGCCGCCGCCAGAAGTAACAAAGCTAACAGATTGCGCACTACAATTTCAGGGTAGCAGCCGGGCGGCTACCCCCTCCCGAGGTAATGAACTCGTGCACGCGCTCCTCCACCCTGGCCGCAACAGTGGGGTCATCGCCGAAGCCGGAAAAAATCTCGATGCCCGGCTCCTGCCGGAACCAGGTGATCTGACGCTTGGCGTAGCGCCGGGTCTCGCGCGTCGCGTAGAATAACGCGTCTTTGGGCGAAAGTTCCCCATTGATTGCCTGGAGCGCCTGCTTGTAGCCGATGGATTCGAACGGTTTGCAATCAGGGCTATAGCCGCGGGCGAGTATCGCGGCTGTTTCCTCCGTCAGACCCGCCTCGAACATGCATGCCATCCGCCTTTCGAGGCGTGCGTACAACTGGTCCCGGTCCGGAAACAGCCCGATCTTCAAGACGCGAAAGCCCTCCAGCGCGTCCCGGCCGGCGGCGAAGACTTCGCTCGCGGCGCCGCGCGCCGAAAAGCAGATCTCCAGCGCGCGGACCACCTTTGGCGTGTCGTTCGGGTGTATACGTCCGGCGGTTAATGGATCGATCCGGCGCAGCAGGCGGTGAACGAAGCCCGGCCGCGTCGCTTCGCGCGCCTGCAGACGCGAGCGGAGACCCTCATCGCGCCGCGGCCCCGGGGCCAGTCCCTCGACCAGTGCCCGCAGGTAGAACCCTGTCCCGCCCGCCACGATGGGCAGGCGGCCGCGCGCCGCTATTTCACCCAGGACAGGTCTGGCTGCGCGCGCGAAGTCGCCCGCGGTGAAGAGTTCGTCCGGGTCGGCGATATCGATGAGATGATGCGGAATACCGCGGCGGTCCGGCTCCGGCAGTTTCGCGGCGCCGATATTGAAGAACCGGTAGATCTGAACGGAATCGCAATTCACGATCTCTCCGTCGAACCGCCCGGCGAGGCGCAGGGCCAGATCGCTTTTGCCCGATCCGGTGGGACCGGCGATGGCAATCAGAGCTGGATTTTCCGGCAACGGCGGTGTTTCCCTCAACGTCCCCTACTCAGCGTTATACAATGATGTTCGAATGGGTCGTGCCGTTCATGATGCATCTGGGCTTCCTGACGCGCGGGCGCGCCGCGAGAGGCACGAGGAAAGAAAGGACATGATCGGTCAAGTGAGAACCGCGTTTCTATCGTTCGGTTTGGCATGCGTTTGCATTGTTACGCCTGCATTTTCTCAGGCCCCCGCGAGCCCGGCCCCGGCCAGCCCGCCGGACGACCACTCGTCTGCGTACTACGACTTCGCCATGGCCCATCTTTATGGCGAGTTAGCCGGCGCCTACGGAAACCGCGGCGAGTACGTCAACAAGGCGATCGACATGTACAAGGCCGCGATCAAGGCCGATCCCTCTTCCACGTACATCGCCGAGGAACTCACCGAATTTTACGTCCAGACGGGGCAGATGGATAAAGCTCTGCAGGAGGCCAACGCGCTGTTGAAGGATAACCCGGGGAACAATAACGCCCGGAAAATCCTCGCGCGGATTTACAGCCGTCAGATTGGTGACCCGGAGCAGGGCCGCATCGACCAGACGATGCTGAAAAACGCGATCGAACAGTATCAGCGGATCACCCAGCAGGATCCGAAGGACGTTGAAAGCCTTTCCATGCTGGCGCGACTCTATCGGGTTTCGCACGACGATGCCAAAGCCGAGGAGGTTTACCGGCAGGTTCTCAGCGTCGATGCGAACGACGAGGATGCGCTGAATGGTCTGGCAATGGTGTTCGCCGAACGCAACGATTTGCCCAATGCCATCGCGCTGTTGAAGCAGGTAGCGGAGAAAAACCCCGATCCGCGAACGCTGGTGACGCTGGGCCAGTTTTATGAACAGGTCAAGGATTTCAGCAACGCCGCGGACACTTTCAAACAAGCTGTTGAATTGACCAGCGACGCTCAGATCCGCGAACGCATGGCCGACGATCTCTATTATGCGGGGCGCATGGATGAAGCCCTCGCGGCTTTCCAGCAGATGGCGACCGACGATCCGAAGAACCTGAAGCTCCAGCTCCAGATCGCCGAAATTCAGGAGCGCAAGCACGATTTTGCCGGCGCCGGCGCGACATTGGCCAAAGCGCGCGCGATCGACAACAGCACTGAGGTTCAATACGCCGGGGTAGTGTTGCTGCGTGCTCAGGGCAAAACGCAGGAAGCGATCGCAGCCCTGCAGTCTCTTCTGAATGGGACAAAAAAGGATCAGTACTCCAAAGCCGAGCTGGAACAACGTAAAGAGATGCTGCTCGGGCTGGCGGGCATGGAAGAAGCCGCCGGAAAAACCCAGGAGACGGTTGCTACGCTGCGGCAGCTCTCCGATCTCGACCCTTCGCTGACTTCGAAGGTGGAGGCGCAGATCATCGAGGCGCTTCGGCAGGGCAAGGAATATAAAGCTGCGAAACAAGAGGCCGATTCGGCGCTGAAGAAATTCCCGACGGAGCGCGGCGTGATCATGCAGCACGCCGGTTTGATGGGCGACCTCGGGCAGACCGATGTTGCGATCAACGAGTTGAAAGCGTTGCCGAACGCAACGAAGGATCTTGAAATCCTGTCGAATATCGCGCAGATTCAGGACAAAGCACGTCGCTTCGACGACGAGAAGAAGACTCTGGATGCCTCCGATGCCGTGGCCAAAGATCCCGGCGAAAAGCAGCAGATCGAATTCATGCGCGGCGCGATGTATGAGCGCGAAAAGAATTACGACGAGGCGGAGAAGGCTTTTCGCGGAATTTTGAAGTCCGATCCCGACAACTCGGGGGCGATGAACTATCTGGGCTACATGTTCGCCGAGCGCAACATCAATCTCGATGAAGCGCAGCAGTTGCTTCTGAAAGCCCTCGATCTCGAGCCGGGAAACGGCGCGTATGAGGACAGCCTCGGCTGGATTTATTACCGGCAGAACCATCTGGATCAGGCCGCCGATGAACTGCGCATGGCGGTGGACAAGGTGGGTACCGACCCGACCGTGCACGACCATCTGGGAGACGTTTACTTCAAACAAGGCAAGATCCGCGAAGCCATCCAGCAGTGGGAGTTCTCGGTGTCCGGATGGCGGACGGCCGTGCCTGGCGATCAGGACGCCGTCGAACTGGCCAAAGTAACGCGGAAGCTCGAAGGCGCGAAGGTAAAGATCGCCGAAAAAAACCGATAGAGCCAAAGTCGATAACTTGCGGCGGACCGGCAATCGGCCGGTCCGTTTACCCCCAATGCAAATCTTTGTAAGACCGGTGAACGTCCTCACAGCCTGACATCGGCCACCGGTTATCAATCGAATTTCATTCCCGTCCCTTAGAAGTCGTTATGCCAAAGGGATGGGTTCTTCTCGCGGCGGCATTTGGCTGCCTTCTCGGCTCTACAACTTCTCAGGTTCTCGCGCAGACAACGGGTACGGCGCGAGGCACCATCAAGGATCCCTCGGGCGCCGTCATTCCGGGAGCAACCGTACAATTCACCGGAAATGGCGTCACCCAAACCGGTAAGACCAATGAAACGGGAACCTGGACACTGACGCTGCCGGCAGGCACCTATGCGGTGCAAGCCAACGCGCCCGGATTTGTTACCTTCTCCCGGCCCCAGTTCAACGTTTCCGCCGGGCAGGTCAATCCACTGGATATTGCCCTGCAGATCGAAACCGAAACCCAGCAGGTGCAGGTGAGCGACACTGGCGCGGGACAGGTCTCGACCGATCCTTCCGCCAACGTCGGCGCGCTCGTGCTGAAGGACTCGGATCTTGAGCAGTTGCCCGACGACCCCGACGATCTGCAGTCGGATCTTGAAGCGCTCGCGGGTCCGTCGGCCGGCCCTTCGGGACCGCAATTTTTCATCGACGGTTTCAGCGGCGGTCAGTTGCCCCCGAAAAGCTCGATTCGCGAAATCCGTATTAACTCCAATCCGTTCGCCGCCGAGTTCGACCGTCCCGGCTTTGGACGAATTGAAATCTTCACCAAACCGGGCACGGACCGGTTTCACGGCCAGGTGCTCTACAACATGGGCGACTCCATCTTCGACAGTCGCAATCCGCTCATCATCGGACATCAGCCCGGTTACACGATGAAGTACTTCACCGGCAATCTGGCGGGCCCTTTAAGCAAAAAGGCATCGTTCTTCGTCGACTTCAACCGGCGCCAGATCGACGAAGGTGCCCTCATCGACGCCCAGGCCCTGAACACCGCTCTGCAGCAGGCCCTGGTGAACGGCGCCTACCCCACGCCCCAGCGGCTTTGGATGATCAGCCCGCGCCTCGACTATCAGCTCAGTACCAACAACACACTCGTGATTCGTTACAACCACACGGATAATTCCTCTGTCGGCGGCGTCGGTGGGTTCAGCCTTCCCACGCAGGAGACTACCCAGGCCCAGAAGAACAATACCGTACAAATCACCGAGACGGCGGTCCTGGGAACGAAGGCGGTCGATGAGACGCGCTTCCAGATGTTTTACAGCTATATAAACCAGGTGGGTGTGGGCGACTTCAGCATTCCGGGGGTCAACGTCTCCAGCTCCTTCAACTCCGGGGGCGCCCCTTTTTCCACCGATTACACGCACACGCGCGATTACGAAGTTCAGAACATCCTCACCATCACGCAGGGCAAGCACGCAATCAAGGTCGGCGGACGGCTCCGGCAGGGGGACCTCGATAGCCTGGCGACGACCAATTTCAACGGGACGTGGACGTTCGGCCAGCCCGTCGCACCTCCCACCGGCAGCCCATGGTGTTTGGCCGGCGTCGCCAATCCGACCTCGCTCGATCTTTACCAGCAGACCCAGTTGCTGCTTGCGCAGGGTGTGCCCATGACGCAGGTTCTGGCCGAAGGCTGCGGACCCAGTCAATTCACGCTGAACGCCGGTCTGCCATTGCAGAGCGTGCGCCAGCTCGATCTCGGCGTTTTCGCCCAGGACGACTGGCGCTACCGCAATAATCTGACCATCAGCTACGGCCTGCGCTACGAAACGCAGAACAACATTCGCGATCACCTCGACCTGGGTCCCCGGGCGGCCATCGCCTGGGCGCCGTGGGCCAAAGGCGCCGCCCCGGGGAAAACCGTTTTTCGCGCCGGCTGGGGCACGTTTTTCGATCGCTTCGCCGAAACCAACGTTCTCAATGCGCTGCGCTACAACGGCGTGGCCCAACAGAACTTTGTCATTAACAATGCCCTCACGACAGGCGGATCCACGGCCGCCGAAGCCGCGCTGGCCGCGTACCCCGGAATTCCACCCCTCTCCTCGCTTACGCTGCAGAATCAGGCCCTGTATGAAATCGATCGGAACTTCCGGGCGCCATACATGATGCAAACCGCGCTCAGCGTCGAACGAGCCCTGCCGGGCCGCACCACCATCTCGTTCAACTATGTGGATACGCGTGGCGTCCACGTTTTGCGGGAGCGCGATATCAACGCTTATCTGCCGGGAACCTATACAGGCCCGGGCACCGGCATACGGCCTTATCCCATCAACGACGACATCTACCTGTATGAATCGAGCGGCATTTTCAAGCAGAGCCAGTACATCTTTAACGTCAACTCGCGCGTGAATTCGCACATTCAGTTGCAGGGCTACTACGTTTACGGCCAGGCCCACACCAACGCGAGCGGCTTTCCCATGAACCAGTACGACGATAACGCCGATTGGGGCCGCGCGCCATATGACGCAAGAAACCGCGCCTTTATCGGCGGTAATGTTGGCTTGCCGTTCAAGTGGGTCGTCGCGCCGTTCGTAACCATGAGTTCGGGCCTGCCGTTTAATATCACCACCGGGAATGCTTACGACGGCGACGGCATCTTCAACGCGCGGCCCGCTTTTGCCACTTCCGCCTCGAATCCGAAGAACGTCTACACGACACCCTGGGGCGTCTTCGATTCCCAGCCCGTTGCGGGCGAAACCATCATCCCGTTCGATTACGGCGACGGTCCCGCCCAGTTCACGGTGAACTTCCGTCTCAGCCGGACCTGGGGGTGGGGCGAAAGCGTCTCTGGCAACGGCGGACCGCGCGGTGGCGGAGGTTTCGGTGGAGGCGGACGCGGCGGTGGTGGAGGCGGCGGATTCAGCACTGGCGGCCGCGGTTTTGGCGGCTTCGGTAACGCCGCCGGCAGCAGCCAGAAGTACCAGCTCACCTTCCTGGTGAACGTACGCAATGCGCTCAATCACGTGAACTACGGCCCTCCGAACGGGGTTCTCACGTCGCCCTTTTTCGGAGAATCGACGACACTCTCTCAGGGCACATTGCCCAACGGCGGCGGCGCCACTCAATTCGGCGGCGTGGGCAGCGCCGCAGGTAATCGCAGACTCGAATTACAACTTCGGTTTCAGTTCTGAAGAACGTGTTTTTTTCAGGATGGGCCGGAGCGGCGCCATGCCCGTCGCCGGGCGACACTGGGACCATATGAGAACCATCACTCTCGAAGAGCACTACGCGACGCCCGGATTTCTCAATGGTCCCGGCCGCGGCATGGTGGAGCGAGCCGCCGCCATGGGAGGCCGGATGGCGCGGATTCTCGAGCAGGTCCGCGATGTGGGCGCCGCGCGTATCGAGGAAATGGATGCCGCCGGAATCGATGTGCAGGTTTTGTCGCTCAATTCGCCGGGCGTAGAGCAACTGGATGCGGCCGAAGCCATTCTGCTCGCCCGTGAAGCGAACGATTTCGCGGCCGAAGCCGTGAATCGGCATCCCGCGCGTTTCCGCGGGTTCGCCGCATTGCCAATGGCGGAGCCGCAAAAAGCGGTCGCCGAACTGGATCGCACCGTGCTCGATTATGGCTTTTCAGGCGCGTTGATCAACGGACATCACCGCGGCCGGTATCTCGACGATCCATTCTTCTCCCCCGTTCTCGAACGCGCCGAATCGCTTGGCGTTCCCATCTACGTTCATCCGACTCAACCGCCGCAGGCGGTAGTGGAGGCTTCATACGCCGGGTTTTCGCCCGCAGTGACGTACATGTTCGCGAATGCGGGTTGGGGCTGGCATATCGAAACTGCCGTTCATGTGCTGCGCATGGTACTCGGCGGAGTCTTCGACCGGCATCCCGAATTGCAGATCGTCGTAGGCCATATGGGCGAAGCGCTTCCCTTTATGCTGTCGAGGGTGGACATCATGACGCCGGACATCACCGGGCTCAAACGTCCGATCAGCGCTTATCTGCGCGAAAACGTTCACTACACATTCAGCGGCTTCAACTTCACGCCGACCTTCCTGGATCTACTGCTCCAGGTGGGCGTCGACCGGATCATGTTCTCCGCGGACTATCCATATGGTTCGATGCAGAGTGCACGGGCTTTTCTGGATCGTTTGCCGGTCAGCGCGAACGATCGCGAGCGGATCGCGCATGGCAATGCGGAACGGCTGCTGCGTCTGTGAATCGCAATCAGCCAAAAAGCGCCTGGACCTGCCGCGCGCGATAGTCGAATATCTTTTCGATATCCCTGGCCACCTGGATCCTGTGGATCAGACGGCCCAGCAGTCCAAACGGGAGGACGTAACGAACGGCATCCTCAATGGACGTCCCGCCCTCGGATTCGGAGAACCGATGCGTATGATGCCAAAGCTTGTAAGGTCCCTTAACCTGCACATCGACGAACTCGTAAGGCGGGTTCCATAGCTCTATTTCCGTCAACCAGCGAATGGGGACACCGCGCACGCGCAAGGCATACGCAATGGTGGCTCCCTGCTTCATTGGAATCGGCAGCGGGGTGAGAATACGGAAGTGCATCCACGGAGGTGTGAGGCGTTCCAGGTTTTCGGCACGCGAGAAGAAGTCAAAGACCTCCGGCACGGAATGCGGAACCCAAATTTTGCGCTCGAGCCTGTAAGTGGTCACGGTAGTTCCTCCGATGTCTGGGCAAAGTCCTGATCATTCCAGTGTCCCCCGAAGCTCTCGATCATTTCCGCCCTGCCTCAAAGGGCAGTATGTTCAGATTTTCCTGTTTTTGGGCTTCCGAGGTATAGCGCTGCGAGTCGGAGTGTTGCTCTGGTCCGCATGGCCGGGGACGATGACCCTGGCCGCACCGTCTTGCATGTCGAAGCGCAATTGCGCTTGCCGGCTGACACTGGACGGTCCATGACATGTACAGCATTTATCCGAAAGGATGGGTCGGATATCGCGATTGAATTCCACCTCCTGCGCGGCGAGCGGAGTCAGCGCGAAGAGCGCCGAGAAGATCCATTTTCAAATCCGAACTGCCATCGATTGCTTATTTAGTTTAGATCGTGAGGGCCGCGCCCGGACTTTGTCGCTTAGGAGGGTGAGGTCAGATTATGAAAAACACAAAGTACGTTCGGGCCGCGGCCTGGTTTGCCGCCGCTCTTCTTCCGGTTGCGGCGAAGGCCACCACCATTGAAACCTTTTCCTTCACGCAGGGCGGCTTTTCCGACAGCGGCGAACTGAGCGGCAGCTTTACCGGTGCGCTGGAATCCAACGGCAGCATCGAACTGGCGGACATTACCGCCTTCTCCGCGGAGTACATTTCCGAGTCGGGTCAGGCGACCCAGGCGGTGCTGGCGCAATTTCCGCTAAGTTCCCTGGACCTTTTCTCTTTCGAGCCCGGTGCCGACGGACCCAACAGCTCTTTCGATCTCTTCGCAACTTTGGGTACCGGCGCCGATCAGGCCTGTTCCGGCGCGGCGGCGGGGCTCGGACTGTGTGGGTTCAGCAGCAACGCTGCCGGACTTTTTATCATTCCAGACGACGCCCAATTCTTCGATACCACGCAGATCGCCACGGTCTCGCTGGTCTCGCCCCCTCCCGCGCTGATGGGAAATCCCTCGGCCATCGGGCCGCCGGCGTCCACCACGCCCGAACCCTCGACGTTCGCCATGATCGGATCGGCGTTCATTCTTTTGGGGCTTCTGCGTCGCAGTCAATTTGTGAACACCAAATACCCGAAGGCAGCCGCGTACATGACGGAGAAGGAGATCGTTCAATCGGAGATGGATATCGACGATTTATTCGAGGAAACCCGCAGACTTTTGGACGAGAAACCAACCGATGTTGTGAAAAAGTCTTATTCTAAAATGGTGCGGAGAGGGAGACTTGGTCACGCCTGCATCATGCGACGAACCCTACCGCAGCGAGGCATCTCGTCCGCCGAAGAGTTTCTAAATTCCGGCGTGCGCTGCCAACGCGGTAAGGAGAGTTTCTGCATGCCGCGAGGCCGCGCGAACCAAGGCGGGATCAATTCGCTCGAGCAGATCAAATCCGTGCCTGGTCTTATGGTATTCCCCTTTTTGCGTATGCTTGGATGCGTGGCTCAGGGCCTTAAACACTCTTTCTTTGTCGACGAGCTCAATATTCTTTTGACGCGGCAAGGAATTCCGAAGAAACCCCTGGCCATAGTAAGTTGAAAGCGCATCTTGATCGGCCAGAAACCATGCTTCCATCACTTGAACCATCAGATGCGCCTGATCCTCACCAGCCGAGGCCGGACGTGTCCATTTGTCACCTTCACGTTGATAAAGATGCTGCCATGCCGTCGCGCTAACGGCGGTTTCAGAATCTACCAAGAGAATGACAACGTCGTCGGGGTGTTGGTTCAGAGCAGTACAGAAATCCTCGTAGGCGTTTTGACGGCTCCCGGATGCGATGATCTTGAATGATCCTGCGGGAATCACCTTCCCGAGAAATGCCCCAAATGACTTTCGACAGTTGCTCTTCGTACTCCCTTCGAAACCTCCTTCAACATAGATACGAATGCTCACCAGCGATTGCCCCCAATTTCGCCGGTGCGCCAGAGTTGGCCCAATCGGTATCGTTTGAGCCAGTCAGCCAGCTGGTTCGCGTCTAGGCGCCTAAACTCCGACGAGCCAGAGTGCTTATCGCACACGATTATTGCCGCTGGATTGCCCGACATTTCGTCGATTAGATCGTCCGAGTGAGTAGTGACAACCAACTGCATCCGCTCGGATGCGCTCAGAAGTAGTCTCGCGAGTGGTTGGATCATGTCCGGATGCAACCCCAATTCCGGCTCCTCTATGCAAACTAAGGGAGGTGGAGAGGGATGCAAAAGAATCGTCAGTAGAGAAAGCCACCGAAGGGTTCCGTCGGACAGCCGGGAGGCCGGGATCGTAATTCCGTTCTCTTCCTCAATCCGTAGGTCAACCAGCCCCCCTTGGATCGGTGTCAATACATCCTCTGCCCCGGCGTAAAACATTTTAAGATGTCGCAGCAACTCGGCTTTCGCGAACGTGTCAGCCCGAAGCTTGTTCAGCATCAGCCCGAGATTACTAACATCCTCTTCAAGAAAATCATTCTTCTGACCCGCGCCATAAAGATCTCGGACTCCTGAATCGGGGCCAAACTCCCAATTCCGATAGAGACGGAAGCTGGCAAAATACCGCCCTAGATACGTGACCTCAGGATACTGATCGGGATCTTGACGCTGAGACAAGATTGAGCGTTGTGTATCAACCTCTTCTCGCTTCAGCGATCGAGGGTGACCAGCGACGTTGAGCATGGGCCGTCCCCCATTCAGATCGAAGTACAAATAAGGCTTATCGTGGCCCTCGTCCGGCGTTTCATTTTCGATACGCTCATCGACGATCTTCAATTGCGATCCGGCGCGTGTGAACGATAGCCGGTAAGAGATCGTCTTGTTGATTCCATTAGGGGCCGCATCGCATTGTATGGACGCTATCGGAATCTTTGCGCTTGACTTTCCCTTCCAAAGCCATTCCGAGACCCCCCCACTGTCACCGACCTCCGCCGCGAAATCCTTTGGCGTACTCCGCAGTAAGCCGATGATCTCAATGAGGTTGGACTTTCCGGAACCATTCGGGCCGATGAGAATGTTGAGATCGCCGAGCTCGATTTTGGGGCAGTTGCTCCCAAAGGAGAGAAGGTTTCGAATTTGAAGGCTCTTCAGCGTGTTCTTCTTCATAGCCTTGAACGGCATTCCACGGACCAATAATACAGCCACCCACCACGCCGAATACGACGAAGCAATCTCCCCGTGACCGGATGGCTTCGAAAGGGTAGCGCTTAGCGAAGGGCGTCCATGTGGTCGCCTACAGATTTCGTCTTATTTCCGCCCTGCTTGCAGAGCCCCTAAGGTGTGACTGCGGGAAGAATTCGGGCACGATTTGGGCACAAACGAAAATGGCTTCCGTATCTCATTGATACGAAAGCCAGTTATTTGGTGCGGAGAGGGGGACTTGAACCCCCACGAGATTGCTCCCGCTAGCACCTCAAGCTAGTGCGTCTGCCAATTCCGCCACCTCCGCAAACCCGGGCAGATTGTAATTACTTCTTCGGAGTGGCCGGCGCAGGCGTCGCGGGTGCTGAGTTCCTTGTCGGATGCCGCTGCAATGCCGTGCCATTTGCGCCAAGGCCCGCGCTCCTCGTCGCCAGAATCGACAGCGAGATCGACGTCAGCATAAACACCACAGTCGAGACCGTCGTTACTCTCGAAAGCAGCGTCGCCGAACCCCGCGGTCCGAACGCAGTCTGAGAGCCCATTCCGCCGAATGCCCCCGCCAGATCGGCCGCTTTACCGCTCTGCAGAAGAATCACAACAATGAGAAAAAGACACACGACCACATGAATGATCGTCAAAAGAACTGTAATCACAATGAACTAGTATAGCAGCCCGGTGCCACTTCAGGTCGCGAGCTTCCGCATCAGCAGATTCAGCACGTCCTCTTCGCCGACCTTACCCGCGCAGGCGTCATTCCGGGCGCGCCAAACCATCTCCGCAAGCGTCAGCACGCTCTCGGCTGCCTCATTGGTGACATGGGTGGGCGTTTTCGCCGCGAGGGTCGCGTCGGCGGTCGCCACGAGGGCATTCGACGGTGCGCACGCGGCGAGTCCGGTGCGCGCCATATCCAGAATATGAATACTGCGCCGGTATTTTTCTTCCGAGGTCAACTGCCGCAGCGTTGGATCGAGCCCCACCACTGTATTAGCAATACGCTGAATGAAAGGTACGCGACAAAAAAGT
>CAWBIS010000189.1:0-20835 GCA_963788485.1 Terriglobia bacterium
CGCGCGGCGGGATCCTTTTTACGCGGGACTGACCTTCACCGGCGCGTGTCTGGCGCTGAGTCTGTTCGCCTGGGTGCGCAGCCGCGGACAACGCTTGCTGACGCGCGTTGTCTTCCTGCGGGCACATTCCGAACAGGCCGCCTCGATGTTGCGGGAAATCGCACGCGCGACCCGGGACGAGAGCGAATATCTCGCCACCGCGGCAGAGGCGATCGCGGAATTCCTTTCGGCGCGCCGGGTGGAAATCATCGAAGAGCCGGAGGCGGGTGCGCCGGAAACAGCAATGGCGGCGCTGGAGCCGGCGGCATGGCATCTGGAGCCGTGGGTGCAGGCTCTCGCGCCGCTGCGGTTTGCGCGGGGCGACCTCCGCCTGCTGGCTCTCGGTTCGAGGGCCGGCGGGAGGCGGTATCTGAGCGAGGACATCGAGGCTCTGGAACGGCTGGCGGCCATCGTCTGCGAGCAGGTGGAAAGAATGCGCACAGCCGAGATGCAGACCCTGGTTTCACAGGCGGAACTGCGTGCTCTGCAGGCCCAGATCAATCCCCATTTCCTGTTCAACTCGCTCAACACCCTCTATGGCACAATCGGCCGCGAGAACGCTTCGGCCCGGCATCTGGTGCTCAATCTGGCGGGATTATTCCGCTACTCGTTCGGCGGAAACCGGGGTCTGATTCGAATCGCGGAAGAGCTCGATATTGTGCGTGCCTACCTCGAGATCGAAGAGTTGCGGCTGGGGCCGAAACTGCGCACGGAAATCGACGTCAACGACGACGCTTTGCATGCGGAAGTGCCGGTGCTTTCGATCCAGCCGCTGGTCGAGAATGCGGTCAAGCATGGGGTCGCGCCGCGGCGGTCCGCCGGATTTGTGCGGCTGCGCATCCGGCGGGAGGCCGAAACGGTTGTGGTCGAAATCTCCAATTCGGGAGCGTTCCGCGAGCCGCAACGCAACGGGAGCCGCGAAGGTGTCGGCCTCGCGAACGTGCGGCGGCGGCTGGATCTTTGCTACGGTGCGGAGAGCAGACTCGAGATCGACAGCGAGGACGACGCCACCACGGTGCGCTTCTCGATTCCATGTACTGCCGTGACCCAGGCAGTCCACTCGTAACGCTTATGAGGACATTGATCGTCGATGACGAACCGGTAGCGCGCAGGGTATTGCGCGAAGAACTGGAACAACTCGACGAGATCGCCCTGATCGGCGAGGCGGAAGACGGCGATTCGGCGCTGGCGGCTATTCGCGACTCATCCCCGGATTTGGTTTTTCTGGATCTGCAGATGCCGGGGCTGGGAGGATTCGATGTGATCCGCCAATTGCAACCGGGCGAGCACACACCCATGATCGTGATTGTGACGGCGTGGGATCAATACGCTATTCAGGCATTCGAAGCGGGGGCGATCGACTACCTGCTGAAACCGATCGGACAGGAACGTCTGGCCCAGGCGGTCGAGCGGGCGACGAAGCTGCGGGGGCGGCCAGCCGAAATTGTTCAACAACTGGCGAACACCAAAGAAATCGCGGAGGCTCCTTCCGGACACGCGGTGCGGAGGATCGTGGCGAGGAGCGGCGACGAGTATCTGCTGCTCAATGCCGCGGAAGTTTTCGCTTTCGAGGCCGATGGGGATCTGGTATGGATTATCACCGCGAAGAAGCGTTATCTGGCGACGCAATCGTTGAAGACAATCCAGGACAGGTTGCGGCATACAAATTTCCGGCGCATTCACCGGAAGGCCCTGGTGAACATCGACCACGTGCGAAAGATGAGCTCCCTGAGCAGCCAGCGATGGCTGCTCACGCTGGCCAACGGCCAGGAGTTCATCGTAAGCAAACGGCAGGCGCACACGGTGCGGCAATTACTGAGCTGGTGATCCGTTCATTTGGAAAATAAGCCCGTCTGCCGCTTAATTTAATCCGCTCGCGCGAATAAACTGCGAATTGGCGCTTGACGTCGCGCACCCTTGAATTAATATGCGATTTTGTGCCCTGACGGGCGCCTTGCTCCTTCTGCATGCCCTCAGCTATGGCCAATCGATCAGTGCCGGCGCGGGGGCGGTGCGTGGGTCGGTGCTCGACCCCTCAGGCGCAGCCATCCCCGGCGCCAGCGTACGCATTCAAAATCCGGTTTCGCATTTCGATATGAGCGCGAAAACGGATGCGCAGGGAAGTTTCGAGATGGATAATATTCCGTACAACAACTACCATCTGAGCGCGACCGCGCCGGGATTCCAGGGCGGCGAACAGGACGTAAACGTACGCTCGCCTCTTCCCGTGGAAGTCAGGATCGCGCTGAAAGTCGGCGCGGAGACGAGCAGCGTGACCGTGAGCGAAGCCGGCGATCTGGTGGAAACGGATTCCTCGGCTCATACCGATGTGGACCGCGGGCTATTCGACAAACTGCCGCTGCAAAGCGCATCTTCTTCGCTCAGTTCGCTCGTAACCCTCGCCACGCCGGGCGTCGCGGCGGATTCGAACGGCCTGTTCCACGGCCTCGGCGACCACGCCTCCAATTCTTTTTCGGTCGACGGCGAGCCGATCACCGACCAGCAAAGCAAGGTTTTTTCGAATCAGCTTCCGGTCGAGGCCGTGCAGTCGATGGAGGTTATTGAGGGCGCTCCTCCCGCGGAATACGGCGACAAGACGAGTCTGGTCGTGGTGGTGACAACGCGCTCGGGGATGGGAGTGACCAGGCCCACGGGCGATGTGTCAGCCTCTTACGGATCGTTCGGCACTTCAAACGAGGCGTTCGATTTGTCTTACGGCAAACAGAACTGGGGAAATTTCATTTCGCTTAGCGGTCTGGACACGGGCCGTTTCCTCGATGCTCCCGAGTTTCAGGTCTTCCACGACCATGGCAACGAGGAAAATGTGTTCGACCGCGTGGATTTCCGGGTTTCCGACAAAGACTCGTTCAACGTGAACCTCAGTTTCACGCGCTCCTGGTTTCAGACGCCGAACTCCTACGACGCGCAGAACGCGACGGCATGGACGGGTCTCGTGGTCGACAACAACGGAATCGGCCCCAACGGTTTACCAGTCGGCTCCGAGGATCAGCGAGCACAGATCCGCACGTTCAACGTGGCCCCGGCCTGGACCCGCATTCTCAACGCGAACAGCGTACTCACCTTTGGCGGGTTTATCCGTCAGGATCAATTTAATTATTATCCGAGCGGCGATCCGTTCGCCGATTTCACCCCCGACTTGCAGACGGCGACCGAAGGGCAGAATCGCAGCCTGAAGAACGCCGGCCTTCGCGCCAGTTATGCCTGGATCAATCACCTTCACAACATCAAGATCGGAAGCAACTACACGCAAACATTCGTTACCGAAAAGGACACGTTCGGTCTTGTGGATCCGACGGCGAACGCCCCCTGTTTGAATGCGGACGGGAGCGCTTACACGAACCCGCTGGTGACCAATCCAGGTTCCTGCGCCATGCTCGGCCTGCAGACCAATGCCGGCCAGGGTCTGGTACCTGGATTCGTTCCGCTTCTCGCCTGTTACGATCTGACCCGCACAGCGCCGTTGCCCGCATCGGACGGATGCCCCAATGCAAGCAGTGGGGATTACCGGTTCTACGGTCATACAGACGTCAAGGAATTCGCGTTCTACATCCAGGACACGATCACACTCAAGAACTGGACTTTCAATCTCGGGGCCCGGTTCGACAAATACAACGGCTTGACGCGGGCCGCCATGGGTGAGCCGCGTCTTGGCATCGCTTATAACCTGAAGCCGACCAATACGGTGTTGCGGATCTCCTATGCGCGCACCATGGAGACGCCTTTCAACGAGAACCTGGTGCTGGCGAGCGAGGGATGCAACGATCCCGTGATCGCCGCGTTCCAGACGCTCGTGCCCGGCGGCGCCTGTATGACCACCACGCCGTTGAGTCCGGGACATCGCAATGAGTTTCATGCGGGGCTGCAACAGGCCTTCGGCAAGTATTTCGTGCTGGATGGCGAATATATCTGGAAGTACACGCACAAGGCATTCGATTTCAGTGTGCTGGGCAATACGCCGATCACCTATCCGATCGAGTGGACCTCCTCGAAGATTCCGGGTTTCGCCGTCCGGGGCACCATGCCGAATTTCCACGGCCTGACCGCGTTCATCGTGATGTCCAGCGTAGCGGCGCGGTTCTTCGGGCCGCAGATCTCAGGCATCGGATCGACACCTGGCCCGATCAGCGTTTTCCGCATCGACCACGATGAGAGATTCAACCAGACCACGCACCTGCAATACCAGCTTCCGTCGAAAAGAGCCCCATGGGTCAGCTTCAACTGGCGGTATGACAGCGGTCTGGTGGCTGGGGCGGTGCCTTGCGCGGGCGGCGAGAGCTGCGCGGGGCCGAACAGTTCAGACAGTGTCGTGGATGTCTCCGGACTGACGCCTGACCAGCAGTTCGAGGCGGGTCTCTACTGCGGAAGCGTTCACGCGACGCCGACGACGCCGATCAGCGCGACGGGGCTATGCGCGGCGAACCTGTACGGTTCCACGCTGCTGTCGATTCCGGCCCCGGGCACGGAGAACGACGATCATAACCCGCCGCGCGTGGCGTCGCGCAATCTGTTCGATCTCGCCGTGGGACACGACAACATCTTTCAGGGCGACAAGCACAAGTGGAGCGCGCGCCTGACGGTGGTCAATCTGACGAATAAAGAGGCGCTCTATAATTTCCTCTCGACCTTCAGCGGCACTCACTATGTATCGCCGCGAACCGTGACGGCCACGGTGGGATTTCATTTTTAGGATGGTTTGCGCCGCAGAATGCGCCGCAGGCGATGCAGCATTCCATCGCTTTCGGAATATACGGCCGTGATCCGGTCGCCGGGGTGCAGCTGAATCAAAGCGCCCCGCTCTTTCACCCGAAAGGATTTCACCTTGAGGCGGAGCGGCCCGATCAGCCCGGTCCCGCGAATCGAAATGGCGGAGGTACCGGGGTTCGTCCAGACTACGGTTCCAACGACGAGATATTCCGGCGATTCGATTCCTGCCGCATGCGCCGGCCACAGCTCAATGCTCACGCCAATGACCAGGACAGCCAGCCAGAGTCTTCGCATCAGACGAGTCCAAACGGCACGAAGATGAGTGCCGTGCAACCGGTCAGCAGGGCAAAATCGTCGACGAACGCCCCATCGACCAATTCTTCCTTCGCCCGGTTGACGGGAAATACGAGAAGAGCTACGAGGACGAGCCAGAACCCAGCGACAATTTCGTTGGCGGCGATGGCTCCCAATCCGACGAATACGCGCCGGATGGCGAAACTCAGCACCAGCAACCCGGCCAGAAATGCGGGACAGGGAAGAATGCAGCCCACCCAGCGGTGCCGGCCGGCTTGCCACTTGCGCAGCGCCAGCGCGATCCCCAACTCGACCAACTGGACCAGAACGGCCGCCAGAGCGAATTGCTTCTGAGTGGAAGACTTCCAGGACTCGCCCAGAGAGGCCGTCACTGCTACGGACGCAAGAACCAGCGCTGCATACCCGGCGAATCGATTGCCGGGAGTTGTGCGCTCGGATAACGCAAGCACCTGCACATCCCGGTAGAGAAACACAACGGCGAAGGCCCAGGCGACGATCAGCATGCGACCTTCCGGTATTTAACACGGAAGGAACCCGCGAAGCTATGTTTCCGGTGTGAACGAACTGGAGCGGGCTCTGAACGGGCCGATTCACCGCAAGAGCGGCGGCCTAACGCGCGTCTACTTTGACTGCGTAATAGTCCAGCCTGTGGCCGGGTTCGAGGAGCATCTGATGCGGCGTTTTGGGCGGAATATGCAGAACGTCGCCGGGATGCAGCGGCTGCTTTTCTCCGCCGTCGATCTTCGATCCGCGGATCTCGTGGGCTGTCGTCCTTCTGCCATCGGGGATCGTGCCACCGATCACAATCGCGCCGTCCCCGTCGCGGATGATGAGAATGTCCGATTGGGTTTCGTGAAGTTCGGCTTCGCCGCTGCCCTCGCGCAGCACCAGCGACATCGAGTGATTTCCCCAGCCGCCGAGCGATTCCGTCGCGACCTTGACCTTGTTCATTTTGGCCGGAAGCAATTTCCCGCGATTCTGAATCTGATCCGCAGTCCAATGAACGTAGCCGGCGGGCAGAGCGGCCATGGCGGCCGACGCCAACAGGAATAGCGCGATTCGTGGTTTCATGCGCGGAATTATATCCTGTGAGCGGCGCGCGTCAGGCGGTCGCGAACGCCGGCCCATTCCGGTTCGTCAGGCGGGAGTTCGATCGAGATCCAGTCATAGCCCTCGCGGTCCAGATCGTGCAGAACGCGGTAGAGGCGTTCGGCGTAAGCGGCTGGGTCAGTGGGCATGGAACTGAAATCGAGGCGGGCGCCGCGGCCTTGAGCGGGAGGCGCGCCAAGTATTATCGGCGTGCGCGGGCTGTAATGGCGCGGATGCTGGCCCGGCGATTCGGCGCCTGCACCAGATTCCACCGGCCCGATCGCCCGCTCGATTTCGGTTTGTGAAATCATACCCGGACGGAGAATACGCGGGATTGGGCCGGCCAGCGAAATCACCGTGCTTTCGATGCCGACGGTGCAGGGTCCGCCGTCGAGGACCATGTCGGCCAGACCTTGCGGGACATGCTCCGCGCTGGTTGGAGAGAGTTCGGTGAAGCGATTGGCACTGGGCGCGGCGATTGGGATTTGCGCGGCCTCGAGCAGTGCCTGCGCCACCGGATGCGCGGGCATGCGCAAACCGACGCTCGGCAGTCCGGCTGTCACGACATCCGGAACATGCGGGCGTTTGGGCACTATGATCGTCAGGGGTCCAGGCCAGAATCGGCGGGCCAGGCGCTCGGCGTTTTCGGGCCAGTCGCGCGCCAGCCCGCGGGCCATTTCGATGGTGGCCACGTGCACAATGAGAGGGCTCGACAACGGGCGGCCTTTGGCTTCGAAGATGCGGCGGACGGCGCTTTCGTCGAGGGCGTTGGCACCGAGGCCGTAAACAGTTTCGGTGGGGAAAACAACCAGGCGGCCGGCGCGCAGGAGTTCGGCCGCCCGGGTGATTTCGAGGTCGCCGGCAACAGGCCTAATCGGGAAGGTCCGCACCTTCGCCCGCCGTTTTGCCGGTCTTGCGCCAGACGAGATACGCGTGGATAAGCGGTTCCAGATCGCCATCCAGCACGCGATCCACGTCACCAACGGAGAGCTTGGTGCGGTGATCCTTGATCATGCGATAGGGCGCGAGCACGTAGCTGCGGATCTGGCTGCCGAAATTAATTTCGAGCTTTGAATCTTCGGTCTTGCGCGTTTCCTCGCGTTTTTTTGCAAGTTCGAATTCATAGAGGCGTGCGCGCAGCTGCTTCATCGCCGAGTCGCGGTTCTTGTGCTGCGAACGCTCGTTCTGGCACTGCACAACGATGCCCGTCGGAAAGTGCGTGATGCGCACCGCCGAATCGGTCATGTTGACATGCTGTCCGCCGGCGCCGCCGGAGCGAAACGTATCGATGCGAAGATCGTCGAGCTTGATGTCGATTTTGATTTCGTCGTCAATCTGAGGAAATACGAAAACGGATGCGAACGATGTATGGCGGCGGGCGTTGGCGTCGAAAGGCGAGATGCGCACGAGCCGATGTACGCCGATTTCGGACTGCAGCAGCCCATAGGCGTTTGGACCGTTGACTTCGAACGTGGCGGACTTGATGCCCGCGCCTTCGCCTTCGAGCCGGTCCGTCATGACCGCCTTGAAATCGTTGCGCTCGGCCCATCGCAGGTACATGCGCAGCAGCATTTCGGCCCAGTCCTGCGATTCGGTGCCGCCCGCGCCGGGGTGAATGGTGACGATGGCGTCGCGCTCATCGTTCTCGCCGGAGAGCAGCATTCCGGTTTCGAGTTGGCCGAGCACTTCGGCATAGCGCTTCATTTCGCGCTCGATATCGCCGTTGACGGACTCGCCTTCGCGGGCGAGTTCGAATAACGTGTCGATATCGTCGGTCATGCCGGCCACTTTGGCATCGTTCGCGATGGCCTCTTCGAGGCGCTTGCGATCCTGCATGACTTTCTGGCTTTTTTCGGGTTGAGACCAGAAGTCGGGGGCCGAGATCTGCTCCTCAGTGGTGGCTAGTTCTTTTTTCTTTTTGGAGGCGTCAAAGATAGCTCCGCACGGCAGATGCCTGTTCACGGAGCGGCGCGTATTCGCGGTCGAGTTCTTCGAGAGTCATTTTGTTTCGGAAACACTATTTTAGCAATTGTTACAGGATCAGCATGCAGTCGCCATACGAGAAGAACCGGTATTTCTCCGCGACTGCGTGACGATAGGCGGCAAGAGCGAGATCCGTACCTGCGAACGCGCAGACAAGGAGGAGCAGACTGGTGCGCGGCAGATGAAAGTTGGTCAGCATCGCACCCACGCGGCGGAACCGATAGCCGGGATAAATGAAGAGGTTGGTCGATCCGGCGCGTTGGCCGGTCGCAGCGGAAGATTCGAGCGTGCGCACGCTGGTGGTGCCGACGGCAACTACGCGCTGCGCCGATTCTATCGCGCGCGCGGAGTCCTCGGAGACAGAGTAGCGCTCGTAATGGAGTTGATGATTTTCGAAATCCTGGCGTTCGATCGGTTGAAAGGTGCCGAGGCCGACGTGGAGGGTCACGCGGGCGATATGGGCTCCGGCCTCGCTTACGCGGTCGAGAATCTCGCCCGTGAAATGCAGTCCCGCGGTGGGCGCGGCTACCGAGCCCCGTTCGCGCGCGAAGACCGTCTGGTAGCGATCCCGATCCTCGGGCTTGTCCTGGCGTTTGATGTAAGGCGGCAGGGGCATGTGGCCGAGGCGGTCGATGGCGGCATAGACGTCTTCCTCACCGAGGAATCGCACGGTGCGCTCGCCGCGTTCGCCGCAGGCGATAATCTCGACCGAAAAACGGTCGTCGAAACGAATGACGGCTCCTTCACGCAATTTGCGTCCGGGCCGAACCAGAGCTCTCCATTCGCGCGCGTCATTTTTGGCGGGGGAGACGGGCTCAAGAAGCAGCATCTCCGTTTTGCCGCTGAAGAGCCTCGATGGAAGCACCCTCGAATCGTTCAGTACCACGCAATCGCCCGGCCGCAGGAATGATGGGAATTCGCGAAAGCGGCGATCTTCAAATCGGTTTTCGCCGCGGTACAAAACCAGCATGCGCGCGGCGTCGCGCTCGGACGGCGGTTCCTGCGCGATGAGTTCTTCGGGTAGCTGGTAATCGAAATCGGAAAGGGGCATCAGGCCCGCGTCAGCAGCTTCTGCACTTCGGGATAGGGGATGGCTTCGGTGGCGAGGGGCGTCAGCGTTCCTTCATCGCGGATCTGCCGGGCGAAGCGCCGGAGGGCGCCCAGTGCGACGCGCGACGTCCCGGAGCCCACGCTCAGGCGTCTCACTCCGAGCTTCTTCAGCTCCGGAATGGTCGGCATCCCGATGCCCGCGAGTATGTTCAACGGACCTTTGAGCGCGGAGGCAAGACGGCCGATGGTTTCGCGGTCTGTAACGCCCGGCGCGAACAGGCAATCGGCGCCCGCTTCGCGGAAAGCGTTCAGGCGCTCGACGGCGCGGTCAAAGCGCGTCGACTCATCGCCGTGCTTCGCGAGGTAAATGTCGGTGCGGGCGTTGAGCACGAGCGGCACGCCGGCCCCCTTGGCAGCGGCGATCACCTTGCGAATGGTCTCCAGTTGTTGCGGCAGCGGGACCATTTCGTGACCAACCATATCTTCGAGATTCATGCCCACGGCGCCGGCTTCGATGACGTCAAGAGCGGTTCGCGCGGGGTCTTCGTAACCGGCTTCAACGTCCGCCGATACCGGCACGTCTACCGCGCGGGCAATTTTCCCGATCAGGAACAGCATCTCGGTGCGAGGGATCCGCTGGCCGTCAGGATAACCGAGCACTCCGGCCACGCCCGCGCTGCTGGTGGCTATCGCCGGGAATCCTTCGGCCTCGACGATGCGCGCGCTGACGGCGTCCCATGCGTTGGGGAGCACCAGAACTTCGGGACCGGAATGCAAGCTGCGGAGGAGTTCAGCTTTTGCTCGTTGATCCATGGCTTCTACTTTATGCTCGCCTGGCTTCAAGTTCGGCCCAGCGCGCGTAGAGGCGGTCGACTTCAGCCTGTGCGGTGTCGAGTTCGGCAACGGCCTGGGTAAGCCGAACGGGATCGGAAACTATTTCGGGCAATTCGAGCTGCAGCCGTTTCGCATCGAGCACCTCTTCGGCCTGCGAGACTTTGTCCTCGATCTGTTCCCATTCACGCGTTTCCAGATACGTCAGTTTCTTTCGGGACGGCGGTGTCTCCCGTTTGTCTTTCGCGGACGTTTTCGGGGGCGCCTTCTTCGACGCGTTCCACTGTTCCCATTGCGCCAGTTCCGCGAAAAACTCCACCCCGCCTTCGCCATCCATGGCGAGGATGGCTTTAGAAAGGCGGTCGAGGAGAAAGCGGTCGTGCGTTACCAGAACGATGGCGCCGGGGAAATCGAGGAGATTGCTTTCGAGGACTTCGAGCGTCGGGATGTCGAGGTCGTTGGTCGGCTCGTCGAGGAGCAGAACGTCGGCCGGCTGGAGCATGAGACGGGCAATGTGAACGCGGGCGCGCTCGCCGCCCGAGAGGCGGTTGAGCGGCAGATCGAGCTGGTCCTGGCGGAACAGAAAGCGCGCGGCCCAGCCGGCGACGTGCTGCGGACGATCGCGAAAAATGACCGTGTCCCCGCCTTCCGGCGCGAGAGCCCGCCGCAGAGGTTGATTCAGATCCAGCTTGTCGCGATTCTGATCGAACCAGGCCACGCGCAGACCTTCGGCGCGACGGACCTCGCCGGAGTCGGGTTGAATCTCGTTGGCCAGTATTCGCAGCAGCGTCGATTTGCCGCTGCCGTTCGCGCCCAGTACGCCGAGCTTCACGGCCGGTCCAAGGGCGAACGAGAGCCCTTGAAAGAGCAGCCGCCCGCCCATGCTTTTAGAAATCCCATCGCAGGCGAGCAGGCGCTTCGTCAGCCGGCCAGTTGCGGTGAAATCGATGGACGTGGTGCCTTTGCGGTTGCGCGAGGAGACGTCGGCGAGTTGGTCCTGCAGGGCGAATGCATCGTCGATGCGAGCCTTCGATTTCGACGTGCGCGCTTTGGCGCCGCGCCGCAGCCATTCGATTTCGCGGGCGACCAGGTTCTCCAGCGCCTGCTGTTCCTTCGCCTGCGCGCGCAGAAACTCGGAGCGTTTTTCAAGAAACCTGCTGTAGTTGCCGGGCGCGGTGAAGAGGCCCAAGGGATAGGCGCGATTGATCTCGGCCACTCGCGTGGCGCAATTTTCGAGAAAGTAACGATCGTGCGTGACGAAGACCGAGGCGAACGCCGCGCCGGTGACCAGCTTTTCCAGCCAGAGAATTCCCTCGACGTCGAGATGATTCGTGGGCTCGTCGAGGAGGAGCACGTCAGGCTGCTGCGCGAGGGCCGCGGCGATGGCGAGGCGTTTCCGCCATCCGCCCGAGAGGGTTCCGGCCTTCGCCGATGCGTCGTCAAAGCCGACGCGGGAGATGATCTTCGAAACTTCGAGGTCTTTGTCTTCGCTCTGGCGCGCGGAGGCGGCGATCACCTCGCGCACGGTTGCCGATGGATCGAAGCGCGGGTCCTGCACCACGATCGCGAGCCTCACCCCTTTGCGGATCGACACGGAGCCGTCATCGGGCGACATGGTGCCGCCGAGGATCTGCAGAAAGGTCGACTTCCCCGCCCCGTTGGGACCGATGACGCCGAGGCGTTCGCCTTCGTGCAGGCTGAGCGAAATGTCGGAGAATACGGTGCGCGAGCCGAACGATTTTGCGATCGCGTCGCAGGTCAGGAGTACGGCCATTCAGGATTCGGTGAGGATAGGCAGCAGTTCGGAGCCGGAGATTTCGGTTTCCGGATCCGGCTCTTCGGGATTGAGATAACGCGTGTCGAGCAGTCTTCCGTGTTGTATGTTACCCATGGCCGAGAGGATGTTTTCGCGCAGATGCGGGTGCTCGGTTTCCCAATCGGCGATGGTCTCGCGGATGCTGCGGCGGACCGTTCCGGTGCGCAGCGAGCAACCGCAGGGCACGACCGGAACGCCTTTGCTTTCGACGAACGCGCGCGTGATCTCTTCGGTGACATAGACCAGCGGACGGATGAGGCGGAAGTCCCGTTCGCGGGAACAGGTGACCGGCGGCAACGAGCTCAGGCGCCCGGTGTAGAGGATGTTACGCAGGAGCGATTCGCAGAAATCGTCGGCGGTGTGGCCGAATGCGATGACGTTGGCGCCCATGCCGCGCGCGATCTGGTAGACGGCGCGGCGGCGGAAGCGGCTGCAGAGGTCGCATCCGTGATCCGGCTTTTCGGTAAGCAGGCGGATGGACGGGTTGTCGGTGTGGTACGTCCAATCGACACCAAGGCTGCGGATGTATTCGCCGATGGGCCCGACCGGGCGCAGGAATTTGCCCTGTTCGACGGTGAAGGCGCAGACGGAGAAATCGATGGGAGCGCGTTTCTGCAACAGGATAAGAGCTTCGAGCAGCGTGACGGAATCCTTGCCGCCGGATACCGCGACAGCGATGCGGTCTCCGTCGCGAATCATCTTGAAGCGATGAATGGCTTCGCCGACTTTGCGGAGCAGGATTTTTTCGAGATTCACCAGAACCAGATTAGCGCTGCAGGTATTGTTCGAGGTGCTTCAGCCGCAATAGATACTGACAGCCGCAATCACCACCGGTCAAACCTGCGGCGGATACTTGGCCAATTTCCGCTGCAGCGAACGGCGATGCAGACCGAGCAGTTTGGCCGCCTGGGAGACATTTCCACCGCAATCCGTCAGGACGCGCTGGATGTGTTCCCACTCAACACGGGCGAGGCTTGGAACGGCATGCGGCTCCTCGGCGATATTGTTGGTTCCCTCGCTGATTCTGCTCCATGCATTCAGAATCTGATCGGCATCCGCCGGTTTGCTGAGGTAATGATCCGCCCCGAGCCTGGTGGCGGTCAGCGCGGTGGCGATACTGCCGTACCCGGTGAGCATGATGATGCACGTCGTTTCATCCAGCCTGCGCAGCCCCTCGACGATGTCGAGTCCGCTCATCCCGGGCAAGCGGAGATCGACCACCGCCAGATCAGGACTCGATTGCGAAGACAATTCGAGCGCTCTCGCTCCGTCGGCAGCCCCGATCGCCTCCCACCCGCGCGACGCGAAGGCGCGGCACAAGCGGTTGCGAAAGATGTCGTCGTCGTCCACGACGAGGGCGACACGGCCGCTTTCCAGTTCGTCAGCGCTCTGCATGCACGGCCTCCGGCACCGGGACCAGCGGCAGTTCGAATGTGGCGCGCGTTCCCGTCTGGGGCGTGGAATCGAAGGTCAGGCGTCCGCCCAGTTGTTCCGCGAGTGTGCGCACGAGAAATGTTCCGAGCCCCATTCCCTTGCCCGGCTCCTTGGTGGTGAAGAAGGGTTCGCCAATGCGGCGCAGCGTATTCGCGGACATCCCTTTGCCGTGATCCGAAACCACAAATTGAAAACTCTCTCCGGTCTGGCGCGCGATCATGCGAACCGCCGCATCCGGCTCGCTGGCTTCGAGCGCATTGCGGGCGAGCGCGATCAGGGCCTGCGCCACCGCGCGCCGCGGCAGCGTCAACGGGACAGGCCGGGCGAGACTGATTTCGACCTGGAGCCGGTCCGGTTGCTGAATCTCCCGGCAAACATCATCGAGGAGCTCGGCGGGATCGACCGACTCGGAAGCCTGAGCGGCCGGCTGCGCGCCCTGCACGCTCATCCGCCAAAGGATCTCGCGGCATCGATCCACTTCCGTGCGAATGAGCCGGCTGTCGTCGGCGACCGCCTCGTTTGGCGAGGTATTGGTCGCGAACAGTTCGAGTTCGCGGGCCACCACGGCAATGGTGCCGAGGGGTGTGTTCAGTTCGTGCGCCGCGCCGGCAGCGAGCGTGCCGAGAGAGGCCAGCCGATCCCGCTTCGCCAGTTCGATCTGCATACGCAGAAGAGAATCCTCGTGTTGCCGCAGCAGTTCCGAGATCTTGCCCGAGAACAGCGCGACTAGGAAGGCCGCGACACCGAAGCCGACCCACATGCCGGTCAGGTGGAGACTCGTCCCATCCGCCGCGTGATGCAGTTCGAGCGCCGGAATCGGCCGGTAGATGCGAAACAGGAGCCCGAAACAAATCGTGGAGAGCGCGCCGAGCGCCCACGTCCAGCGTTTCGTCAGGATGATGGCGGACAGGGTGATGTGAACCAGATACAGGAGGCTGAACGGATTGGTGGGGCCGCCGCTCAGCATCAGCAGGAACGTGAGGCAAATCGTATCCAGCACGAACGCCCATGCGACCAGTGTGGAGGTCGGGATCCTGCGCGGCACGTCCGGATGCGCCACGCGCGCGGCGAGCAGGAGATTGCTGGCCGCAACCAGCACCGGCGCAATGGCTATCGCGGCGAGCGGTATGTCGACCGCAAGGGCGTAGCGGGCGAAAACCGCGACGGCGATCTGGCCGAGTGCCATGCCGTAGCGCAAGCGCACGATCCACGGCAGAGCAATCTGCGGAGCCGCTTCCGGAACTGGCTGACTGGCGTTCATCGGGAACCTGCTATCCATGCTAAATCGCGCGGGGCGCGAGGAGTATGGGCGCGACAAATTGCCGCAGGTGCTGGCGGTCCCCCGTGATTTCTTTATACTGGTAGCGATGAAGCATCTGCGCAGGATCATGGCCGCGGCGGGACTGGCGCTGCTGATGGCAACCGTTGGCTTCGGCCAGACGGCGACTTCGAAGAAGCCCCTCACCTTTCATGGGCAAGTTGCGGCTGTTTCCCCGGATGGCCTGACCGTGAACGGCGAGAAGGTGGAAGGCTGGATGGACGCCATGACGATGAAGTACAAAGTGGACGATCCGAAGGTCCTCAAGACGGTCAAGCCGGGCGACAAGATTACGGCCACGGTCTACGAGGGCGACATGTCCCTGCACAAAGTCAAAGTGGACGGAAAGACCGGCAAGTAGATGTTATCGCCGCTTCGCCGCCGCGTCCTGACCGGAGTTGCGCTTGCGAGCGCGGCAATGGCGGTGTACCTGCTCTGGCCCGTGGCGCTGCATCTTGCCGCGAAGGCGATCCTCGACTCGCACGCGGTGAACCTGGCTAACCGGGCTCCGGACTTTACGCTCCGGGACGCGAGCGACCGCCACGTGAGCCTGTCCGATTACAAAGGCAAAGTGGTGGTGTTGAACTTCTGGGCCACCTGGTGCGGGCCCTGCAAGGCTGAAATCCCCTGGTTCATAGAATTCCAGAAGGAGTACGCCAACCGAGGTTTCACCGTGCTGGGGGTCTCCATGGATGATGACGGCTGGAAAGCAATCCGGCCGTTTGCCTTGCTGGAGAAGATCAATTATCCGATCGTGCTGGGAGACGAGAAAGTGAATATGCTCTACGGCGGAATCGAGGCGCTGCCGACCACTCTGGTAATTGACAGAGACGGCAAGGTGGCGTATGTGCACGCGGGTTTGATCGACAAGGCCGAGTACGAGAAAGAGATCTCGCGTTTACTTGGGGCCGGGGCGCAGCGAAATTCTTAGGATCGGCGGAACGGGTCAGGTCCTGACGATCCACAGACCCAAGTATCCGGCGAACGGTTCAAAGTCCCGGCCGTTTTAACGACGTCAGTATTGTGCGGGCTATGCCTCGCCTAGTCTGGTGAGCTGGCTCCCGATCCGTTTCTCCCGCTCATTGGCGAATCGCGAAATCCCCGCGAAGATCGATTCCGGATCCAGATGCGCTTCGGCAATCACGTCCGCTTCGAGTCCGCCGGTGAGCCATTGGTTGTCCCAATCGGACGTCAACGAATACTCGTCCGTCAATGGACCCAGACCGCGCACGGGCCAGACGCGCCGCGTTCCGGTGCTCACCACCATGGCGTCGTAATAAGCGTCGGGAGGCAGAACCGAATGACGATAAGCCTTCGGCTGATGATCGAAAAGGTCCTCACTGATCGCCGAGATCACCTTCACGTTGATTCCCGCTTCATCGAGGCGTCCCAGGGTTTTGACGAGGTTCACGGTCGAACTGGAGCCTTGCGCGATCACATAACCATGCCGGGGCTTGCCGGGAGCAAAATCGCGGATGACGTAGAGGCCTTTCGCGGCGGCTTTCAGGTCGCTGTCCGCAAACTTGCTGCGATCGGTCACCGGCGAATCCGGCCGGGCAACTTCGATGCTGATGATGCCGACTTTCTGGTCCCGCGCCGCAATCTCCGCGGCCGCGAAGTAACCCGGCGCTACATCGTTGTAATCCCAGAAATTCAGGTGAATCGTATGGCCGCGGGGGAAGAGCTTCCACACCTGGGTGGCGAAGATACCGAAGTGCGTCCGCCCGTCCGCCGCGGTTTCGGGTCCCGAATGACCGGCGAGGATGTGCAGCACTCCCATGCGGAACTTGCTGTCCTGATTCTGCTGGCTCCAGACCCGCGCCGGCGTATACATCAACGGCGTGAATGCGCCATACGTTCCGCTGAGCGCCCACACACCCGAAAATTTCTGCGGATCCACGCTGGCGCTCTGCCCGATGAGCCCGATGGCCGTCGCCACATTCCCCGCTTCCTGAATCGCCGCCTTGACGCGCGTGCCCAGAGGATTCGTCTCCGGATCATAGTGGCCCCAGAGACTGCCGTGCTCCACGTTGATCGATTCCGAAAGATCCGCCGCCAGCGTGAAGAAGCGGTTATCCGTGACGTAATTCATCCACTTGATGATTTCCGAAATGGCCCGGCGGGCCCCGGCGGCTTCGCCCGGTTTACGGAAAAGACTAACTGCAACCTGCTTTTCGGAACCCGAGAAGCGATTGACCGCGGTGACCGTTTGAGGCTCGACCGGAAGATTCGCCACACGCAGGCGCTCATCGAGAAAGGGATCGGCTTTGGTATCGAAAAGCAGCGGCGTGTCGTCCTTTACCGTGTCGCCGATCTCCACCAGCCGTTCCGCCAGCCAGTCGCCCAGGCCGTTGCGGTCGAGCAGTGACATGACGACATCGATATTGGTTTTGAATTGAATCAGCCGTTCCCGCGGATCGGTCACCGGACCTTTGCGGATGCCTTCGAACTCGACGCCATAATGCTCTTCGAACGTGCGGGCAAGGGCGACGAAGTAATCGGAATTCATCTTCATTCCGTAAGGATGGCTCTGGTAGCTCACCAGTTGATCGCCATGGCCCGGAATTTTGCCGCCGACGGCGCGCGGCCAATAGCCCTTGGTGGTGCGCGCGATTACGATCATGGGACGGCGGTCGGCCGGGTCCCAATCCTCCATCGCCTTGAACACCGAAACGATCTGGGCGTAATCGCCGCCATCGTCGATCGTGAAGACGTTCCAGCCGTAGGAAGTCCACTGTTCGACAAGGTTGTAACCGCGGAACCTGGCGGGAATCACGCCGCCCAGCAGAACATCGTCAATACCCGCATTGTTATCGGACAGAATGACGCGCAGGCGCTTACCCACGGATAACGCGATGGCCTGTGTCTTCAGTTCCTGCGCGTGGCCTTCGGTCATGGCGAACTCGCCTTCGAGAGCGATGACTTTCGGCGAACCGGGCGCGCCGACCACGTCCCAGAAAGCGGCTTTGCCCGCGGCCGTCGCGATGCCGACGCCTGAAGGACCGCCATTGACATCGTTCGTCACATCCACCGTTTCCGCATGGCCAGCCAGGGCTTTGATGCCACGCAGCTTCGCCTGATCGAACAGGGGATGGTCGGCCAGCCCCTGTTCGTGCAGCAGCGTCTTCATCGCGCCCGCGCCCCGGCGGAAACCGAGCGCGTCGATGGGCAGAATGGCGTGGTGGGGATCGACGTAGTAGCGCTTGTCGCCGGTCGCTTTGAACTTGCGTTCCAAAGCCTGGCCCATGATCATCCACAGCGCATAACCGGTGGGAACGTTATGGCCGCCCGCCAGCATGAACTTGTCGCCGAAGGGATGTTTGGGACGCCGATAGTCGAAGCGTAACCCGCCCAGCTCGGGGCCGGCCAGATGGGCCGCCACATTGAACGGGGTGTAGGCCAGAGGGCCGCCGAAATGGCCGGTCTGCGCATAATTCCCCAGCAGCACAAGGGTCATGCACGTCATGTATCCGACATCTTCCAAACCTTCGCGGCCGAATGGCACATTCAAAGGTTCGACAGGTGATAGTACGGTATCGCTGGTAAGAGCCAATTTTCGGCCTCCGGGGTTTTGAAATGCGTCTACCAGATTAACAGCGATATTATCCCGCTAACGGGCAGCCATCACCTGGACCCGCAGCCCGCCGGAATCCAGGAACTCAGGCGCATTCGCCGCCTCCGGCATTTCCACTTTCGCGCCGGCCTCGCTCAGCTTTCTGACCGCTGCAGCATAATCGAAAGCCGCGGCCGAGACGCAGAAATGATTTACACCCGGCTTCTGCCCGGCCGGCGTCTGCAATAATCCGATGCGCGATGTTCCAGCCTGGAACCACGTGCGGCCGTTATTCCGCCGGGTGACCGGGCCGAAGATCTTTTCGTAGAAAGCGGCGGATCTCTCCGGGTCGGACACATTCAGCAGGATGTGATCCAATCCAACCGGCTGGAACACCGGAATCCCGGCATCCGTGCCCGGCTCCGGAGATGCGGTGCGGCCCTTCAACTGGCTCCAGGTATCGTCGGCTGAAAGCTGGACGTGGATGCCGTCGGGGTCGGTGACATTCAGGTCCTTGCCGCTGGGGTAGTCGCGATATGCGATCCCGCGCCGTTCGAGATAGCTATGGATATCCGCGATCTGAAAGCCGGCGATTCCGGCGGAAAAATGATCCACGCCGAAGGGCTGCCGGCCCTGTTCGATAGCGATGTAACAACGGCCCAACATTACATAACGCCTTTGCGTGGTGTTATTCTTCCAGACCGGCGAGCCGAAAACCCTGGCGTAAAGCGCCGCCGACTTTGCGGAATCCGGGACCGAGATCTCGAGGTGATCGAGCGCAGTGAAACGCGGCCGTTGCTCCGCGGCCCTCGCGGCAATTGCGCCGGCGCCGAGTAAGGCGAGCAACTCGCGGCGCGTCTGCCTAATCGTCGTGATCGTGCGGCTTGAAATCTTCCTTGCGCGGACCGTTGTAAGCCTCCTTCGCCTTCCCGGGTATCGGAAAACCAAAGTGTGAAAGCTGCCGGCTCACGCGTTCATGTCCGCACGAGGGGCAGAGAACAACGTCGGTTTCCGGGTAGCGCACGAACTTTTCGAACGCTGTAGCGCAATCGTCGCAAAGATACTCGTAGATCGGCACAGCGACAGCATATCGCAGTATTGGTGCGGGCCCGATCTTTGCGGAAATTGCCGGGTGGTGCGAGGACGAACCTTGTCGCTGTTTTTTACATCCGCGGTTCATGCACGGCGCTGGTTTCCATGCCCGACCAGAGCCGCTTGCCGCCGGGCCATTCCAGATGCAGATCGCGCGAAACCTCGTCCAACATGTCGAGGCTGGCCTGCTTCCTCTCCATCGCGAAGGACGTCAGAAGCAAGTTGTCGCAGACTGAATTGATCAGGCGCGGAATACCCTGGGTGCGGCGATGGATCTCGGCGAGCACTTCCGGCGGGAAGGCGGTCTGCTCTTTCATCCCGGCGCGCGACAGCCGGGAGGCGACATACTGCGCCGTTTCCGGAGCGGTGAACGGCCGCAGGTGGCAGCGCAAAGCGATGCGTTGTTTCAACTGGCGGAACTCGGGTTGTTCAAGCTTCGTATCGAGTTCCGGCTGGCCCGAAAGAATGATTTGCAGCATCTTGCCTCGCCGCGTCTCCAGATTCCCCAGCAGCCGGATTTCCTCGAGAACAGCCCAATCCAGATTGTGCGCTTCGTCCACAATCAATACGGTCGTCTGATTCTGGTTCGCTCGCTGGATCAGCATGGAATTCAGCGCAAACAGGACTTCCGTCTTCGAATTGCGCGCGCAATGCAGGTCGAAATCGTACGCTATCATCTCGAAGAACTGCTCCGGCGTCAGCCGCGAGTTGAACAGATAGGCGAATGGCGTGTGGTGATTGGTGAGGTGGTCGCGCAGGCATTCGAGCATCGTCGTCTTGCCCGTGCCCACCTCGCCTGTCAAAACGATGAAACCCTTCCGGCTCTGCACTCCGTAAATCAGGCTGGCGAGCGCCTCTTCGTGATGACTGCTGCGGTACAAGAACGAAGGATCCGGACTGAGGTTGAACGGCGTACTGTGTAAACCGAAGAATGCCTTGTACATGCCCCGAAAGCTCAAGCGTAGCACGCGCTTCCGAAACCTCATCGGCGATACTGGTACTCAAAGCAGGGAACAGTCATGCGTGAAGTACGTTACCAGACGCCGCACGGAATCACCGTGTCGCGAGTGGCCTCAAAGCTGCCGTTTGCGAAGGGTGCAGACCGATTTTTGCGCGACCTCGACACGGTTCGCGGCCTCTACTTGTCCTCCGGTTACGAATACCCGGGCCGATATTCCCGCTGGGACATTGTCTCCGTTCGCCCGCCGCTCGAACTGATCAGCTTTCAGAGAGAGGTGACGTTTCGCCCTCTTAACGAGCGCGGCGCCGCCATCAATCGGATGTTTTCCACCTTTTTGAGCAAGCATCCGCACTGGGACGAGTTCCGGGAGGAGAACGGCGCGCTTTACGGCAGGCTCAAACCGATGCCAAATGTGTTTCCCGAAGAAGAGCGCAGCAAACAGCCGTCGGTCTTTTCCATTCTGCGCGCGCTCACGCAGGAATTCCGGAACGAGAACGATGACAAACTGGCATTCGCCGGCGCGTTCGGCTACGATCTGCTCTTCCAGTTCGAACCAATCCCGCTGCGGCTGCCGCGCACGAGCCGCAAAGATCTTCAGTTATTCCTTTGCGACGACATCGTTTACATGG
>CAWBIS010000190.1:0-12722 GCA_963788485.1 Terriglobia bacterium
TCCAGCGGCCGAGAATGTTGCCGCCCGAAAGATCCGCGGTTCCATCCACGTTTTGGCTATACGGCGCGGTATACATGGTGGACTGCACTCTTTCACCGGCCCGTTCGATATAGATATCGCCCTGCAGGTTAAAGTCGTTACCTCCGGCCTCGTCCCATTCCATGCGGAAGCCGCCCTGCCCCGCCCTCCACGCATCGAAATCGTCGCCATCCTGGTGGTGTTCGGGGCCGCGATCGAAGCTTTTTCCGTAGAAGCGATAACTGAAGTCCCTGCCATTCCCTCCACCGTAACGGTACGTACCGAAACCGCGCTCGAAGTTGCCGCCCCCGGCGCTCGCGAGCATTCCCTTCGTCTCGGTCGGTTTTTTCGTAATGACATTGATCACGCCATTAATCGCGTTCGGACCCCAGATAGTGCCGCCTGGGCCCCGGATCACCTCGATCCGATCGATGTCTTCCATATCGGTATCCTGCACTTCCCAATAAGTGCCATCGAAAAGCGTCGTATAGACCGTCCGCCCGTCGATAAGGACCAGCACGTCGCGTGTCAATCGCGTGCCAAACCCGCGAATCCCGATCGACCACTTGTTGCTGTCGATACGCGCGACCTCCACCCCCGGCGCCAGACGAAGCGCTTCCGGAATGCAGGTGGCGCCCGAGCGCCTTATGTCTTCACCGGTGATGACATAGATTGCCGACGGCGTCCGAAAAGCCTTTATCGGCTCCTTCGAAGGAGTTGTCACATCGATTTGCGACAACTGCTCCAGCGTCATCGACTTGAAATCTGTCGTGCCCGCCTGTTGTGCGGTCGCCGCGACCGTCATGAAAAAGCCCCAGAGCAGCGGCTTGAAAGGCATTCTTCCAAACTACTGCAATTGCACGTCTTAGCTCCCCGATTTCTGTATTCTTCAGCACGTTGGACTGGAACCGCCGCAGTCCCGCATGTCTCGCCGCAGACTTAACGCCGCAGGACGCTTGCTCCGGGATCGAGCACCGCTTTCGCGTTGGCAATTGTCACCGGTACCGAAAAAGACACCGGATCGGAAGCGGTGCGAACCTGCCGGACTACTTTACCGTGTCCGGTCTGGATTTCGATCGGCACGGTCACAGTGAAATCGTCCGGAACCTCCGACTGCGTCACCGTCCCCGCCAGCTTCCACGCGCCCGGTTTACCCTTCACCGAATAGCTCAGCTTCAAAGAGGGGACGCCCGTGCCGTAAACCCACTGATCGAAGAAACTCTCGAGCGTCGGATCGGGCGAGCCTTTGGGCCGGAACGCGGCGCAAAGCGCACGGAACTGTTCCGTGTCGATGGCCTTCCATTCATATCGCCGGCGCATTTCGGCAAGCATCTTCGTGAACGCTGCATCTCCCATCTGCCGCCGCAGCATATGCATGATCCACGTGCCCTTGCCGTAAGCGACCGCGTTCCAGGCATTCGGATTGTTCGAGCTCTCGAGGCGCCGGCCCTCGATCACCGGGCCCTCGGATTCGGCCGTCGCGCCGTCGGGGCCCCTGGCCAGCATGTCGTGTCGATATCCATCCAGGATGCCATCGACGAACTTCGGTCCGTGGCGGTTCTCGAGGAAGAGCAGCGAGGAATAGTTCGCGACCGCTTCCATCAGCCATTCGTCATGATATCCGCGCGCTGTGACAATGTTTCCCCACCATTGATGCGCCGCTTCGTGGGCACGCACGAGATCGGTATAGAAAACCTGCAGGCGCTGGGAAGAGGTCGTGGTGGAAAGCTGGCGCGCATCGGGCGCGAGATACGAGAGGGTGGGCAGGTAGATCATACCCGCGAAACCCTGCCCGATGTGACCGGGCAGCGGAGAAACCTCGATGCGGGTCAACGGCGGATCTCCAAAGCGGGCGCGGAAGAAGTCGATCGCCGCCGAGATGTCGCCCGCGACCTGCTCCAATTGGCCTTCCGGGCTGGGCAGGGCCACGATCGCGCCGGGATCCACGGTTTTGGCGGCCTGGGGGAGTCCACGGGGTCCGCGGCGCGGCAAAAGGCCCGACGCGGTGCTGTCGACCGGCACCGGATCCGCCTGTCGGACGCGCAAAGCGTCCTCTACCTCCCGATTGGCATTGACTTCAATGACAATGCCGTTGCGCTCCAGAACCCTGTGGGTATATTCGCCCAGATTGAACCCCAGGACGTCGAGGCGGCCGTCGGGGACGCGTCGGGTAGTCCTGACGTCGCCCTCGGTCCGATCCTCCTTCACTATGCCGGCGCTGACCAGGTCGAAAGCCTTCGGGTAGGACCACGTCACATCGTAATTGGCGAATTGCGCGCCGCGAGCCGGATACCAGGTTCCACGGGAGGTGGCGAAGTAGACCTGATGGCCTGCGTCCGCCACGACTTTGCCTTCATGCCGGATCTCAATCTCGTGCTCGGACCCGGCCGTGAGCGGCTGCGGCGGGACCACCAGCAGCAACTGGTTACCGCCGCTCCCGGAGGATGTGCGGGGCGCCGCTGCGCGCGTGAAGACTTCCGCCGGGAGCCCATCGATTGAAGCCTCCGTGGCGAGCATCTGCGCGGAGAGATCGAATGGGATCACCCGGGCGGAGTTGGCGGTGGCTCTGATGCGGATGTGCGTAGTGCAGTGCAAGGTGAAGGACGCATCCAGAGTAGCTTCGATTCGATAGCTGAGAATGTCTTCTTCGGGCGATGGCGCCGGCAAATTGTGTTGGCTGTGGGCCGTGAAGCTGGTCCATGTGTCCCAGTACGCCGTGCCGGACCGGGTATTCAACTGACCGGCTGCGAACTGCTCCGCGAGGCGCGCGTCGTAAGCCACGTCGAAGTTGCCCAGCTTCTTTCCCTGTATGACGGCCTGGAAGAAGCCCTTCTGCGGAGCGGAGTCGTCGAGCAGATCGAGAACGAGGCGCGTCTCGAAACTGCCGGCCAGATTGTTGAGCGTGGCGGACCACTGTTCCGAGAGGGCCGCGCCGATGTCCGGTGCAGGCCTGTCTTCGCCCTGCGTGCGGATGCGGTCGGCCAGGCCGCGTGCCTGGGCTTCGGTGAAGAAAAACACCGCGTTGGTGAAGTGTTCGTCGAGCGTGGGCGAATGGATCCAGTTGGAGAGCGCCTTGCGTTCGGAACGGTTTGGCGGGAGCAGAAGAACCTCGGCATCGCCGCCCGCGACATCGCCCGTAAAAATCGCGGCGATCGGTGCCCCGTTTACCGGCTTGCCGAAGATCAGAAAGCCGTCGGTCAGGTAGAACTGGACATCGTCTTCGGCCAATTGGAGATCGCGCACGCGATAGCAGGCGGACGCGTCGAGGCCCGCCGTAAGAACCGCTCGGCCCAGGTCGGCGGCGCTGTGGGGCTGGGCCGGAGGAGACTGTGCGAAAACCGGCCACACGAGAGCTGTCGCGAGGAAGCCGAGAGTGGAGCAACGGCGCACGATCACCCTTGTTTGCGTTATTATCTCTCAAATCCCTTAACGACGCGCACGGGATGGTCACGCCCCCGGAAAACGAAAACCGCCTGACCTGTAGTAACATAAAGGTTCAGCCCACCAGAAGGTTCCCGAAATGCAGAACGCGTTGTTATCGAAATTTGTCGAAAAGAAGCGCCGCGCCAATATCACGGAATTCCGTCCCGGCGATACGGTCAAGGTTCACGTCAAGATCAAAGAAGGCGAAAAAGAGCGCATTCAGGTGTTTGAAGGCACCGTGCTCGCGCGTAAGAACACCGGCATGGGCGAAACCATTACGGTTCGCAAGGTCAGCTTCGGCCAGGGTGTCGAACGCATCTTCCCGCTGAACGCGCCTATCATCGACCGCATCGATGTGGTCCGCACGGGAAAGGTTCGCCGGGCCAAACTTTACTATCTGCGCAAACTCAAGGGCAAGGCCGCCCGCCTCAAGGAACGCTCTTAACCCGGCCGGAGGGCTGTTCATGGCCCGCGGCTCCGCGAAAGAAAGCAAAGCCGACCGCTGGAAGTGCCAGGGCCTCCTCGAACGGGATCTGCGCGCACGCGGATTCCGTTTTATCGCGGGCGCGGATGAAGTCGGCCGCGGATCCCTGTTCGGCGCCGTAGTCGCTGGAGCCGTGATCCTCTCGCCTGACGCTCCCATTCGCGGATTGAACGACAGTAAACAGATTGAACCGGAACGCCGCGAGGTTCTTGCCGAGCGTATTCGCGAGAGAGCGGTTGCCTGGGCAGTCGCCGCGGTAGACGCTGCCACCATCGATCGCATTAACATTTACGAGGCCTCCCGGCTGGCTATGAGGATCGCGGTGCAAAAACTGCTTCCGGCCGCGGATTTCGTGCTGGTGGACGCTGTGCCTCTCGATCTCCCCTTGCCGCAGCAGCCTCTCGTGCAGGGCGACGAACGCTGCCACGCCATCGCCGCCGCATCCATCGTCGCCAAGGTTTACCGCGATCAGATGATGCGCGAATGGGACAAGTTCTATCCTGAATATGGACTCAGGAATCATAAGGGCTACCAGTCCCCCGAACATATGGCGGCGATACGAACGTACGGCCCCACTCCACTGCACCGGCTCAGCTTCGAACCCGTGCGGCGCCACGCGCTGTTTTCGCCTCTTCCCGCAGATCGACAGATGGAGATGTTCGCCGCGGTTTGAGATTCACGTCCATGAGCGAACAGCCGACCGGCACGCAGGAACCCCAACTCGAAGACCCGATCGTTCCACCGGGTTCGGGCTGGTTCCAGCGCCTGAGCTCCGTGCTGTTCATCATTTTCTGTTTCGAGCTCGGTCTGTTCCTGTTGATCTATCCCTGGACCGACGGGTGGACCGACAATTTTTTCGCGTGGGCCATCCCCGGCGCCGTCCAGACAAGCTGGCACACATTCTGGAACAACGGCTTCGTGCGCGGCGGCATCAGTGGATTGGGAGCGGTGAACCTCTGGATTGCGATTCTTGAGGTCTTCCGGCTCTTCTCGCGCAATCGAAAGGCGTAACAGATTATCGTTTCGTTTCACGTATGAACATCGGCGAGGCAATGCACTTCAGCGTGCAGGCCCTGCGCCAGAATCCGGTGCGTTCCTTTCTCACCGGGCTCGGCATGGTCATTGGCACGGCGTCCGTCATTCTGGTCGTCACCATTTCGCTCACCAGCCAGAATTACATCCTCGAACAGATTGAAGGCGTCGGTTCGAATATGATCTTCGCCTCCTACGAAGTGGGGACACAGGCGTCGAGCGCCGAAGTCAACGGCGATTTCATCAAGATTGCCGACGTGCAAGCCATCCGCGAACAACTCGCCGGGCAAATCGTGGCCGCGACCGGCATCGAGACCAATTACGACACGATGTTCCTCAACGGGAAAGAGGAGCGCATCCTGGTGCTCGGGTCGGACGAATATTACAAGCCGGTGCGCAATCTGGTGGTGCTCGCGGGGCGCTTCCTCGATGGCAGCGACGTCGAGCTTCGCCAGCATGTCGCGCTGCTCACCGGGAAGCTGGCGAAGAGGCTCTACGGCAGCCAGAACGCGGCGCTGGGACAAACCATAAAAATCCACGGCCTGCAATTCACGATCATCGGTACGTTCAAGGAAAAAGTCGAGAGCTTCGGGCAGTCGGAACTGAACGACGAAACCATCGTCATCCCCATCACCGTGCAGCAGTATTTCACGCGCGTTGAGCGCATCGATCCCTTATACGTCCAGGTGCGCTCGCCGCAGCAGGTGGAAGACACCACGCGGGAAGTGACGGAAATCCTTCAAAGCCGGCACCGCGCGGGCGCAACTTACAAAGTCGAGAATCTCACCGCAATCCTGAATGCCGCAAAGAGCATTTCGGAGGTCTTGACCGCCGTGCTGGTGCTGGTTTCGGCCATCGCTCTCGTGATCTCCGGTATCGGCATCATGAACATCATGCTGGTCACGGTGACGGAGCGCACGCGGGAAATCGGCGTGCGCATGGCGGTGGGCGCGTCGCGGCGCGAGATCATGCTCCAGTTCCTCACCGAGGCGATTCTGATCAGTGTCGGCGGCGGTGCGTTCGGCATCCTGGCCGGAGTTGCCCTGCCTCTGAGCGTCCAGTATTTCGTGGACAATATTCGCATTCCGATCTCGCTGTGGTCGATCGGAATTGCCTTCACGGTCTCCAGTCTGGTGGGTCTGATTTTCGGCATGCTGCCGGCCAGTCGCGCCTCTCGACTGAACCCGACCGAAGCGCTGCGCTACGAATAGTTCATGCGCAGAATTGCATTGCTGCTCGGGATGGCCCTGTCGGCCCGCGCGGAAACTTACACACTGACATTGAAACAGGCAGTCGATCGCGCCCTCGCGCAGAACCCCGAAGTCGTCGAGGCGCGCATGGACGAGTTGAAATCGACGCAGGCGGTTCGCTACGCCGCGAGCCCTTTTACACCGCGGATGAGCGTCGGCAGCGGCGCCGCTTACACGAATGGATTCCCACTCAGCATCGAAGGCGCTGCTCCCGCGGTATTCGAGGCGCGAACCAGTGAGTATTTGTTCAATGTGCCCCAACGTTACGCCGTCAAACAAGCGAAGGAATCCGCCCGCGGAGCGGGGTTCGCCTATGGCGCAAAGTCCGAACGAAATTGCTTTCCAGGTGGCGTCGTTGTACATCGATCTGGACCGGGCGGCCCGTCTGGCCGATTCCGCCCGGAAACAGGTCGAGAGCCTGGAGAAGGTTCTCCAGACCGTACAAGCGCGCGTCGGGGAAGGCCGCGAACTGCCGGTCACCGCGCAGGAAGCGAACGTGAACCTTTTGCGCGCGCGCCAGCGTCTGGTCGACCTCGAGAGCGACCGCGATTACGCCGGGCACAACCTCGCGGCCACGCTCGGTTACAACGCCACTGACGTGGTTCAGCCGGTAGAAGAAGAGCGCCCCGCGCCACGCATTCCCGACAGCGAAGCAGCCGCGGTCCAGACGGCTTTAAACGCGAGCGGCGAACTCAAGCGCCTCGGTTCCAGCTATGCGGCCAAAGGGCTCGAGATCAAAGGCGACAAGGCGCAGCGTCTGCCTCACGTGGATCTGGTGGGCCAATACGCGCTGCTGAGCAAGATCAACAATTATCAGGAATTTTTCAATCATTTCGAACGCAATAACGGGGAGATCGGCGTAGCCATCGAGGTACCGGTTTTCGCCGGATCGGGAGTGAAGGCTCTCGTGGAAGAGGCCGAATCGGACCAGAAGCACATCAGCGCCGAGATCCAGGCCGCGCGCAATCGTATCGCGCTCGATGTACACCAGAGCTACTTGAATATCCGCAAAGCGGAGGCGGCGAAGGAACTGGCGCAGGCCGATCTGGATCTGGCGCGCTCGCAGCTTTCAGTCGTGCTGGCGCAGATGAACGAAGGCCGGGCGTCCCTGCGGCAGGTTGAGGAAGCGCGTTTCACCGAAGACGAGAAGTGGATCGCGTTCTATGACGCGCAGTTCAATGCCGAGCGCGCGCGCTTGAGCGTCTTGCGCGAAACGGGAGAACTGCGGGCAGCCATTCAATAGTCGGAGACGCGGGTTGTCCGCCACTGCCGGCGGTTTATTTCTCGGAATGATTGTTCCTTTCGGCTGCTCCGCCGGGAATTCTATTTTGTGCGGTGCTGGACAGACCGGAAAATAATGTGACGGTATGGTTTCTTATTTCCAGGCTCCCAGAAGGCGGCGCAGAAAAATCAGCTCGCCCACGTGATAAGCGTTGTGATCCGCCAGTTGGAGCGCCTCCCGCAGCAGCGTCTGTCCATCGCCGTGAGGGAATGGGGTGAAGAGATCGGATTCCGGGTCGGCCACCAGTTTGCGCATGGCCTTGAGATCGCGTTCGAACAAATGGACGCTGTGCTCCCACGCGGCCGCGTTCTCGGGCTCCGCGCTACTGGGCCAGTAACCCGCGGGCCAGTCGGGGGAAACGTGCTTCGGATCCCGGCTGAATTCCAGCATGTCCCACTGCGCGAGGCGGAGATGCTCCAGCAACTCCCATGCACTGTGCGGAGATCCGGCGGGTCTCACTCCCCGGAGTTTTGCCGGGAAATCGTTGACAGCAGCAGCGAAGTCGGCATGAGCGCCGCGGCCGGAGAGAAGCCTGTCCAGTTCCGCGCGCAGCGAATCGATATTGACCATGCACGTATCATATGGGTTCCGGCATGTGGTTGACGATCCCGAATCTGTTCACTCTCGTGCGCATTCTCATGACTCCGTTCATTCTGATCGAACTGGCGCGGGGTCAGTACCTTGCCGGCGGTTGGATGTTCGGGGGCGCAGCCTTCACGGATATTCTCGACGGCGGCCTTGCCCGCCGTTTCGGCGGGCAGTCGAAAATCGGCCAGTACTTCGATCCCATCGCCGACAAAATCCTGCTGAGCTGCATTTATATCGGCCTGGCGCTGGGGCGCGCGGTTCCCCTGTGGATCGTGGTGTTGATATTCGCGCGCGACCTGTGGATTCTGGCGCTTTCGGGCGTCGCCCTGAGCCTGACCGATTTTCGCAATCTGCAGCCCAGCGTCTGGGGTAAAGCCAGTACTTTCTTTCAGATCATGGCCGCGGTCGCGGTCATTGGGGCGCGGGCGTACGACAGCATCTGGTTTCAGAAGATTTCCACACTCCTGCTTGCGGGGGTCGTGGTTCTGGCCGGCGTCAGCGCGATCGATTACAGTATGCGGGGTGTGGTCTATTTGCGCCGCCGGACGCGTTCCGTCTGAACCTGTCTGGAGACCGCCGGCCCGGCGACATTGCTGACAAGAGAGCGTTGACCTGAGAGCCTCCTGGGAGTACGCTAAAGACGGATACGCCGCATGAGCCGCTACGTCCCTGCCCGCCATTACATCTCTTTCGGCATCGTGGCGCTCGCGCTCGCCGGTTTTGCCGCGTGGGTGGGCGTTTCCTGGGGTCCGGCGTTCTATCCCGCCGGGATCTTCCTTTTGTTCGCCGTCCTGTTACTCACACTGGCATTCCGGCCCGCGATTAAAGTCTACGACGCACATCTGGAGATCGGCAAAAAGATCATTCCCTGGCAGGACGTGCGCCGGGTTGATCGCACTGGCTGGATTTCTCCGCTTGTGGTGAAGCTGGCGCTCTACGACGAAGACACGGTCATGCTGGTGTATCCGGGCGAGGTGGATTGCTGCAAACACCTGTTGCGCACGCTGCGGCAGATGTCGACCAACGCGCTGATCGACGGCACGCCCTATCGTCAGTACTGGGGTGAACTGCTGGGAGCCAGTGAGGCGAAGCAATTGAGCGCGCCCCGCTATCGCGTGCTGCGTCCGGAAGACGAGGAAGAAGTCGAACGCCTCTATTTCCTGCTCAAAACGGTTGGGCACATCGATCCCCGCAATTCTGGCGATGACCGGTAGGAATTTTCCCTGGTAAGTCTGAGACGCCGGATCGTTGTATCCGGAATCACGGTTGTTTGCGTGGCCGCGATTTTGTTCGCGTTCTCCGGCAGGATTCTCTGGTGGACCGGATCCCTCCTGGTCAACGATGGACCGCCGCGGAAGGCCGATCTGATCGTCGTAATCGGCGGAGACTATACCGGCAGCCGAATCCTGACGGCCGCGAAGCTTGTTGGCCAGGGCTATGCGCCGAGGATTCTGGTGAGCGGCGCCGGCCCCCTCTATGGACAGCATGAAAGCGATCTCGCCGTGGATTTCGCGGTAGCTCACGGCTACCCTCGCGATGAGTTCCTTCCCTTCCGCTACCCCGCGTTGAGCACAACCGACGAAGCCCGCGCCGACATCCGGGAGATGCGCAAAATGGGTGTGCACAAGTATCTGCTGGTCACCAGCGTCTGGCACACTGCGCGCGCCGGGCGGGTCTTTCGCCGCGAAGGGGCGGGGCTCGACGAATATACTGTCTCCGCCCCGGATCGCTATTGGCAAAATGGCGAATGGTGGAAGGATCGCGAGGGCCGAAAAATCTGGTTCTTCGAAACGGCGAAAACGATCGCCAACTACCTGCGAATCTAGCAGCCTCGCAGTTACTGACGCTCGTTGAATTACGATTGAATCAGGGGCTGAAATGGGCAGACCGGTAGCTACAGCGCTTTATATCGTGGCGATGGCAGCCGTCATAGTCGCCGTGGATTTCCTGTTCTTCAGAAACCGACTCTGGGAACGGCTGACAGTGAATATTGGAATCGTTCTGGTGTTCGCCGCGTTCTACTTCAGATTTCTGAGGCGTCCGTGAACCAGGTATCCGAACAGCGTCCCGAGCATTCAGGCATCACCGTCAGCGTGCGGCCTTGCACGCGCATTCGAAGCTCTGAAATCCGGTTCTAAGCCGCGGTAGCCGGATTTAGTTCGGGCATGGATTCGCGTTCCAGCATGACTCGCAGTCGGCGGGCATCCGGGGGCTCGACCGATATGTTCTGCTTTTCCTGCGTCAGCCCGCTCACGAAAACCATCGCTCTTCCCGATTCCAGAAAATCCACGTAAGCGATGGAATCCAGATTAATCATCTTGTTCTGAATGCGAATGAATTGAGCCATATCAGCCTCGAAAGCTTCCCAATAAATTGATCAGATAACCGAACTGCTCGTGCATCAGTTTCAACGAAGAGCCGGAAAGCGCCTGGATCGTAAGCCAGCCGCCGCTCGCCACCATGGCCATTGAAACCAGCTTGTTTTTGGTAATGAACTGTCGTACAAGCGCCATGGCGGTGAAAGGACCGGCGGCAAGGATCACGTTATGCTGGCCGGCATACTTCCCGGCAATGTTCTGCAATTCGGTGAGATCTACTGGAGCCACGAGACTCAGTTTATTTGGCTTCGCACGGGCCCTTCAAGACGTCAAAGGTAAGATATCGAAGGTTAGCCGTCCCCGACCCGCCGCAGCACGAGTTGATCGCCCTTTTGCGTGTGCGTGCGTTCGATCGTCCCCGGCGGCAGTTCCAGCACCGAGTGCGCACGCAGGCACATCGAGAGCCGCCACGGCGCCAGCGCGCGCACCGTGCCGCGCACCCGGTGCTTGCGGTCGATGTAAATCAGATCAATCGCGAATTTCATGAAAAACGTGTGCACCGATTCGCAGGGAACGATCCAGAGTCCGGCGCCTTCTTCAAGCCCGCGGTGCTTGAGCAGGCCGACCCTGCGTTGCGCGCTGGTTTCGGCGGAATCGACATTGCCGCCGATCACTGTTCCGCGCGTTTCGTTCTGCACCTCGTATTTCAAGATCCTTCTTATAGCACGAATGATCGGGTGGTAAGCGCTACAATCGGGTAAGTTGACTGATTTCCAACTCCTGACGCTGGCCATGGCAGTCATTCTGCCGCTGTCGATGCTGATCTACAGCAACAGCCGCATCACGGAGGCGAAAGAAACGCTCCGTGCCGAGATGAACTCGGGGTTTACGCAACTCCGCTCTGATATTAACGAGCGTTTTACCTCGATCGATCGCAAGCTGGACGAAATCCTGCGCATACTCGCCGATCACGATGCGCGCCTGCGAGCCCTCGAACTTCGCATTCACTGACCCGGCTGCGGTACCGTAGAAGAATGCGGCTGTTTCTCCTTTTCTTCGCCGTCAGCCAAAAATGAAACTGGTTCGAGGCGCGCCCGGCAGCGGCAAGACCGCTCTGATTTTCCGCGAATTCAAAGACGCACTGCGGGCCGGCCGCACCAGCCTGCGGATCGTCGTTCCCACAGCTACACTGGTGCGCCATTTTCAGCACGAACTGGCGCGCGACGGCCTCGTGTTCTCGCCCCACTGCGTGGTATCCCTGAGCCGTTTTGCAAGGGAGCGCGCGGCCGCGATTACCAGCGCGGAACTGGTTTCAGATGGCCTTCTGCGAACCATCGTGCGTGACGCCCTGCGCCGGTTGCCGTTCCCCGAGTTCGCCGAAGTCGCAGCGACCGAAGGCATGACTTCCGTTCTCCTCGACACCATCGAGCTGTTCGAAAATTCCGGTTGCACTCCGGACAAACTGGCCGCGGTGCGAAAGCTCGGCGTGCATGCCAAAGCGTTTGCGAGGTTATGGCGAGCGGTGGGAGATGCCGTCCGCGCCGCTGGAAGCCTCATGCGTTCGGATCTGATGCGGGCCGCCGCCCGAAACACAGAACCGCTGCGGGTCTGGATGGATGGATTTCTCGGTTTCAGTCCAGTGGAGTGCGATCTCGTTCGGTCCCTCGCGGGCTCCTGCGACCTGACGCTCACCCTCACCGATTCAGCGGCGACCGTCGACATGCGCAAACTCGCGCTGCACCTGGGCGCGCAGGATCGGCTGCTGCCGGGCTCTCCCCGAAGACCGGAAACAACGCTGATCGAAGCCCTGTCACTCGAGCGCGAGGCGGATGAAATCGCCCGCCGTATTCTCTCGCTGCGCGATCAAGGCGCGCCTTTCCGCGAAATTGGCGTGGCGCTGCGCGACCCGGCCACCTGGGCTCCCCTTCTGCGCGGAACCTTCGAACGCTTCGGCATCCCCGCGCATTTCTACTTCAGCACTCCATTGCGCAGGCATCCCGTGGCGACGTTCCTTGGTGGTCTCGTCTCCGGCGCATCCAGCGGCTGGGACTTCGAGACCACACTCGAAACACTGCGCGCGCACCCGCGCTGGGGCCGCAGCGCCGATTTCGACCGCTTCGATTTCGCCGTCCGCGAAGCCATGCCCGGCCATGGCGCGGAAGCCTTGCTCGCTTTCTGCGATCGCGATTGGCTCCGCGATGAAATCGCAGTGTGCCTGAAAACGGATACGTGGAAAAACGCGCCACAGAAGCCGGCCGAATGGCAGCGCCGCCTCAAGGCCCTGGCGGCTGCGCTCTACCGTCCGGGCACGCTCGAGCCGCCGCGCG
>CAWBIS010000191.1:0-22814 GCA_963788485.1 Terriglobia bacterium
AAGGTACCCACGGCGCTGTTGATCGCTGCGGGCGCCGGTTTCGAGCTGTTGGGCAAGGCGTTGAAACGCAGTCCGCCGCTTTCACGCTATAAGATTCGGTCGCTGAAGCCACTTTCTCCTTTCGACGTGACCGCGGCGGAAACGCTGCTGGGATGGAAGCCGGCGGTCGGGGTGAAGGAGGGTTTGCGGCGAACGTTCCCTTCCGCCTCGAAGCCGTGAGACGAATCGGTTCACAATTTTATTCCCCTTGAATTGGAGAGACTTACCGGATGCACGTGCATTCCGCGCCCGGCCTCGTGCTAGTTGTTTGCGCGAGGAGATTCGACCCGAATATGACAAAAGGGTATTCGTGCGGGCTGCTGCTGGCCGTAAGCTTGAGTGCATTTGCGCAGACGAAACTGGATTTGGGAGCGCAGAGCAAAGACCCCAACTTCTCCCAGGCGCCATCCGCCACGCCGTTTCCGACAGGTTCGGCACTGCCGGCCACCTGCACCGTGGGACAGTTCTTTTTCCTGACGGTGGCTCCGGTCGGGGCCAATCAGTGCGTACTGACGAACACGTGGGCGCCGATTCAGGGATCGTCGGGAAACACAAGCTCGAACGTGAGCACGGGCGGGACGATCGGAGTCCAGAAGGTCAGCAGCACGCAACTGGCAATTGGATCGGGTTGTTCGGTAGCGACGCCGTGTCTCTACCGAGTCGGATCCTCGGTCTACAGTCTTTTGGCTCCGGCGACCGCAACCGTTAGCGGCGGCAGTGGACTGGCCTTCATGTACATCGACAACAACGGGAACGTCACCGTAGGCGTGTCATCCTCGGGAAACCCCGGCGTGAACTGTGCGGGATGTCTCGTGACAACCTCCGTCACGCAGTATCCGCTGGGGATGATTCCTTTGGAAACATGGAACGCCACGAGCGGCACCTGGGACCCGACCGGAACGAATGCCATGGCGATGCTGAGCGTACCGCCCGCTCTTCTCGCCGGCTCCAGTATTACAGTTGCGCAAACGCCCGCGAATGTCACGATATCGTATACGGGCGTCGACGGAGCCAGCACCGCGCCCTCGCCGATCGGGACATTCAACCCGACCGACCCGACACAGTTCTACATCAATCACCTCGCTTTGGATACGGGATTCGCGCGCGGGCAGGATGGATGGGATTATTCCGGCGGCTGCGGCGGCGGGACGGCTCCGGCAGGCACCCCGTTTCCGGCGGAGACCGTCGTGGGCGGCGTCTGGGGGCAAGCGGCGGGAAGCGGCACGGTCTGCTTCTTCTATTTCCCCTCCGATCACAACACCAGCGCGTCCGGCGCGTCGCACGATTACTGGTCGGGAACCACGCCGGGCAACCTATGGGTATCGGGTACCTACATGTCCGCGGATGTCAACGGGACACAATATGTCGGCCTCAGTAGTTCCGGCAACGCGGCTTCGGACTTTATCGGGTGCCGGCAGATCGGAGCGGGCGACTGGTTTTCGGTCATCCGCGCGGGCGGAACGGATCTGGCCACCGCCGATACCGGGTATCCGCACGACACCAACGCGCATCGCCTGACGGTGGACAATAATTCGGCGGTGGCCAACACCATCCGCTGCTCGGTGGATGGCGCCAGCACCGCGACGGCGGTTGCAACCATTCCTTCTGAGTCCTACGGATGGTATTTCGTGGTGGGCGCCATTTCCAGCGGCGCCGCGGCCGCAAACTTCGGCACGTATCAGTACATCATCTTTCTGCAAGGTCTGCCGCGGCTATGACTGCCTTCGTGAAGCGCCCGATGAACCATAACTTACCCGATGGAGCGATGGCCATGAACCGTTCTCAAACAGCGTATTGGTTACTTCTTCTGGTTCTGCTCTCCGCATCGAACAGCGCGGGGGCCTTGACTGCAACCATCACGAGCGTGAATCAGACCCAGGCGGTGCTCGTGGAACAGGGTTTCTCCGGCGCGTGCACAATCGAGGTGAGTCTTTCGCCGTCCCTGACGCCGCTGCATCCGGATGTCAACGGAGCGGAGTACATGGGAGCGTCGACCGACACGGGCCGCGCCGACACGCTTTCCTCCGCATCGGGCGCTACGCGGACCGTTACCATCGGACACCAGACCGGCGACCGCGCGCTGGCGGCTTACACGACTTACTATTACCAGGTCGGCGGATGCGGCGGCACGGCGACGGGATCGTTCACCACGGCCAATCTCTCGAGCGGAGTGACGCGAAGCGAGCAATCGCCCTTCGACGCCTCCAAATGGGGAAATCTCGGCCTGCCGTCGTTCAACTGGACCGCCAAACAGTCGTACACCGACCCCATGACAGGCGTAACGCTGACACCGATGGCGACCTCCATCAGTACCTGGCGAACCGGCTGCGGTGCCAACGGCTGCTCTCCCAGCAGTCTGGCGTTCACCGACTGGACGGGTGGCAGCGGCTGGAGCAACCCTTCCGGAATATTGAACGGCGCCACCACCAACGCAAGTACGAACAACACGAATCCGCTGGATCTCTACGCGGATATCTCCAACAGCCTATGGCCGCTGCCCTACGACTGGCACCGGACCCTCGAGGATATCGGGGTGGTGGTGTGGGGAAGCGCCAGCGGTACGGCCGCAGCCGACCGCACCGTCGATATGTGTATCTTTCTCAATCCCACCGCCGGATGCGCCAGCAATACCATTCAGGTGGTTTTACCGACGGGACCGGTGGCGAAGGTATCCTCCGGATCGACGGACGCCGACGGGGCTTTTCCCTCCGCTTTCCCCACAATTCCGTTCTACGGCTGGACCAACAGCAGTTCTCCTCTGGTCCGAATGGAGAATCGGGAAACATTTGGAACGCTCACCGTCTCCGGGAGCACGCTGACGATCGGCAGCATCGGCACATCCCAGCATTTCAGCAGCGCCATCGCGGCAGGCGAGAAGATCTTTATCTCGACGGGCGGTTGCCAGAACAATCTCTGTACCGCGGCGGGCCCTCCGAAAAGTGCGGCCGTGATGACCGTGAACGAAACGCCGGGAGCGGGAACGGCGACCTTTCGCGCTTATGGGTGGGGTCTGCGGGTGTGGAAGAACGACGCCAACGGCACCGCGACCATCGGCCTTCAATACAAGCTGGCGGGATCGGGGGCGCCCATCGGAATGCAGGCCGGCGGCGACAAATGCAGTTCGGTGCCGGTCACCTCGGGGGACGGCAAGACGGGGTATCTTTGCAGCCTGACCAGCATTATCACCGGCGCCGGGTCGATTGCTTTTATCGCGACCGATGGCACAACGCGAATTCTTTCCAACCTCGCGGGAGTTAGTTTCGACGATACGCAGGGCAACGTGTTTTACTCCGGCCAGCAGAATTCTCAGGGCGGATGGACGGTCAACCAGTACACGTACACCGGCGATTACACTACGGAGCTGAATTACAACTACACCTGCGGACCCGGCGGCGACTGTCCACCGGTCAATACGGAGATTGCCGGTCCCGTGGACCTGATGCCGCACGCAATGAACGCGGACCTCGATCAGCAGATCGAAGCCAATCAGGGTCGAACGCTGCCCGCTTACAACTCGTCTCTTTACGGCGCCTGGACCAATGCCAATCCGGCCATCGGTTATTACGGCTCCAGCGGCCATTTTGCCTTCTTCTGCAACGTCTACTCCGGACAAGGGCAACCGACATCCGGCGGACCCGGATGGTGCGCGTCGGTGGATCTGAGCCAGAGTCCGGCGAAGGTAGTGGCGCTGGTCCATACGCTCGACGGCACGGGAATCCCGCATGCGCGTTATGGATCGCTGCATACGGCCGGGGCGCTGGACAGCTATCCAAACGGCCTCGGTTTCGGCCTCGACGAACTGGATACCAACAGTACGTCCACGCTGTTCGGCGGCCCGTTCCAGGCGCAGGTGATCAGCATTCTCGAGGCCGACGGAGCGACGTGGAATACCAACACGTGCCTCGACTGGCCGCCCGGTGGCGGTTCGACCTGCGCGGCCCAGAATTATTACAGGACTTGTCCGGCGAACTCCAGTCCTTTTACCGAATGCGTCACTTTTCGTTTGCCGCAGAATGGCGTGTGCAACGTGGCGGCCACGTCAATTGAAAAGTCGACCTGGCCCTGTCCGTGGAATCCGAACTATTCGCAATATCCGCCGATGCAGGTTGGGGACAACGCCGCCGACCTTGCAGGCGCCGGAGGTTACGACTCCGAGCATTTCCGGGTTCTGTCCATGAGCCCCGATGCGGGCAACACGTTGCGGGTCGTAGCCGCCCGCAACGCCACGTACGATTACTGTTCATACACGCCGTGGCATGGACAGAACAATCCGCTCAGCGCCCAGAACGCCGGCCAGCTGGTGCATGCCAACGGCTGGAGTTTCACGATGATGCCGGGGTATGTGAACGCCTGCGGCGCCGCTTCCTTTCTGCAGGACCTGACTACGGGCATTGCTCAGGAACTCGGCCGTTCGTTTGTGCTGCACTCCGCCATGGGCCGCGGCGCTGATGGCCTCAATTTCGTGACGTCGCCGCGCACCATCTACAACACGCCGTTCAGCAGTCTGGGACAGGTCCCGCCGGTCTTCATCAATAACGGCCAGCCGGCGTTTCACGGAAACGGCGCGCAGATCGGAAGCCAGCTGCAAAGCTATACCGACGACAGCCAATTCACGGCGGGAGCTTCGGGTTATCCGTGGGCACTCGACATGAACCCTTTGGTAGCCTGCGGCGCGGAATCACTGGGCTGCGGATCGTACCGGACTCTGACCAATGTTTCTGGCAATGTGTATACGATCCAGGCGATCGGGTCGGCCCCCGCTTCCGAGGCGACTTACAAGACTCAACCGATGATCGGTTGGGCGGGCCGTTTCCAGCTGGTCGACGTCAGTGGCCCGTCGAGCAGCGTCGCTTCGATTCCTTATTCGATGTGCTTTGTGCTGAACGCCGGTGAATGTTATGCCGGGTCAACAGTCAACCAGATCTACGTCAACGTCCCGTCGGCCTATGATCCGGGTTATTGCTCCGGCAGTCTTTCGTGGGTCAGCGTACCCTGCGTGCTCTTTGGTGACAACGCTCCGGCTGGGGGCATCCGGCAGTTCCGCATTTACGCCAACGACGCCAATGGCAACTCCTCGCGATATATCAGCCAGGGCTGGAGCAGCCCCGGACGCCATTATCCTTATACCCACACCACGGCCTATCCAAATGGTCGATGGACAATGCTGATGGGCACCAACTCGATGGACGGCTTCTCCATGACCGGGTTTGTGGTCTCATTGCCTCCGTGGCAGGAAAAGGGCGACCCGGACAACGACTTCAAGACCATGACGGTCAGGCTGCCGCCAGGCTCGGTTTATGTTGAGATACAGTTTGGTTACTCGCGCTACATCGGGGCGGGGCAATCCCCGCTGAATGGCCTTTACTGCACGGCGCGCGCCGACAGCTGCCAGACCGGAGGGTTGACGCCATTCAATTTCGCATCCGAGCCGCGCACGCTGACTCCCTGCAACAACGGGTGCGCAATCAATATACCGGTAGTGGGACCGAATCTGCTGTATTACCGCATCCTGCGATCGACCAACGGGACCCAATGGGCAGCGTCGGATATACAGGCGGTAGCCTTGCCGTGAAAGTACAATAATTGCTTAGCGGCAGTGGAGCGTACGATCCATTTGGATCCTTTCCTCGCGAGTACAGGTGCGGCCGATGCGGAGGAAGCGCGGGAATGCAGGCCCGCGGCTTCGCCCCGGTTTCGTCTGATAGTGGGCGCCGGAGCTGTCGCGGCCGTACTCCTCGGGCTGTTTTGCATCGGAGTTTCGCTACTCCCCCGGCACCTGTTCGCGGAGATGCTCACCCGTGTGATGTCAGGCGCGGTGAAACGCCTGACACCAGCCTTTTACGCGGGTTTCATTCTGACGATGCGCTGCGGCGGTATTGCATTATTTGCCGCCGGGGCGGCGTCGCTCGCCTCTCTGGCGCGGCTGAGTTCCGAACTGCAGTTGACCGCCGCGGCTTGCGTGCACGAACTCAGATCCGCGGCGGCCCGGGTGCGCGGTTTTTCGCTTCGGCAGTCCCGTGCGCAGAACGTCGCTCTGGCCGCCGTTGCAGCGAGCGCCTTTCTGATCCGGGCATTTTATCTGTATGCGCAGCCCATGCGCTACGACGAAGCATGCACCTGGCTCAGGTATGTGCGGCAGGGTCTGCTCCGTACATTGATCAACGACTACACGCCGAATAACCACCTGTTACATACCATCGCCGTTTTTGTGGTCACTCGGTTTGCCGGTTCAACGCCGGTCAGTATCCGGCTTCCGGCATTTGTGGCCGGCGTTTTCACCGTTATTGCCGCCTGGTATTGTTTCTCGCGGTTCTACGGTGCTTCCGCGGGGCTTCTGGCCGCGGCGCTGGTAGCGACCAATGCGGATCTGATCAGCTTTTCCACGAATGCGCGAGGCTATTCGTTCATCGCCGCGATGTTCCTCGTACAGCTCGTCCTCGCCGATGCGCTCGCCAAAGAACCCGCACGCCGCGGACTATGGGCTCTTTTTGCGGTTGTCTCAATCGCAGCCATTTGCACCGTCCCCACCGGGATTTACCCGGTGGCCGCTGCCGCGGGCGTCTATCTGTTTCTGGCGGTCCGTGGCGGCAGCGGACTCCTCGGGGCGGCAACTCCGCTGGCCTTCGCGCTCGGCTCCGCGGGTATGGTTTCCGCTTTCGTCTATTGGCCGATCCTGCTTGGCTCGGGTTATGCCGCGCTCTTCGAGAACCGCTTCGTCCAGCCGGAAAGCATGCGGGACTTCGTGAGCCGGTCTCCCGGCTCATTTGGCGATGTCTGGAACCAGTGGAGCAGCGGATGGTATCCCTGGTTTGCATGGCTGGTGGCCGGCGCGGCGGCGTGCGGCGTGATCGCCACGAGGCCGCGCCGCAGTGTCGCCGCACTTCCGCTTTTCGCCATCGCCGCCTTCACTTGCCTTGTGATGTCAATCCTGCAGCGCGTAACTCCTCCGGCGCGAGTCTGGCTATTTCTGCTTCCGCTCTATCTCGGAACCGCTGCCGCGGGCGCCGATTTTGTTCTCCGCCGTTTAACCAGGCCGGGCACGGGCTGGAAGGCAGGCGCCGCGGCTATCGTGATACTGGCCGCGGGTGGTATCCAGGTTATGACTTCGGGGGCCGTGCTGAATAATGCCGAAACGGGAACCAACAACGATGCCTCCCACGTGGCTGCCTTCCTTTCCGGAAAGCTCAGACCCGATGACCTTTTGATTTCTACCTTGCCGGCATCTTACCCGGTAAGATTCTATCTGGTTCGCGACGGTATTTCGGAGGATCTCTGGGCCGCCCAAAATCGGAAGATTGCGAGGATTCTGGCCATTGTGGACAAGCCCGATCCCGTGTTGAGCCCCGCCCAGCGGCACAGCGGCCTCGTTCAGGCTTTCGAGGAGTCTTATACGGGTATCAGCCAATCCGACTTCGATCCGGGGCAAACGATCTACGATTCGAACAAGACTCAGGTGGTGGCTATGACCAGACGCGCGCCGCAAATACGCGTGGGACCATAGCAACATGATTATCGGCGTCCCGAGGGAGATCAAGGATCACGAAACGCGCGTCGGACTTGTTCCTGGCGGGGCTGCCGCGTTGCGCGAAGCGGGTCACGAAGTCCTTGTGGAAACTCGTGCGGGCGAAGGCAGCACTATCTCGGACGAAGAGTACGTCCATGCCGGCGCCAGCATCGTCGCCTATGCTTCGGAAGTCTGGAAGCGGGCCGATCTCATTGTCAAGGTCAAGGAACCGCAGCCTTCCGAATACAGCTTCTTTCGGCCCGATCTGATCCTCTTTACCTATTTGCATCTCGCGCCCCTGCCGGAGCTTACCGATCGGCTGCTGCAATCTCAGGTCAGCGGGGTGGCCTACGAAACTATCCTCGAACCCGACGGATCGCTGCCGCTGCTCACGCCTATGAGCGAAGTCGCCGGACGCCTTGCCGTGCAGGTCGGCGCGCAATATCTGGAGCGCCCCAATGGCGGACGCGGCATTCTGCTGGGCGGCGTTCCCGGAGTCGCGCCCGCGAATGTGGCGATCATCGGCGGCGGAATCGTCGGCACCAACGCCGGGAAGGTCGCCGTCGGCATGGGTGCCCACGTCACCGTCATTGATCGTAACCTCGACCGTTTGCGCGCCCTCGACGACATCTTCAATGGCCAGGTGGTGACCCTTGCATCGAATACGTGGACCATTTCGGAAACGCTCAAGCTCTCCGATCTCGTGATTGGCGGCGTGCTGATTCCGGGCGCTTCCGCGCCCAAACTCGTGCGCCGCGAGATGATATCGAGGATGAAGCGCGGATCGGTAGTCGTTGACGTGGCCATCGACCAGGGCGGCTGTTTCGAAACCTCGCATGCCACGACCCATAGCGATCCGGTTTACACAGTCGACAATGTGATCCACTACTGCGTTTCGAACATGCCCGCATCCGTGCCCCACACTTCGACCTTCGCCCTGACTAACGCGACGTTCCCTTATCTGCTGGAGCTCACCAACAAAGGGCTGCTGCGCGCGGCGAAGGAGAATTCCGGCCTGCGCGCCGGCGTAAATACCTACTGCGGCGCGATCACACATCGGGGCGTGGCGGAATCGCAGAACCGGCGCTGCGCCGCATTTCTGGAATGACGCCTTTGCGCCTGAGCGAAGACGAAATCCTTTTCCGCGACACCGTGCGACGCTTCGCGCGGGAGCAGATCGCGCCGCTCGTGCGGAAGATGGACGAGGAGTCGGCATTCGACAAGAACCTGCTCATCCAGCTTTTCGACCTCGGGCTGATGGGAATCGAAATTCCGGAGCAGTATGGCGGACAGGGTGGGGACTTCTTCCAGTGCATCCTCGCCATAGAAGAAATATCCGCGGTCGATCCTTCCACGGGAGTGGTAGTCGACGTTCAGAACACCATCGTCAACAACGCCATCCTGCGCTGGGGCAACGAGGATCAGAAAGCGAAATATCTTCCTCGCCTCGCGGCAAACACGGTCGGAGCGTATGCTCTGTCGGAAGCCGGTTCGGGATCGGACGCTTTTGCGCTCGCCACCACGGCCGAGGCGAACGGCGATTATTACCTGCTGAACGGACGCAAGCTCTGGATCAGCAACGCGGCCGAGGCCGGCGTATTCGTGCTGTTCGCGAATGCCGATCCAGCGGCTGGATATCGCGGCATCACGGCGTTTCTGGTCGAGCGCGACTTTCCCGGCTTCGGCGTGGGCAGGAAAGAGGACAAGCTCGGTATTCGCGCCTCGTCGACGTGCGAATTGATCCTCGAAAACTGCCGCGTCCCCGCGGAGAATTTGCTCGGCGGGCGCGGCAGGGGCTATAAGATCGCGATCGAGACGCTGAACGAAGGCCGCATCGCAATCGGCGCCCAGATGACCGGGCTGGCCGGGGGCGCACTCGGCCATGCGATACGGTACGCGAAGGAGCGCAGGCAATTCGGCAAGCCGATCGCGGAGTTCCAGGCGGTGCAATTCGATCTGGCTCGCATGGCCACGGAGGTCGAAGCTGCCCGATTGCTCGTGTATAACGCCGCGCGTCTGCGGGACGACGGTCAGCCCTTTGTGAAGGAAGCGGCTATGGCGAAGTATTATGCTTCCGAAGTGGCCGAGAATGTCGCCTCGAAAGCCGTCGAGATCCACGGCGGCGTCGGCGTCACCAGGGATTATCCCGTCGAAAAACTCTATCGGGATGCCAAGATCGGCAGAATATACGAGGGCACCAGCAACATCCAGTTGCTGACCATCGCGAAGAAACTCCTCGGTTGAGATCAGGCATAATTCAGGTATGCGCTATTTGATCTTCAGTTGCCTCCTCTGTTCGGCGGCGGCTTCAGCAATTGCGGCCGACCTGGCTCCGGATCAAATCATCCAGAAGTTTGCGGCCAAGGAAGCCGAGTTCCGCAAAGCGAGGGAAAACTATACCTATCGGCAATCGGTGAAGGTGGAAGAACTCGACCCCAGCGGCCACATCGTGCAGGGAAAGTGGGAGGAGGTCGACGATATCACCTTCGGCCCCAACAAGGAGCGCGAGGAAAAAGTCGTCTACGCCCCCATGAACACTCTGCACCTTACGATCACGCCGCAGGATCTGCAGGATCTGCGCAGCGTGCAGCCATTCGTCCTCACCACGGAAGACATCCCGAAGTATGACATTCAATACATCGGCCGGGAGATGGTGGATGAGATCGGCTGTTACAAATTCACCGTCAGACCGAAGACGATGGTCAAGGGCGAGCGCTACTTCGAAGGAGACATCTGGGTTGACGACCGCGATCTGCAGATCGTGAAAACCTTCGGCAAGGGCGTCGGGCAGCAGAAGAAAAATGACGATAACCAGTTCCCGAGGTTCGAGACTTACCGCGAGCAGATAGACGGCAAATACTGGTTCCCGACATACACGCACGCCAACGACACGCTGCACTTCCGCAACGAAGACCAGCGGATCCGCATGACCGTGAAATACGAGAATTACAAACGCTTCGGATCGGAAACGACCGTTACGTTCGGCGATGAGGTCAAGGACGACAAGAAAAAGTAGCTCGTGCTAGCATCGGCTTTCATGCCAGCTACCAAAATTACAGTCAACAACGACGGATCGGTCCGCATTGAAGGCGACTTCGAGATCCTCGACCCGACGGGACAGGCGTTCGGCCTGGCGGGCCGGACGGTGATCGGACTCTGCCGCTGCGGCCAGTCGCAGAATAAGCCGTTCTGCGACGGTTCGCACGCGAGAACCGGCTTTCAGGATAAGGTGGTCGCACGCGATCTGCCGGCGCCCAAACCGAAGATTTAGTCGCTCCGCCGGTTAGTCGGTGATACTGATCGTGGGGCCCGGGGTGTTGGCGGCTTCGCGCGCTTTCGTCATCACCAGTTCGGCAATTTCGTAGTACGCTTTGGCGCGCTTGTCGTCCGGCCCGAAGGTTGCGATGGGCTGGCCGGTATCGCCGCCGATGCGCACATGCGGATCGAGCGGCAGCGCGCCGAGGAAATTGACGCCCATGTCGTTCGCCGTGCGGCGTCCGCCGCCCGTGCTGAAGACGTCGATGCGTTCCTCGCAATGCGGGCACGTGAGGAAACTCATGTTTTCGACGATGCCGAGGATCGGCACCTTTACCTGCTCGAACATGCGCACAGCCTTGCGCGCGTCTTCGAGAGAGACATCGGACGGCGTAGTCACCACCACCGCGCCGGTCACCGGAGCGGACTGAATCAGCGACAGCTGCACATCTCCGGTGCCGGGCGGCAGGTCGATCACCAGGTAATCCAGATCGCCCCAGTCGACGCCGCGGAGGAATTGCTGGATCACGCTGTGCAGCATGGGTCCGCGCCAGACCAGAGGCCTGTCGCCGGGGCTGAGAAAGCCCATCGACATCAGCTTCACGCCATAATTCTTCAGCGGCTGGATGCGCTCGCCAATGGCCGCGGGCGTCTGATTGGTGCCCATCATCAGCGGAACGTTGGGGCCGTAGACATCGGCGTCGAGAAGACCGGTCTTGTAGCCGAGTTTCGCCAGGGCGATGGCGAGATTCACAGCCACGGTGGTTTTGCCCACGCCGCCTTTTCCGCTTCCCACGGCGATCAGATTCTGCACGCCCGCAATGGGCAGTTTCGGACTCATGTCAATTTCATCTTAGAGGGTCGTGGTTCAGATCGTCTTGGTTGAGCCGCCGTCGAAGTCGACCAGAGCGCCCTGCATGTATCTGCCGTGCGGGCTGAGAATGAACGAGACGAGAGCCGCGATATCGGCGGGTTCGCCGATGCGCGCTATTCGCTCCTCGCGCAGGAAGTCCGCTTCGGTGGTGGATTCGAGCCGTCTGGCGAGTCGCGCCGTGCGCACGGGCCCGGGGTTGATGGCATTGACCTGAACGCCGTCCTGAATGCCTTTTTCCGACATCGCTTTGGTGAAAGAGAGCACGGCCGCATTCACCGATCCGCCAATCGCGAACATAGCTCCGGGGGTGCGACCGCCCGCGCCCACGATATTGACGATGGATCCGCCCTGCTTGCGCAGATGAGGCCAGGCGGCACGGGTGAGACGCACGGCCCCGAAATATTTCAAGGCGAAGCCGTCGATGAAGTCGTCGTCGGTCAGGGTCTCGAATTCGCCGCGCTTGGTCGCGCCGGCGTTGTTGACGAGGACATCCACCCTGCCGAACTTCGCGACAGCGGCATCCACCACCTTCGCGGCGGAATCCGGCAAGCGCAGATCGAGGGCGGCCACCAGCGATTTTTCTTCGCCGATAGCTGCAGCCGTCTCATTCAGAAGCTTCTCATCGCGGGCGCACAGCACGACCTTCATTCCATCGGCGGCCAGACGCAATGCGATTGCATTGCCGATGCCCCGGCTGGCGCCACTCACTATGGCTACTTTCATTTTGCGGTTTCTTCTACTTTAACCGGGGTGCCTGAGATCAGCGAATCGGGAGGGTTCAGGATCAATTTATCCTGTGGGTGAAGGCCGGCGAGAACTTCGAGGGAATCGCCGAAATCGCGGCCGACCGTGATCGGAACCAGCATGGCTTTGTTGTCGCGCACGACAGCCGCGCGAAGTCCTTCCGAACGGAACAACACGGTCGTCACTGGAATGGTGAGAGCCTCCGCCGAAGGACCGGTGTACTTCAGATGAACCGAAACGTAGGCGCCGGGAAGCAGTTCGCCGGTCGGGTTATCCGCGTCCACTTCCACCAGCAGCGTGCGGGAAGCGAGATCGATCGAACTGGAGTTGCGCACGACGGTGCCGGGAAAAGTGCGGCCTGGGAATTCGTTCAGAGTCAGGGTCGCGTGAGCGCCGTTTTTGGCGGCCTGCTCGTAATCTTCGGGAACGCTGATGTACACGCGCAGCTGGTTGGTGGCCGAGATATGAAACAGTTCCTTGCCCCCCGAGGATCCGGAACCGGCGTTGATGAGATCGCCGATATCGGTATTGCGCGCGGTGATCACGCCGTCGAACGGAGCGTAAACTTTTTCGTAAGATTGCAGATCCTCGAGGCGCTTCACGTTGGCGGCCGCGGAGTCGACGGCCGCCTTCTTGGCATTCATGTCGCCAACGACGTTATCCGTATCCTGGCGCGCCACCGCCCCTTTTTTCTCGAGAACCAGCATGCGATCGGCGGTCAGTTTGGCCAGGTTGAAGTTGGTCTGCGCGGTTTCGAGGTCGGCCTTCGCCTGCTGCAGTTGATGATCCACCTCGGGTGTTTCGATCTCCGCGAGCAACTGGCCGGCCTTAACGTGCGTGCCGATATCGCTATACCACTTGCGCAGATAACCGTTGGTGCGCGCGAAGACCGGCGAATCGATCAAGGGCTGCGTATTCCCAGGCAGGACGAGTTCCTGGGTGGCGTTGGTAACCTTCGGACTTGTCACCGAGACGCTGAGCACGGCGGCTTCATGGGTTTCGATCACGAGCGCCTTTTCGGCCGAGACGCGCGTGTAAATGCCTTTGTAAACGAACCATCCGATGGCGCCGAATGCAACGAGCAGGGTGAGGATGAGCCCGACGCTCATCGCGCGGCGTGGGGAGCGTTCCGGCGCTTCGGGGTCTGGGACTGCGGCTTGCATGGCGGCCTCGCGTTCGTTATTGGTGAGCTGGTTCATAGCGATGGGCTGCCGGACTGACTTGTTTCTTCTTCATGAGATTGTGAATGAGAGCAAATACGCATGGCACAAACAGCAGGGTAGCCACTGTCGCGCAGAGCAATCCGCCGATGACCGCGCGGCCGAGAGGCGCGTTCTGCTCGCCGCCTTCGCCCATACCGAGGGCCATCGGCACCATACCTATCATCATCGCAAGCGCGGTCATAATGACGGGCCGGAAGCGCGTGAAACCGGCTTCGATAGCGGCCTGCAGGGCGTCGCCGTGATGCGTCATGCGCTCCCGGGCGAAGGAAACAACCAGGATGCTGTTGGCGGTAGCGACTCCCATGCACATGATCGAGCCCATCAGAGCGGGCACGCTGAGACGCGTCTGCGTGAGGAACAGAAAGAGCACAATTCCGGTCAGAGCCGCGGGTAACGCGCTGATGATGATGAACGGGTCGAGCCACGACTGGAAGTTCACCACAATCAGAAGGTAAACCAGGATAATCGAGACGACAAGGCCCGCCGCCAGCCCGATGAAAGAGGACTTCATGGTCTGCAGCTGCCCCTTGATGGTGACGCTGGATCCGCGCGGCAAGGTTTTCTCCGCGGCGTCAACCACGCGCGTAATGTCTTTGCCAACGGAACCGAGATCGCGGCCCTCGACCGCGCCGTAGATATCGACCACGCGATGGATGTTGTAGTGGTTCACGACCGCCAAACCGTTGCCGCGCTCAATGGTGCTGACGTCGCCAAGGATTTCCTGTTTCGCGCCGTTGGGCGATGTAATGGGGACGTTTTGCAGGTCCTGCAGAGAGTTAATGCGGTATTGCGGGGTCTGCGTGACCACGTTGTAGCTCACGCCGTTCTTCGGGTTCAGATAGAACGTGGGAGTGGTCTGGAAACTTCCGCTGAGCGATACCAGCATGCCGCTGGCGATGTCGAATTGCGTGAAGCCGCCCTGCTGGGCTTTGGTGCGGTCGACCATGATGTGGAGCGTGGGCTCGTCGAAGGGCTGCTGAATCCGCGTGTCCACCATGCCCGGCACCTGGCGGATCTGGCTGAGGAGCCGATCGGCCCAGACGCGGTTGCCTTCCACGTTCATTCCTTCGACCTGAATATCGATAGGCGCGGGCAGTCCGAAATTGAGAATCTGCGTGATCATGTCGGCCGGCAGGAAGTAAAACATTGTGCCGGGAAACTCGGCCGCGAGTTTCGGGCGCAGCGCATCCACCCACTCCTGCGTTGGGCGATGATGGCCCTCACGCAGGGAGACGAGGATATCCGAGTCGGCCGAACCGATGACGCCGCTGGTATTGTACGTGGTGTTGATGCCGCTGTAAGGCAAACCCATGTTGTCGACGATGTTGTCCAGCTCCGCCGCCGGGATGGAGCGGCGGATCGACTGGTCGACCAGGTCGTTCAGACTGGCCGTCTCTTCGATGCGAGTGCCGGTTCTGGCGCGCATATGAAGCCGGAACTGGCCGTTGTCGCTCGAGGGGAAGAAATCCTGTCCAAGCCACGGGAAGAGCAGAAAACCGCAGGCGCACAGCGCAAGAAAGACAGGGACAAAGATGAACCGCCGGTATACGAAGCTGGTGAGCAGAAGCTCGTAAGCCAGGCGAAGGCGCTCGAAAGCGGTTTCAAACAGGCGCTGCATCAGAACGAGGGGATTGCGCGTGGGCCGCACCACGTGGTCGTGCGGCTTCAGGAGATACATCGCGAGCGTCGGTACGAGGGTGCGCGAAAGGAGGTACGACGCCAGCATCGCGAACACGACGGCTTCGGCGAGCGGAACGAACAGATATTTCGCCACGCCGCTCAGGAAAAACATGGGGATAAAGACGATGCAGATGCAAAGTGTCGCAACGAACGCAGGCACCGCGATCTGTTGCGCGCCGTCAAGGATAGCCTGCCGCAGTTCCTTGCCCAGTTCGAGATTGCGATTGACGTTTTCGATTTCAACGGTGGCGTCGTCGACCAGAATGCCGACTGCGAGCGCGAGTCCGCCGAGCGTCATGATGTTGATGGTCTGGCCGATGGCGCTCAGGCAGCAGATGGAGACCAGGATCGACAGCGGGATGGAGACGGCAATAATAATCGTGCTGCGCCAGCTTCCGAGGAAGATCAGAATCATGATGCCGGTGAGGCACGCGGCGATCACGGCTTCCCGCACGACGCCGGAGATGGCGGTGCGAACAAAAACGGACTGATCGGCGATCGGCTCGATCCTGATGGACGACGGCAGGGTGCTTCTGATTCTCGGCAGAGCGTCGAGGATGCCCTGGACGACGCTGAGCGTGGAGGCGTCGCCGTGCTTCAGGACCGAAATCAAAGTGCCGCGCTCGCCATTGAGCCGGACGATGTTCGTTTGCGGAGCGAAGCCGTCGGAGACAGTGGCCACGTCGCGCACGTAGATCGGCGTGTTGTTCGCCCCCAGTTTGATGGGCAGGTCGTTGAGCTCGGGGACCGTGAAGGGACTGGAATTGAGATCCACGTTGTATTCGAGCTGGCCGATCTTGGCGGTCCCGGCGGGAAGGATGATGTTCTGATTGCCGATGGCGTTCACGACATCCGCCGGAGACAGGCCCTTTGACTGGAGCAGGGACGTGTTCAGGCTGACGTTCACCTGCCGCTGTTTGCCGCCGAAAGGATAGGGCATCTCCGCGCCGGGCACGGTGACGAGATCGGGGCGTATGAAATTCTGGGCATAATCGTTGAGCTCGGCTTCGGAAAGCTTGTCGCTTGAAATCGCAAGCTGCAGGATGGGAACCGTGGATGCGTTGTAGGTCAGGATAAACGGGGCGGCCGTGCCGGGGGGCATGCTGTGAAGCTGGCTCTGGGAGATGGAGGTGATCTGCGCATTGGCCGTGTCGATACTCGCGCCGGGCTGGAGGAACGTCTTGATGATGGCGCGACCGTTCAGCGTGACCGACTCTGTGTGCTCGATATTGCTGACGACAGTTGTAAGGCTTCGCTCAAAATTGGAAGTGATGCGGCCTTCCATCTGTTCCGGGTTCATTCCGGTGTACTGCCAGATGGCGGCGAGGACAGGAATATCGATATTGGGAAAAATGTCGGTTGGGGTACGAGAAATTACAATCGGGCTGCCCAGAAGAATCACGAGCGCCAGTACGATGAAGGTGTACGGGCGTGAAAGAGCAATTCGGACTATCCACATAATGCGGGGGTTGGCCTCACGACGAGGAGCGGCTCACTGTGTCTGATGAATAACGAGACGGAAACGCTTCCGCGTTCGTAACCCCTTCATTTTAACAAGGAGCGAATTTTTGACGTTTGTGCCTGGCTCGCGTGGAGATATCCGGTGCCGGCGCTCGGGAAACAACGCAGGCGCCACCTTGTAATTGGAAGATAATGGTTTTCTTTTCAGTTAGTTGGGGGATCAGATTCTTTCGGAACGCATGCGGGCTGCCCGGCGTCCGTGCGGACGCAACTTTAACTGGCAAATCGCGCCGGGGCTCATTTCCGATCTGGACCATATTCGCTGCTTCGAAGCCTGAACGGATGGTGCGTGCCTGCGCCTGTGCGCCGCCAGGTTCAAATCAATTCCGTTGATGGGGAGTATCAGTACATATTTGCGTTACAATTGAACGTTTGCGCCGGGGGCGGCCCGCGGTGCTTCTCAGGTTTAACAGAGATGGGCACAGCTACTGAAACGATAAAAGAATTTGCCACGGGTCCCACGGCGGATCGAGTCAGGCAGTACGCATTGTCGAGTACCTACGAGATCAGCTGCCTCACCAACATGGCGAACGTCGTCAGGGAAATGGCGGAGAAGGGCATTACGATCCCCGCGGGCCAGAGGTTTTCGATCGTGGACAAGTCGACCGACCCGGGCACCAAAGATACCGATCGCGTCAAGACGATTGAGCGATCCGCCCAGTTGGTGAAGCTCGGTTTCCGGCCGATTCCGCATATGGCAGCCCGCCGGTATCGCGACGCCGCGCATCTCAAGGGTATCGTCCAGGCTCTGCTCGACGTGGGCACCGACGGCTTCCTGCTTCTCGCCGGCGACCCGCGCCAGCCCTCCGGCGGCTTCCGTGCGGCCATGGACATGGCGGATACCGGCGTTTTCGACGACCCGCGGGTGAAGACCATCGTTTTCGCGGGCCACCCTTACGGCAACCCCAATACCACTCCTGACAAGACCACGAGCGAGTTACAGCGCAAGAATGCGTGGGCCGCCGCGCATCCCGGGAAAGACATCTTCCTGTGGACTCAGGTCTGCTATAGCCCGTCGAAATTCATGCGCTGGCTGAATCGGCTGGAGCGCGAGGGCAACAAGCTGCCCGTGCGTCCCGGCGTCATGCTGGGCGATGTGCGGGCCAAATACGCCTTCGCTCATGGCAATTTCGTGGCGGGACGCCCGACGCACGAACAGATTCGCGGCTATTTCAAGATGCTGCAGATCGGGGCCGCTCAGGGCATCGACGGCATCGGCAGCCTGATTGCGCCCGTGCCTACGTCCTTCATCTCCAGAATGGCCCTGCAGGCGGCTTCGGACAAACGCATCCGCGGAATGCACTATTACTCCGGCTTCGGCGCGGCCGCCGTGAAGCACGCCATCGAGGTCAACCACATGTTGACCGCGGGCCAGTTTACCGCTTCGGGCAACGCGATCTCGCTTCAGGCGGCGTAGGCCGTTCCTGCAGAAAAGGGCAGGCAATCCGCGGCGGATTGTCTGCCCTTCGATCAGAAGCAAAATGCAACAGGAGCCTCTGGAAGGCCAAGCCTTCCAGAGGCTTTCTATCACTTAAAACAGCCACTTAAAACAGCCAGTTAAAACAGCAACCTCAAACTGAATTGGGTCTGCCGCGCAACGTTGCTGAGGCCGCCGCTTCCCACCAGAGCAGTAATTTCACCCGCAGTCCCGTTGGGTGTGGACTGATAGTTGGTGGCCGCCGATCCCGCGCTGAAAACGGACGTGACCGGATAGCTGAAATTGGGGTGATTGAACAGATTGAAAAGCTCGGCGCGGAACTGAAGATTCATCCGCTCCCTGATCCTTGTCTCTTTCATGACGCTGATGTCGGTTTCGACGAGGCCCGGCCCCACAAGGGCATTCCTTCCCATGTCGCCGAGCGTGCCATAAGCGGAGGCGGTGAAGCAGGCCGGGTTATACCATTGGTGAACGTTCTGATTGGCATACACGTCGCAACCCGCTATAACGTTCGGCCGGGGATTGTCGAAGTTGTTGTCCAGATATGGCTGGGTGCCTTCTCCCAACGAGAAGGGAACGCCCGTGTGCCAGGACTGAACTCCACTGATTTGCCAGCCTTCCTTGAAGCGGTTACCCTTGAACGGCAGCACGTAAACCGCATTGGCGGCGACGACCTGGCGGAGATCGAAACTGCAATTTCCTTTATCCGCGTTCCAATCGTAAGGATTGGTGTTGGCCGAACTCACGTTGTTGCCGCCGAGGCCGGCATAGGCATAGGAGCCATCGATGCAATGCGACCAGGTGTACGAGAACTGGAACACGAGATTGGCCGACTGCCTGTGCGTCACGCCGACCTCCATGGCGTTGTAGGCGGAATAGCTGGTGGTATCCAGCATGTCCAGCGAGCCGAAACTTGGATCGGGCACTGGATTCGCATCCAATAAGGCAGGGTTCGTCGCATCCTGGTGGACGAAGCTGTAGACTCCGTTGGTGACGGTGGCTGCCGGCGCGTTGAAGTCATGGAAGGCAAGCAGATGAACGCCCCGGGTGCCCTGATAACCGACCGTCAGCAGCGTATTGTCGGGAAGCTGTCGCTGGATGTTGACCGTGTACTGAAGGCTGTAAGGGGTGGTGTTAATCCCGTAATAAGTCCCGTTCGTATTGCTGAGCAGAGGCGTTCCGCCGCCGACGAACGGGGTGGGGAAGTTCGGATCACCGGCAGTGAAGACCTGATTCTCCGTCAAATAGGGAGGATTGGTGATGTACGCCGAGGAGAACGTGTAGGTCTGGAATGTGTCGTGGAAGATGCCGAAGCCGGCGCGAACGGAAGTTTTGTGATCGCCGAACACGTCCCATGCCAGGCCGACGCGCGGATCGAAGTTCTTGTTCGACGGATTGGTTGCAAACGCATGCGGCACATTCTGGAATGCGGTCCCGAAGGGCGGTCCCACGGCATTGTACAGGATGTTGTGAACCTCGTCGGGATCGGATTCCCAGTCGTAGCGCAAGCCGAAATTCAGCGTCAGGCGGCTGGTGATTTTCCAGTCGTCCTGAATGTAGGGAGTGAGCCGTATGTCGCGTATGCCGCGGTAGCCGTTCGTTCCTCCGTTCGGGGCGCCCGTAAACGACGCAGGATCGCCGGCGAAAAAGTTCGTCATGCTGGTGAAGAAATATTCGCCGTTGAAGTACGTTTCGGATAAGGGGTTGAGCTCGTCGCGGCGGAATGACAGGCCCATGCTGATGGTATGGGCGCCGCGAATCCAGGTTATATCGTCTCTCTGGGTGAACTTGTTCTCGAGGAACTGGAATGGATCGGTGATCGAAGCGCCGAGCGACGTCAGACCGATGGGCATGCTGACGGCCACGTCCGATCTGGCCGGAGTGAAGATCTGCAGCGGAGCATGTTCGGTCGGCTCGGCTTCGCCGGTGAGCGGCCGGGAATAGGACGAGTAGAAGCTGTTGACCAGGGTGGGCGAGAAAGTATGGTGCTCGCCCACGGTCAGGAACTGGTTGTGCGTGACATCGAAGGCGGGCCAGAGCCCCATGCCCGCATAAGTCGTTCGCGTTCCGAAATCGGCCTGATACCTGGCGAAAAACGAGTCCTTTTCCGAGACGTTGTAGTCGACGCGCATGACGCCGAAATCCTCCGGCGTGATCTGCGGGCCGACGAACTTGTATATGCCGACGTTGGCGTTGTAGGGACTGTTCGGAAGCGGGTACAGCTGCAGCATCGCGTTCGCTGCGGGATTGATCGCGTACTGCGTACCGTTATAGATCCCCTCGCGCAGTGTCGCGCTCGGCACATAGTTCACGTACGTCGTATCCAGTACCTGGCGGATTCCCTCGTAATTCGTGAAGAAAAACAACTTGTTCTTTTTGATTGGGCCGCCGAAAGTGCCGCCGAACTGATTTCTGCGGAAAGGGGGCGGGGCAGCCACGTCGAAGAAGCCGCGGGAATCCAGATCGCTGTTGCGAAGGAATTCGTACACCGAGCCGTGAAATTCATTCGTGCCGGATTTCGTCACGGCGATGATCGCCGCGCCGTTGCCGCCATACTGGGCGCCAAACGTGCCGGTGTTCGTCTGGAATTCGGCGATGCTGTCGATGCCCAGAGATGTGCCGGTAACGTCACCACCGGCGTTCCGCTGCCACCAGTTCAACATGTCTTCGCCGTCCAATGTATTGGAATAGCCTTCCGGCCGCGCGCCCGATATGGAATAGGCGTTCGCTACCGAAGTGAGCGCGGAACTTCCGCCCGCGGGATAAGTCGACACGCCTGGCGCCAGCAGAATCAACTGCTCATAATTTCTTCCGTTGAGCGGCAGTTCGCGCATCTGCGTCGAGTTCACCAATGAAGCAACCGACGCATTGTTGGTCTCGACCTGCGACGCTTCCGCGGATATGGTCACGGTCTGGGTCGCTTGCCCGACCGCCAGTTGAAGATCGACAACCGGCGCGCTCCCTACCGTGAGGGTGATGCCGGTGCGAACAGAGGTTTGAAAGCCGTCCTTCGAGACCGAGAGTTCGTAAGAACCGATCGCCAGGTCGGGCACGGTGTACCGTCCCTCGGCATCGCTCTGCGTAGTCTGTGAAGCCGAAGTGGCTGTGTTTTTGACGACCACCGATGCCGATGGAACGGCTGCACCTGATGTGTCAGTTACTCGTCCCGTAATGGACGCGGTCCCCGCTTGTCCGTAGAGGCTGCTGATGGCTGCAAAGAATGAGATGCAGAGTATCAGGGCAGTTGACAGACGAGCGCGGTCTCGCAAGCTGCGCATATTCATTGATTTTTTTCCCTTTCCCCGGCCCCGGAATTGAGGGTTCCCGGGTGAGCAATGTTTGTAAAGAAATGTATCAACTTTTCCATTCCCGGTCTATTAGTTACCGTTGATATAGTTAATCAATTCCGTTGATATAGAGCCGTGGGCGGGCGGTTATCGATTGTGATATTTCAGGGCGCGATGGTTTTGGCTCGATCGGAACCGAACGCAGGTTGGCTTACCAGGACAGAACCGCATCCGCTCAATTCTCGAGCGGCGTCAGTTCCATATGATCGATCACAACCGCCGGCAGCATGCGTTTCCGCCTCTCCAGCCGGAGCCCGAGCTGCCTGGCTATCGCCTCGGCCAGGGTGACAGCGCCGTTTGGATCCGGCGTGGCGTTGATGGCCGTGCTCGCGTACTGGCCGAAGCTCTGGTCGAGCAGGCGTGAGGGAGTGAAGCTGAGATCGAAATCCCAGGCGCCTTTGATTCCCGTCGCGTCCTGCACCGGATACGCGAACTGATTGTCGTCGATCTGCTGCAGCCTCGAAGCGAATTGCGCAATCGTCGCATTCCGGCAGGAGATCAGCTCTGCGAGCAGCGGGTTTATATCCCTGGGATCGTTCGCGATCGTGCGGGCCTCGTGGCAACTGGCGCGATTGGCCGGGTCGGCTTTCTTCAGCTTCGGTTTGACGGATATCAGAGAGTATGCGTCCGTGAGCCTGTTTTCGTAGTGCCACTTTATCCGAAATCGCTCGACAAACAGGGCCTGGAGCATGGCGCGCAGGTCGTCGTCGAAGCCGCTGTCAGGCTCGATTGCCGCTCCGTTCGTGCGCTCCGCGGATTTTGCGTTGACGTCGATATAAACCGACTCCACGCCCTTCGGCAGGCCTTTGAACCAGTCGCGCGTATGGACCGAATTGATGTCCCAGGCGAAGCCGAGCATCGGCAGGAGAGGCATACCGTAGCCATGGAGCCCTCCGCGCGTGTACTCGGGATAACCGCGCTGTCCGTTCCTGTTCAGTTTGAGGTCCGCCACTTCGAATTCCAATGGCCGCGGGGGAAGCTTCTGCACAACATCAGGAGCATTGGGTGCAGGTTTGTCGACACGGTCGATCACGAGCACCGGCGCGGGCGCATCGCGTAACTCCAGCTGCAACCCGAGTTGCTTTTCGATCGCGGCTGAAACGGCGATGCGCTCCGCCCCGGTCGGCAGCAACGCCGCGCGGCGGGTCCATTGGATGTCGAAATCCCACGCGCCCTCGATACCGGTGCC
>CAWBIS010000192.1:0-6189 GCA_963788485.1 Terriglobia bacterium
GCGGCTCTTCTACTGCAAGAAACAACAGACATCTGGGATCTTTTCAGCCACGGAACGGCCTTTCAATATGCCATCCTCGGCGTTCTTCTATTTGCTTCGCTCTATTCGTGGACGGTTATCTTCTCCAAGCTATCCTCGTTCAAAACCGCGCAAAAAAGCGATGCCCGCTTCCTGCGCGCGTTTCGCAAAGCCGCGGGACTTGAGGCAGTAATGGTGGCGAGCGAGCAGTTTCGTCCGTCACCGCTGGTATCGGTCTTCGAATACGGCTATCAGGAAGTGAGCAGGCAGGTGAAAGGCCGGGGCAGTCTGGCTAATCCCGAAGCCATCAACCGTAGTCTGCAGCTTGGCGTCAACGAGCAACTGACCCGCCTCGAACGGAACTTGAACTGGCTTGCAACCACCGCGTCGGTCTCGCCGTTTATCGGATTGTTGGGCACCGTGATCGGGATTATCCGCGCGTTTCAGAATCTGGGGTCGGCGGGCAGCACCAGCCTGAGATCGGTTGGCCCGGGAATCGCGGACGCGCTCATCGCGACCGCCGTGGGACTCTTCGCCGCTATCCCCGCGGCGATTTTCTACAACCACTTCGGCCATCTGCTCAAGGAAATGGGTGCGCGCATGGACGACTTCTCGCTCGAGTTCATGAACCTGATCGAGCGAAGCTTCGGGAACTGAAGTATGGCATTCAGCCCCATGGCAAGCCCGGGCGGACGGCGCGCGCGCGGCGTCCCGGCGCTGGCCGAGATCAATGTCACGCCTTTCGTCGACGTGGCGCTGGTTCTGTTGATCATCTTCATGATCACGGCGCATGTGATGGAGTACGGGATCGACATCGATGTGCCGAAGACGAAGACGGTAGCCACCAGCACGAAGGATCTGCCGGTCGTCAACGTCTCCAAAGCCGGTGAGATTTATCTTGGCCGGGATCCCATAAACATCAATGTGCTGGCACAAGCCATTCGCAGCAAGTATCCGGGGCAGGATTCCGTTTATCTGCGCGCGGCGAAAGAGACCACGTGGGATCTGATCGCCAACGTAATGAGCGCGCTCGGCGACGCCAAACTGCACGTCGCCATCGTGACGCAACCGGATGACAATATAGGCAGAAGACGCTGATATGCAGCCAGGCTTCTACCCCATGATGCGTCACGACATCCCGCCGGACCCTCTCGGGAAGGCGTTTGCCGGGTCGCTGATAACTCATGCGGCGGTGGCCGGAATCCTCGTGGCGTCGGGTTTCTGGCACCTGACGGAACACAACTTTGGAGCGCAGACAACTACCTCGGGAGCGGTGGGAGTCGATATGGTGAAAACGATTCCGATTCCGCGTCACGAAGGCCCGGTGAATCCGCTCGCCAACGATACCAAATCGATCGCTCCCGTAGCGCCGCAACCCGTGGTCAAGCTGCAGAAACAGGTCAGGGAAGAGCCGAAAAACGCCATCCCGATTCCCGACCAGATCCAGAAGAAGAAAAAAGTGTCGCCGCAACAGCAGGTCACCTCGCTCTTCCGGCCGCCCGAGCAATACAAAAGCAATCAGATTTACTCGAGCGTGCCGCAAGCGGCGAATTCTCCGATGTATGGAATGCAGGGCTCGAATGGAATCGATCTCGGTCCCAACTCCGTTCTGGGAACGCGCTTTGGCGCCTATGCCGACCTGATTCGCGACCGTATTGCGCAACACTGGAACCGGTCGAATCTGCATTCTTCGCCCGCCCAGAAGGCCGCGGTTACCTTCACCATCGCACGCGATGGAACGGTCAGCAATGTGCAGATCTCGCAACCCAGCGGGGATTACCTGCTCGATACCTCGGCACAGCGGGCTGTTCTCGACGCCAACCCTTTGCCCTCGCTGCCGCAGGGACTCGGCCGTGATCGGGCTACGGTCGAATTCTGGTTTCAATTACGACAATGACGCGAAAATCCACTATCGGTGCGCTCATTTTATTGGCGGTGGCCACCGCGGCCATCGTCTTTGCACAAAAAGACATTATTGGAACGATTGTCGGAGCCGGCGGGAAGCCCGCGCTTGCCGTAGTCGACTTCCGCGGCTCCGGCACGCAGCCGTACATGGCCGCGTTTAATTCCACGCTCTTCGACGACCTGCAGGGCTCAGGGCTCTTCGATATCAAGGCAAAGAGCACGTATCCGCTGAACAACCCGCAGCGGCCGGAGGATCTGCGGCCGGACGATAACGGGCAGGGCTATGCGCTGCCGGACTGGGCCGGCGCGCCCGTCAACGCTTCGCATCTGGTGTTCGGCTACACGGCCGCGCAGAACGGCGTGCTCGTGCTCTATGGTTATGTCGACGATACGCGGCAGTCGAATCCGCAATCGGCGCAGCTGATGGCCTCGCGTTACACCGGCTCTCTGGATGAGGCGGGCGCCATCAAGGTTGCCCACGAATTCGCCAGCGACATCATTCAGAAGTTCGGCGGCACGGCTTCTCTGCTCGGCAGCCGAATCTATTTCGTGAAGCACGCGGCGAGCATCGGCGAGATCTGGGTGATGGACTGGGATGGCGGCAATCCGAAGCAGCTCACCCGGCTCAGAAATATCGTGGCCAGCCCGGCGGTTTCCCCCGACGGCACCCGCGTGGCATTCACCAGTTGGGCCAGAGGCACCCCGCGGATCATGATGCTCGATACGCTTTCGGGAAGGATGCTTCCGTTCTACAACCAGGAGGCATCGCTGAACGCGACTCCCAATTTCACCCCGGACGGGAAGCAGATCTATTATTCTTCCACCGCCGCCGGACTGCCTCAGATCTTCGTGGCGAATATCAATGGCCAGGGTTTCCGCCGCGTCTCGCATCGCGATGCCATTGAAGTGGAGCCAAAGGTGAACCCGAAGAATCCGGCCCTGCTGCTTTTTGTCTCGGGTCCGCGGAATCAGCAGATTTATCAGATGAGTTCGGACGGCACCGGAGTCCAGATGGTGACGAACGGCGAGGGCGAAGCATCCAACCCTTCCTGGAATCCGGATGGCCAGCACTTCGCGTTCTCCTGGACCAGCGGCTATGCAAAGGGCGACTGGAACGTGTTTATTATGGATTTCGGCTCGCGCCAGTACGTGCAGTTGACCCACGGCGAGGGCAAGAACGAGAATCCCGTCTGGGCGCCGGATGGCCGGCATCTGGTCTTCGCTTCCACGCGCTCGGGCAAGTCGCAGATTTATACAATGCTGGCGGATGGTACTCAGGTAAAGCAGTTGACAAAAGACGGCGAAAATTTAACCCCCGTTTGGGGGGTCAAGTAATCATGACCAAATACTCTACGTTCCGAATTCTCTCTCTGCGCCGCGTCGCATTGGCGGTGGTTCTCATGATTTTCGCATCCGCCTGCAGCAAGAAGGCGCCGATTCCTCCGCCGCCTCCGCCGGCTCCCACGGCAACGGCTCCCAACACGCAGCCGTCCGGGCCCGGCATTCCGGTTATTGCCGAATTCACCGTCGAGCCCTCTACCATCGAGCGCGGTCAGTCGGCGGTCCTGCGCTGGAACGTCACGGGATCGACGAACGTCTCGATCAGCAACGGTCTCGGAACCGTGCCCGCCAACGGCACGCAGCGCATCACGCCTCCGCAAACCACGTCTTACGTCCTGACCGCGAGCGGAACCAATGGCGACGCTTCCCGCACCGCGACCGTCACGGTCACCGGCCCCGCGCCGCCGCCTCCGGCAACAAACAATACTTCGAGGTCGAAAGGCACGCTGACATCGCGCGTTCAGTCGGACCTTCAGGATGCGCTCTACGATTACGATTCCAACAATATTCGCGATGACGCGCGGGTCGCCCTTACCGCCGACGCCGACGCTTTAAAGCGCATCTTCGCGGACTTCCCCAACGCCAAAGTCAACGTGGAGGGACATTGCGACGAGCGTGGCTCGGCCGAATATAACCTCGGCCTCGGCGATCGCCGTGCCAGCTCCGCGAGGGACTTCCTGGCGCAACTGGGTGTTCCGGCCGACAAGCTGATGACGATCAGCTACGGCAAAGAGCGGCCGGTCTGTACCGAATCCGACGAGAGCTGCTGGCAGAGAAACCGGCGGGTGCATTTCTCCGTAGGTCAATGATGCCGAAATCGGCTTGCGGCCGGCGGAAATTTTTCGCGCCGTGTCGTGAGCCGATCGGTAAAAAAAGCTAAAGTGGAGCTATGAAGCGCTCGATTTGGATACTCGCTCTTTTCATCCTGATCGTTCCCGGTTCGACGTTCGCGGCGAGCAAGGAACAGCAGGAGATGCAACGTGACATCGCCCAGCTGCAGGATCAGGTCCGCACTCTGCAGAGCGGATTCGATCAGGCGATGGCCAAAGTGCAGACGCTGCTCGAGCAGTCTCTCGACGCGGGTAACAGAACGAGCACCAACGTGAGCGTGCTCAATGCGAGCGTGAAGGACACGCTCGACCGCGAGCTGAAAGACGCGCTGCGTCCGATCGCCGCGCTCACCGCGAAAGTGGATAATCTGGGCAACGATCAGGCCGCGACGCAGAGCGCGCTCGCCGATCTGACGGCCCAGATGAACAAAGTGATTCAGTTGCTCACCGATACGAATAACGCGATCAAGGTGCTGCAGGCTCCGCCCGCCGCGCCCCCGCCCAACGGCGGCACCGATGCGTTCGGCGCGCAGACGAGTAACGCGCCGAAGCCGTCGGCATCGATCATGTGGAGCAACGCCAACAACGATTATGCGAGCGGTAAAACCGACCTTGCCGCGGGTGAATTTGCCGATTTCGTCCGCGATCATCCGGACGATCCGTACGCTCCCAAAGCGCAGATCTTCATCGGCCAGATCCATCTGGGGCAGATGAAGTACGACCAGGCGGTAATGGATTTCGATGCCGTACTGGAGCGTTATCCAGAAAGTAAAGACACGGTGGACGCGTACTTTTTGAAAGGTATGTCGCTCAAATTTCTCGGCCGGTACGATGCCGCCGGCCAGCAATTCAAGACCGTGATCCGGAAATATCCCCACTCCGATCGCGCGCCCGAGGCCGCAGAGCAACTGCGCGCGCTCGGTTTGAGCGCGGGTACAGCCGCAAAAAAGAAAAAGTAGGGTTACACCCTCCCCACTATCCGGTAGCGCTGCTGGCCTTGTCTTTTGTCAGTTGCCCCAGCCGGTTGTGCAGCGTCCGCACGCTGATTCCGAGGATTTCGGCGGCTCGGGTTTTGTTGTTGTTGGTCTGCCGCAGAATCCGGTTGATGTAGGCTTCCTCGATCTCTTCGAGCGATGCGCCCTGACGCACGGGAAGCGATTCGCCGCTATCCGCCTCGGGCGCCGGTTGCACCGGCTCGGCGACCGGTATCGGATCCACGGACAGGTGTTTCGGCTGGATCAATCCCTCCCCGGCCATGATCGCGGCGCGTTCCAGCACATTGCGCAACTCGCGTACATTGCCCGGCCATGAATACGCCTGCAATCTTTCCAGCGTGCCCGGGTGCAGGCCCGCCACGCGACATGCGTGTTTCTTGTTGAGCAGGGCGAGGATGGCTTCCGAAATCGCCGGAATATCGTCTTTGCGATCGCGCAGCGGGGGCAGCTGAATGTGGAATACGTTCAGCCGGTAATACAAGTCTTCCCGCAGCAGCTTGTCGCGAATCGCATCTTCGGGATTCTTGTTGGTCGCCGCAACCACGCGCACTTCGACCGGCAGATCGACTTTGCCGCCGAGCCGCCGCACCTTGCGATCCTCAAGCACCCGTAACAGTTTCGATTGCGTACCAATGGGCATGTCGCCGATTTCGTCCAGAAACACCGTGCCATTGTTGGCCTGCTCGAAACAACCGATGTGACGCTCGAGCGCGCCCGTGAAGGCGCCCTTCTCATGACCGAAAAGCTCGCTCTCGATCAGTGTCTCCGTAAGCGCCGCGCAGTTGATGGGAACGAACGGCCCCGACGCGCGCGGGCTCAAACGGTGCAGCGCACGCGCCACCAGTTCTTTACCCGTCCCGCTCTCGCCCGTGATCAGGACCGAAGCCGACGTGGGAGCTACCTGCTGCACCTCGAAAAACACCTGCCGCATGACCAGCGAACTGCCCACCAGATCTCCCAGCACGCCGTGGAAAGTCAGCTGCCGGTTCAGGACTTCGGTTTCCGCGACCAGCCGGTTCTGGACCGCCGCGCGTTCGATCAGAGCCCGCAGAATACCGGGCTGAACGGGCTTCTCCAGAAACCAGAACGCCTTCAGATCG
>CAWBIS010000193.1:0-31010 GCA_963788485.1 Terriglobia bacterium
GTTAGCCGCGTGTCGAGCGCGCTGATTCCTATCAAAGCCCCGATCAGAAGAATCGCCACGAACGAGGTCTGGGCGATCAACAGTGTCGGACTATGTGCCGGAGACCAGTCGTTAACGCCGGAGAATCCCCAGTGATCCATCTGGCTGTCGAATCCGATACGGTGGAGCGACCGGCGGATAACGCTCCGCAGTACAAACGCGACAATAATCGTCAGCGCCAGAATCATGAAGAAGGCGAGCAGCCCGGGCAGGAAATCCGCCAGCGCGGTCGTGGTGCGGGCCATTGTCTGCCGCAGCACTTCATTTACTTGATCCCTCATTTTCAGCTCCTTCAGTTCCTTCGGCCCCGCCCGCTCATGGATTGAACCTGTCGGGCCAGCGCCACCGCGAAATCAGGTACGCTTTTTGCGTTTCATAAGCCATGCACAAGCCCTCGATGCAATCCTGCGCTTCGTCTGGGCTGGCATTTCGAACCGCGCTGACCCAGGACGCGACCCATCCCATGTAGAGGGGGGTAAGCGCTCCCAACAGATGGTCGCGATCCATGATTCGCATCCGCCACGCCAGCGCGAAATCGTAAATCACCCTCGCCCACAGCACTTCGTCGAAGTGAAAGGCCTCCGCCGTGCGCCCGGACATTCTCTTCAGCTCCATCAGGCTGGCCGGAGGGAGTACCAGGCGATAAATATCCTGCAGGTTCTGATATCCCAGGCGGAAAGACTGCAGCATCGGATTGGGATCGACCGGCGGCGGGTCCGGGAGCGGCTCGAAATGAGGACCAAACGCGGGCACGGGCTGCGAACCGCGTATTCGTTGCCAGAATGCCGCCGACCGGTTCATCTCCGTAAAGACCGCGTGCAGGGCCTGAGCGAGCAGAGCGTCCGCGTCGAGCGCGGGCTCATGCGGGCTGAGCACTCTCAGCCCAAGAGAAGCCTCAGCGCAGCGAAAGCCCCCACAGAGTGCCTGGCCGATAATCCAGGCATCCGCGCCGGAACTGGTCGTGTCGCCATCCGGCCGGACTTGTGGCGCGAGATGCTTCATCAGCCTGCTTGAAAGAGCATAGTCGCCGCCGATCGGCTGATGAATCCTTTTGCCGTAGAGCGCGCGCGTAAGAGGGTAAACAATCCCGTTGAGGATGGCGGCGTCGTATTTGTGCCGAAGATATAAGGGTGAAACGAAATCGATGTCTCGCTCGATTACAGGCTTCACGAAAGCTTCCACGGTTTCCGGCGACGCGACACTGGCGGTTGAATCGATGATTGCGCAGGCGGCGGCATTCAGATCGCATGCGATACCCAGGATGGCCTGGACGCCGTTTGCCTTCCCGGGAATGCCGAACTGTTGCGGCGAGATCTTCTGAGCCGGATAAACGGGAAACGCCACTTGTACAAAATCGTCCTTATTGACGACGCTGGCGAGCGCGGTCTCCTGCGTTCCGTCTCTCGATCCCCCGTCCGCGTTGACCATAACCGCGCGAAGGTTGGGAAAACAGGCCGCCATACCAACCTGCACGTTGCTGGTAACCCGACCGATTGTGTCGGCGTTGTTGTAGCTCAGAATGCCCAGTACGATGTCGGCCCGCGACAGGCTCCCAGCGCGGTTCACCGGTTGTTCCTGAATACCGGCCTCAATCATGTACGTGCGAGTTCACAGCTTATGTCGCACCAGAGTGATGCTCATCACACTGCGCACGGGCTGCTACGGCGTCCGTATATAGCCGTGATACAAACCGTCCGAGCTTGAAATGTAATACCCGGTGACCTGGCCCGGATCGTTGATCCCCTCGACCTCAGTGGATGTGGCGCCGGGAACGTCGAATGTCTCCATCAGTCCATTGACCTGACGGATCAGGCCGTGAAATGTATCGCTGGCGAAGGAATCCGCATAGTAAGCGATTACCTGATCCCCTGAATTGATACCGCGTACGTAGATCCTTTCCGTTATCCGAGGAGCGAATGTTGTGATGGTTCCTGCGCTGGAGCGTATGAACCCGTACGGGGGAGCGGCCCCGGCGCCCGCGATTCCGGCCACCTCTTCTGAGTCGTTAATCCCCCTGGGGAATGTTCCGGGGGAAGTCAGGTTCGGCACGTCGAAGGTCTGCAGCGGCACACCCAGAGCCCAGATAAAGCCGTGAAAAACACCGGAGCTGTCTTCGTAATCACCCGCGACCTGGTTCTGGTCGTTAATCCCCCAGCAAGCCAACTCGGTCGCGCCAGGTATGCTGAAGCTGGCCGCTGACGCCGGCCCCGAGACAGAATTCATGATGAATCCGTACTGGTTGGTTCCGTTGTAATAGGTTCCGGCAACGACGGCGTCATGGTTCGCCGCGTAGACCGTGGTGAACGATTGCGAGCCGTTGATATCGTAAACCTGGATGCCTCCCTCGGTGTTCCGAATATAGCCGTGAGAAAAGCCGTTTGTGTCCTGAAAGGATCCAAGGATTTCTCCGGAATCCTCGATCACCGCAGCCCAGATATACATCGAATTCGGAGGATTGAATGTCGTAATGGTCCCGTCGGTCGCACGCACGAATCCGATCGCGACTCCCGCCGTGCTGGTTGAATAAACTCCGGCGACCACGCCCAAGCTGTTGATGGTTGAGGGGTAGGTTCCGACCGCTCCGTCAACGGTAACGGTGAAATCGATGTAAGTGGGCAGGGTAATTGCCGCAGCTGCTCCAGTTGCGCATCCAGCCAACAGGGTAAAAGTCTTACAAAACTGACAACTCATCGGCTTCTCCTCTGGCGGCCAAGCATACCATCGGCCAGATCGGAAGCAGGATTCACCGCGGGTCAATTCACATTAAAGTCCGGGAATTGGTACCGAAGAACACAATAACGATCAGTCGTGGCTGACCGCGGGCGGATTCGGAGGAGTTTCGGGCTCGCGCGTCTTCTCCACCACAACCGTGAATTTTGCCGCCATTGTCGCCAGCGCCGCAACGGCGGCGAGAATCGGCGCCAACATTGCGCCTAACGCGGCGATTGTGATCGGAATCTCCACGAACGTGTGCCCGTGCTCGTCTTTGATAATGATGCGCCGGACATTCCCCTCGTGGATAAGCGCCTTGACCTTGTCCCCCAGTTCCTGGCCGGCTACTTTGATTTCTTCAAAGAGCGTTTTCCCCGTTTCCATCTCTACACCTCGTTCACTATTGTAGAGGCGGTCCGGATCTTGCCTTTTCAAATATTCCAGCAGCAGTCGCGATCCATACTTAGTCCGGTCTCCGGTTTTCTGGCCGAAGCGGGTTTCACTCATTCGCTTACGCCCGCCCGCAACTGCACCTTCGGCTGCAGCTATTGCTATGTGCCGACGATGCGTGTTCAGGCAGGTTTACAACCGGATGACTGGAACCATTGGGGCCAGTGGACCACGTTCAAGCTCAATGCGTCCGAGTTACTGCGGCGCGAATCAAGGCCTCATCAGTCGATCTACTGCTCGCCTTTGACCGACCCGTATCAACCTGCGGAATCCGAGCAGCAACTGCTTCCAGGCCTGCTCGAAGCGGTCGCGAGCTACCCGCCGCGCGTGTTTGTAATCCAGACGCGAGGTCCATTGATTCTTCGCGATCTGGATCTGCTGCGTGCCGCCGCAGCGCGCACCGTGCTGCGCGTGAGTTTCTCCATCACCACCGATCGCGATGACGTGCGCCGGATCTTCGAACCTCACTGCGCGTCTATCGCGGAAAGATGGGACACCGTCAAGGCATTGCGTGAAGCGGGAATCGAGACATCCGTCGCCATTGCTCCGATTCTCCCCTGCGATCCGGAAGCGATGATCTCCCGCGCTGTCGACAGTTCTTCAGGTCCGATCATCGCGGACCCGCTGCATGTTCGCGCCGTCAAGCGGTCAGGGGCGACCACTCGTGGGGCCGCCCTCGCGATCTGCCGTCATCACGGCTGGTCCGAGTGGCTTGACCCCGAGTTCCAGCAAACGATCCTCACCCGTATGTCCGCTGCCGCCATCGCCTCCAGGCGCGACTTCGGTCATGGCCCGAGCGGCTTCGGATTGCTCGCCAAAGCATTATTCTGAATTCATGCCCATGGATCTGCACGGCATCGCTGAAGAGTCCACGGTCCGGATCCTTCCTGATCGCCGGATGTCGTCCCAGGAGTTCTTCCGATTTTGTATGGCCAATCGGGACTGGCAAATCGAACAGAAAGCGGACGGGGAGATCATTATTCTGCCCCCGGCGGGCGGCGAATCGAGCTACGACAGCCTGGAAGCGAGCGCGCAGTTGCGAGAATGGGCGAGGCGTGACGGACGCGGCAAGGCGTTCGACTCAAGTGCGGGGTTTGAGTTGCCAAACGGCGCCACTCGATCGCCCGATGCAGGCTGGGTCAGCGATTTGCGCCTTCGGGCGTTGACACGGGAGCAAAAACAGGCCTTTATTCCCCTTTGTCCCGAGTTTGTGATCGAAGTACAATCCCCGTCCGATTCGCTCCCCCGACTCAAACGCAAGATGTGGGAATGGATCGATAATGGCGCGCAACTCGGCTGGCTGATACAGCCGAACGCGAAAATCGTGATTATCTATCGCCCCGGCCGTGGTCCCGAGGAGTGCGCGGGTATCTCATGTATAGAGGGCGAAGGGCCCGTGGCCGGTTTTGCTCTCGACCTGACCTCGATCTGGGCCGGTCTTTAAACCGCTGAAGTACTCCGGGAACAACCGCCGCCCTTCCGGCGTCATATAATCTAGGGTACATTGGCCGCCAACTACTACCTCAACCTGAACTCGAATCTGACCGCCGAACAGGAAGCGGCTCTCGAGGATCAGCGTCTGATCTCCAGCCTCCAGGCCGGCGAGGAGAGAGCGTACGAACAACTGATCGAGCGCTTCCAGGGCCCGGTTTTCAACCTTGCCTATCGTCTGCTGAACGACCAGGCCGACGCCAGCGACGTGGCTCAGGAAGTCTTTCTCAAGATCTTTCGCAACGTGGGCAGCTTCCGCGGCGACAGCACTCTGCGTACCTGGGTCTATCGGATTGCGGTCAACGAATCGCATAATCGCCGCCGCTGGCTTTTCCGGCACCGCCGCGGCGAAACAGGTATCGATGACGCATTCGAGGATTCCGACTCGCGCGAAAAGCCTCTCATGGATTCCGGCGAAACGCCGTTCGATTTCACCATGAACCGCGAAGCTCAGACCCTGCTTGAAGAGGCGCTCGCCGGCATAAATCCCGTCTTCCGCACGGCCCTCGTCCTGCGGGAGATCGAAGACATGAGTTACGAGGAAATCGCGGAAATTCTCGAAGTTTCCATTGGGACGGTGAAGTCCCGGATCGTGCGGGGCCGCGAAGCCCTCAGACGAAATCTTGCGACCAGGCTCGATCCGGCGCCATCCCTGCAACTGGTACCAGGGACTGCAAAATGAGTGATGAATTGAACTGCGCCTCCGTTCGCAACGCGCTGTGGGATTACATGGGTGGAGCAATGGGCGAGGCTCAACGTACCGGCGTCGCGTTGCATCTCGAAAGCTGCCGGGAGTGCGATTTGCATCGCGCCGAGGCGCGTTCGCTGCGCACCGGTCTCAAGGCCCTCCCCCCCAAAACAGTTCCATCGATGCTTTCCACGCGCCTGCAGGTGATCGCTTCGCGCGAGCGTTCGCGCCTGATGCTTCGCCGGGATCTGACCGCGCGACTGGGCGAACTGCGCGCCAATCTGAAGCTGGTATTCGATAATCTGCTCAAGCCGGTTGCGGTTCCAGCTGTCGGCGGTCTGCTCTCTTCGTTCTTCTGCATTGGCATGATCGTGGATACGCTCCAGTTTCATCCCGAATGGCAGCCCGATATCCCCGTTAGTTTATTCACCCAGGTGACGATCGAAGGCATGTCGCCATTCTCCGTGAACGGTCCCGATGTGACCATGCAGCTCACAGTGGCTCCGAACGGCACGGTCAGCGACTTCGAGGTCTCCGGGGACGGAACATCGCCGAGCGTCACAACGCCCGGAGAGATCCGGGAGATCGGCAACATGGTACTCTTCAGCACCTTTACTCCTGCGACGTCATTCGGACAGCCGGTGTCGGGAAAAATCGTCGTGGGCAGCCGCCACATCAACATCCGGGGCTGACCCGCAACATTGGCGCGTCAGAAACTCGGACAGCACTTCCTCGTTAAAGGCAGAACACTGGAGCGCATTGCGCGCGCTGCGTGCGGCGAACATGCGCCGCTGGTGGTCGAGATCGGGCCTGGGCGAGGGGCATTGACCGGGCATTTGCTCGCGCATGCGGATCGAGTCGCCGCCATTGAACTGGACCCGGATCTGGCCACGCATCTCCGCGACCGCTGGCGGGGCGAATCGCGCCTGCAGATGCTGGAGGCCAACGCACTTGACGTCGACTGGTCGCAGTGGGGCGCGGGTGCCCTGGTCGGGAACCTTCCGTACTACATCGCCACGCCCATCGTTTCGCGCTATGTTCGCAGTCCGGGATTGTTGAGCCATGCCGTATTTCTGGTCCAGAAAGAAGTCGCCGAACGAATCACCGCCAGGCCGGGCGTGCGGGATTACGGGTATCTGTCGGTGGAATGCCAGTTCTTCGCGCAGGTCGAGTATCTTTTCACTGTGGCGCCGGGCGCATTCCAGCCCCCTCCGAAAGTGGATTCCGCTGTTATCCGCCTGACTCCGCGCGCCGGGGTGGGCGTGGAAGATGGCGATGGCTTCCTCGCTTTCGTGTCCGCCTGTTTCCGCCACAAACGGAAAACGCTGCGGAACAACCTGGGGGAAGCATATCCGGATGTCTCATTCGAGCCGCGCCAGATTTCGAGACGCGCCGAACAATTGACGGTGGAGGAGTTCGTTGACCTCTATCGCACCCTGAAAGTTCAGGCGTGAATCAGCCCGGTCGCCGCGCGCAGCACGATCCATGCCTTCTCCGCGCTCGATAGGGAGATCCGGCGCGTCAGCACGTCGTAATGCGATTCCGCCACGTGTTCGAGCAGGCTGGAATAAATGGCAATCAGCGCCCACAGGGCAGGGCGGCTGCCCGGATCGATCAGATCCAGCAGCGGCGCGGACTCGCGATAGTAGCGCCTGGCGCGCTCCGTCTCAAATTCCATCAGCCGGCCAAATTGCTCCGTACGCCTCGCCATCCTGAGGTCTTCGGCGCGGACGCCAAACCGTTCCAGATCTTCCGCCGGAAGGTAAATCCGGCCCAACCCGGCGTCTTCCCGCACATCGCGAAGAATATTCGTCAGCTGAAACGCGATACCGCAACTTTCGGCCAATGGAAGCGCGGCATCCTTCAGCTCGGGGGATCGGAATCCGAAAATGTGAATCGTCGTCAGCCCCACCACCGAGGCTACGCGATAGCAATACTCGTAAAGTTCCGCGAAGCTTGCGATCCGGCGCGGTTCCAGGTCCGAAGCCACGCCTTCGATCATGGCGTAAAAGTATTCGTGGGGTATCTCATAGCGCGAGACCGAATCGAGAAAAGCCGGCCACATCGGATTCTCGTCGGGATTGCCCGCCAGCGCCGCCGTCAATGCCTCGTGCCACCGTTCCATCGCCGTCCGGCTCGCGCCGGGCTCGTCGCTCAGATCGTCGCAGTAGCGCATGAACGCGTACATGGCGCACATGGCATCCTTTTTCTCGTGCGGCAGGAGTATGAAAGAGTAATAGAAGTTTCGCGCACGTTTCCTCGCGACATCGCGGCAGTGGGCCCGGGACTGATCGAGTGACGCACGCATCGGATCACGCAGCCGGCGCGAAAGCCGCGCGCGCCAGCGTACCGACCAGCAGGCCGGCGCGCTCGATCTTTGAGATCTTCGGGCGCCGTGACAGCACATCGTAACCCTGCTGCTCGATCTTATCCAGAACTCGCATGCCGCCGCGGCTGAACAACTCCAGATCGATTGACAGGCGGCGATTCACCATGCGGCTCAGCGGCAGCCCTTTCAGGAAAAGCTCGCGTGCCACATCCACGGCTTCGCGCATGATCGCGCAAAAGCGTTCGTCGAATCGGTGAGCGAATAACTCTTCCACGGTGTAGTTGTGTTTCGCCAGTAAATCCAGTGGAAGATAAACCCGATCCTTCTCCTGATCGACCGTTACGTCTTGCCAGAAGTTCGCCAGTTGCAAAGCAGTGCAGGTGGCATCCGACAAATCCTGCCGCTCGGCATCGGAGTACCCGCAGAGATACAGCACCAGCCGCCCTACCGGATTCGCCGAATAAACGCAGTAGTCAAGCACGGCATCCCACGTCGGATATCTGGTCATGGTCTGGTCCTGCATAAAAGCGCGGATCAGATCGGCGAAGGGCTGCTTCGGAATCCCGTATTTCTCCACTGTGCCGCGAAGCGCCACAAAAACCGGATGCCGCGCCTCGCCTTCGTACATGGCATCGAGCTCGCAGTTCCACCACTCAAGCAAACGGAGGCTTTCGGCGGTATCGCCGATCTCGTCGCCCAGATCGTCGGCCCAACGGCAATAAGAGTACACGGTATAGAAATCCTGATGAAGGGCCTTCGGCAGCAGGAAGCTGACAACGTGAAAATTCTCGTAGTGGTGGGTTGCCAGCCAGCGCGTGTATTGCTCCGCTTCCGCCACCGTCCATGTGCGCTGCAGGAGTCCGGCGTTCTGCACGAAATCGCGCGGGGCCAGCAGCGCGGGCCCGATAACGGCGGGCGCTCTCAAGGGATAATGGCAGTCTTCAACACGCCGCTGCCCTCCATCAGATCGAACAAAACCTTCGGCAAACACGCCAGCGGCTCTTCCGCATGTACGAATGCTTCCGCCGTGACGCCGCCCGATTCGATAATGTCGAGAGCATCGCGGAAAGCCCGCGGCGTATGGTGGAAACTGGCCTTGCACGTGATCTCGGAATAATGCAGCAGGTTGGTGTCGAGTTCGACCCGCGTCCCGGCGGGAGGACCGCCGAAGAAATTGACCACTCCGCCGCGCCGCAGCATTTCGACCGACCAGTTCCACGTCTCCGGCCGTCCTACGGCTTCAATCACGATGTCGGCGCCTCCGCCGGTCAGTTCGCGCACGGAGCCCACCGGATCGAGAGTATCTTCCGTCGCGATCACCCGGTCGGCGCCGAGACTCAAGGTACGGCCCAGCTTTGCTCGCCTGCGTCCGATGGCGATCACCTGCGCGCCCCGTAGTTTCGCCAGGCGCACGAACATCGAACCTATGGGACCATTGCCGATGATCGCGACGCGATCACCCGGTTCCATCCCCGTATCGTCCAGCCCCTTCACCACGCACGCCAACGGCTCGGCCAGAGCGGCCGCCTGATACGTCAGATGTTCCGGGATCTCGTATGTGTTGCGTTCGACGATACGCGCCGGGACGCGAATATATTCGGCATAGGCGCCGTTGTTGAACAGCAGATCTTCGCAGAGGTTCACCTTGCCGCGCCGGCAGTAAATGCAATGCAGACAGGGCGCCGAATTGGCGGCGACCACCCGCTGCCCGGGCCGGAAACGCGTAACCGAATCTCCGACAGCCACCACATCGCCCGCGAATTCGTGTCCGAATACGGCGGGCGGAACAATCATGCGGGCGTGATAGCCGCGGCGGAAGACCTTCAGGTCGGTGCCGCATGTCAGCGCCGCGCGCACCCGCACAAGAATGTCGCCGGGCCCGATCGCCGGGACGGGGATGTGCTCGAGCTGCACCTGTTCCTTGCCGTAGAGCACCGCCGCGAGCATCGATTTTTTCAATCCACGCGCTCCTGCGGACGCACGATAATCTTCAGCGGATTCTCACCTGGAAACTCGCCCGGGTGCGTCGCGAGGCGAAAGGCAAAGTCGATTCTATCAAGCGGTACCCGGTGCGATATCAGCAGATCCACCGGCAGCCGACCGCCGAAAACCAGTTCGGCGGAGGCGCGCTGAAGGTCCACCGAAGCGCTGTAAGAGCCGAGCAGCGATCTCTCGCCTACGCAGATACTGGCGCCCGAGAGCTCGATTCTTTCCTTATCCGAAGTCTGCGCAAACAACATGATTTTGGCGCCCGGGCGCGAAAACCGCACCGCTTCTTCCACCAGGCCTCTGGCATTGGTCGCGACGAAGACCATATCCGCTCCCCGGCCTTCGGTTAATTCATTCAGCTTTGCCGGAACATCCTCCGTACGGGGGTCCATCGCGAATGAGGCCCCGCATCGCTTCGAAAGCTCGATCCGCTCCGGAATAGTATCCGTCGTCAGAATCGTGGAGCCGCGCAGTTTCAGCAGCATGGTAAAAAGCAGTCCGATCGGTCCCTGGCCCTGCACGAGGACGACGTCGTGCGGCTGCGGATCGCATTGCTCCACGGCTTTCAGACAAGTATTCACCGGCTCGACGAAAGCCGCCACTTCGAACGGCACTCCCTCCGGGATCTTCTCCACGCCGCGTTCCACGATCCAGTCCATCACGCGGACATATTGCGAGAAACCGCCTCCCGCCGGTTCGAATCCCGCCGTTACCCCGACCTTCTTGTAAACCGGGCACTGGGCGTAAAGCCGGCGCAGACAGTAGAAGCACTCCCCACAGGGAATGTGGTGAAAGACGATGACGCGATCGCCGGGCTTGAACCGGTTCACTTCACGGCCTACGTGCGAGACCACGCCCGCTGTCTCATGTCCGTAGATTCGCGGCGGCGGCAGCAGGTTGTACTCGATCTTTTTCAGGTCGGTGTGGCAGACCCCGCATGCCTCCACCCGGATGAGAATCTCGCGATCCCCGATCTCCGGCGTCGCGATCTCGTCCACCGAGACCACGCTGCCGCCCCGGTAAACGGCAGCCAGCATCTTGCGCGGTGGTTCTGTTCCGGTGTTATTCGAAAGTGCAATCGACAAGAAAATCTCCCAGATTTTTTGCCGCCATGGCGGTCCGCTGCTGCAAACGAATCAACTCCCCGAACCTCTTCGAGGGTCTCGCCAGAGCGCCTGCCATCAGCCGCAACGCGCTGAACCGGCCATCCGGCGTCAGCGCCGCATTAAAGTCGTTTTCCAGATCCTCGCCGGCCAGATCGCTCACTGCGCGAATACAGTAGAACGGCAGACCCAGATCTTCCGCCGCGCGCGCGACTCCCGCCGCTTCCATTTCTACTATCGATGCGCCCGTAGCCCGCAGGTTGCGTTTTTCCGCCGCAGTCCGCGCCACATGATCAATGGAAACGAGCGCGGACAGGCCTGCCCCTTCTTTACCTCTTGGTACCAGCGTCTCATACGAACGCGCGCCGTCCCGCACCTCGAGCGCCACCACCACATCGCCAATCCGGAGCCCCTCGTCGAGCGCCCCGCAAAAGCCGATATTGCAGACTGCGGATGCCTTCGGCGCCACAAGCACAGCCGCGAAGGCACGTTGGCTCCCCGCGCCATTCGCGATCACCATCACCTCGCGCCCTTTCCAGCGCCCCGCCCGTGCCCAGTTCACCGGGGCCGAAACCGGATGAACATCCTGCCAGTGCGACACCAGTCCCGCACACTCGCGCGGATCGGCGGCGACAAAAAGCAGCATCAACCCTTCATCTCATGCCAGGCGTCGAGGCAACGCTGCGCCGTTTGCAATTCGGGGAAACGGCTGCCTTCCTGCTCGATCAGATAGTATTCGACGCCGCCTGTGGCTTCCGCCGCTGCGAAAATTTCTTTCCACGGCGAAACTCCTTCGCCAAACAGCACACGATATCCCTTGTCTGCACCCGGCGCCCAATCCTTGCAGTGAATGCTCTGGATGCGGCCCGGATTGGCCCTGATCCAGGCCACCGGGTCCGACCCTGCCTCGACGCACGTCCCCACGTCCAGTTGCAGCATGAACTGCTTCGGCGTACTCGCGGCGATCATCTCGATCGGGCGCTTGCCTTCGATCGGCGTGAATTCCGTCTGGTGGTTGTGGTATCCCGACCGCAGTCCGAGGGGCTTCAGCGTCTCCACGACCCGGTTCAATTGATCGCACAGCGTTTTCCAGCCGTTGAGGTTCGCGATCTGGCCCGCGCTGGCCATCACAACGAATTCGGAGCCCAGGATCTGGTTCAGTTCGGCGGCTTTCTTCAAGCCTTCGGAAGTGAATGAGGGCGCATTGTTGTGGGTCGAGTGGCAAACGATTCCGGCGTCATCCATCGCGCTCCGCACCTGCTTCGCGTATTCCGTCGACCAGTTGAAATAAGGAGCGTAAAACTCGACCACCTGATACCCCATCTTCGCCACGGTTTTGACGGTCCCCACCGTGTCTTTCAGCAGTTCAGCCCGTACCGAATAGAGTTCCAGACCGACGGGAAAGTTCCGGCCAGGGGGCGCGCCGGACGCAACGCGCGCGGCCACCGGGACGGCCGCTATGGATTGCGCGAGAAACTTGCGGCGTGAAAAAACCATGCTGAAATAATTATCACTTGACGAGGTCCCGGCCTGAAGCGGAGATGCACTTTTCGGCGGCCGGCACTCGCGTCTTCGCCTCGGAGGAATGCGCGTACTGAAGGTAATTCCGGCGAATAAGATTCCGACGAATAAGAAGAGACGTGCATTCAGGTCACGCGGGCGCAGTTTTCGCGCCGCCTTTCCACGAGTGCAACTTTCAGGTAGCCGCGAGTTCTGCGGTCAAAATCACTTCGCGCCTGAGGCGTTCCCGCGCGGTTCGCAGGTCCGGCCCGCGATAAACTTGGCTGCGGGATGATGTCGGCGCCGCACAAGCCGCTTTCGGCGTTGCTCTCGCAAATTCTGGTCGCCTACAGCGTGGAGCTCGATTGCGAATTCGAGCGCCGCATCCTGCAAACGCAGAGCCGTGGCGCGCGCCTGTCGCTGGTTGTTTGGCTTAATGTGCTGCAGTTTTTGGCCGATGGACCAGTTTCGGTTCGAACGCTTGCTACGCGCGCGCTCACAGCCGAGGCTGGCGTCACAGCCGGGCTTGGCTGCCTCGAACGATGGGGCGTCGCTACGCTGCAGCCGGGAAAGCGCGCCGGTTTCGGCAGCGGCCGAGGCATCCGCGCCGATTGGCCGGTTCGGCTCACGGCCAGTGGCGAAACAGCCATCAGAATCTGGCCCGCCCTGATCCCGGAAATCGACGCCCGCTGGTCAAAACGCTTCGGCGACGACGCGACGAGGTTGCGGTGTTCGTTGGAGGAAATCGAGCATCAGATTGACCTCGAATTGCCGCAGGGCTTGCCCGGTGCGATTCTGAAGCTGCCGCAGTTCGGGCCGCGGAAATCGCCTGCGGAAGACGGCCTGCCGCTGCCGGTGCTGCTTTCCCGAGTTCTGCTCGCGTTCGCGCTCGATTTCGAACGTGAGTCGCAAACGCCGATTTCGCTCTGCGCAAACGCGATCCGCGTTCTCAGTGACGAGCCGATCCCGGAAACGGAGATCCCCAAACGAACCGGCTGTTCGGAAGAGACCGCAGGCATAGGCTGGCAGCACAAGCCGTACATCATCGTTGAAAGAGACCCCGCGCGCGGCCGCGGCAAATTCGTGCGCTTGTCCGAAGCGGGCATCCGGGCGCAGCAGGAGTATTACAGTCGCACGCGCGATATTGAGGAGAAGTGGAAGAAACGCTTTCGCACGGCAGCGAAAGAAATTCGGGAATCACTGACGACTCTGCTGAATAGAGGCGAACTGTCTGACGGCCTGAAGCCGCCGCCTGGAACGACGCGCGCCGGTGCCCAGACACCGGCCCTGGGCCGCGTCGACATTGGAGCTGCCGCACGCCAGCGCAAGCGGGATCTGGTAATTCAGACGGAAGCATTCGTGCGCGATCCGGCTGGCACTCTGCCGCATTATCCCCTCTGGGACATGAATCGGGGCTTCGGTCCGTAGCACGCGTTGCTCTTTCAGCGGTGCCTTTGCGAGCAATTCCGGTAACCGCGTTCGAAGCGTTGCATATCCGCCTTGACAGGCAGCGTTGCCGTTCCTTGCAGCGCCGTGAATGAGCGACTGCCGAATAATGCGCTCCCGTTCCTGAGTCAACATCAGCCTGTCTGCGTTCCTCATTCGCGGGGGGCTGCAGGAGGTTGTCAGAGCGCAGTCAAGTCAGTAGTCGAAGCCCTGATCATGCAGCGCACGAAGAGCGGCGGTTTTCAAACCGTCGAAGACGTTCTCCTGCGGGCGTTGAAAACGTCGCCACCCCTGGCGGAGCAGGCCGGAAAGAACGGGTGAAGCGCGGACCGGAGCCGACCTTATCGCCGCGTTGCAGGCCTCGCCTTATCGCGGGATCGATATCGAGCCCGCGCGTTATCGCCTTCCGGTGCGCGACGTTGCCCTCTAAATGGCGTGGCTCCTCGACACCAACATCGTTTCGGAAATACGAAATCCCAGGCCGGAACCCAAGGTGCTCGCGTTATTGCGGGGTTTCCGCTTGAGCAGCTTTATATCAGCGAAGTAACGCTGGCCGAGTTGCATTTCGGGCGACGAAGTGATGGCGCAGAAAAACCGCCGCGACGAACTCAACCAATGGCTATCCGTGGAGGATTGACGTCTGAACAATCACAGGAAGGCAATTTGGGGACGATTGCAGCCGCTGGCACTTTTCCCACTGCGCACTAAAAATGCGCGCCAGGCGCTTCGATAGCCAGGTTGCAGGTAATCTGTTCGACGGCGAAGTTGCAGACGCCCGACAGCGCCCGGAATGGCCCGCAGCCGCTTCCCGATCCGGATCGCCGACGGAATGCCGGTCGCTCGTTCCATGGTTCCACGCCGCTTTATGAACGGATAATTCTGGCGGCAATTCGGTCCACCTATCCGCTCGGCAAAGGCGCTGGCGCCGGTACCGGCAGTCTCGCGGCACAGTCTGCACCTATGCCGGCTAACCAGGCAACCGTCGCCCAGTTCGGCGGTCCAGGCAGGCGCGCGTTGCAGTTGAATCCGAGCGGGTCGCGCCAGACCACCATAAAGTGCGGCGCGACGGCTTCTTCGGGCCAATGCAGAATCCGCTCGGCCAGCGCGGCGTCCACGGGTGCGTGCGAGAGTTGGTGGACCCTCACTTCGTAAGCTGCGTCGAAGCCCGCAACGCCGCTCCTCACTTCATGCGCGTCTTGCAGAAATCGTACAGCGCCGGCCAAAATGCCACTCCACCGACCAATGCGTTCCTCGCTGCCCGGCGACGGCGTAACCGGCGAAAGAGGTTTTCCGTCGCGCGGCAGTATAGCTACATCGGTCTCACCGCCCAGAGCTGGGAACCGCAAATCGAGCTCGCAGCTCCAGCGCATCTCACCCGCACCGCTGTTGGCGGAGGTCATGACCCAGCTCACCCCGCTCAGCGTGCTTCCCGTGCCTGTCGATCCTTCGATGCGAAACCCCCCGGACCTGCTCTTGTAGCGCCATCCGCGCATGTAAGCTCCACGTCGAATTTCACGCGCAGCTTTGCGCTGATCCATCGTGGAGAGCGCGTAGAGGCTGATTGGTACTCCGAGGCAGATGGCAACCAGCCCTCCCAGGATGACGATTTGGGGAACGCTGCGGAGGTCTGACACCAACCATGATTCTACTTCGATGCGCGCCGACGCGGGCCGTGCGAGGAACGTGCGGAGCAGGCTCCAAAAGAATGGGATGCGATTGTGGACGAACGGTCGGGTGTTCGGAAGTTATTGCGATGTTCATTACCTCCCAGGCGTTGAAATCGCTCTCGTTCAGGCTCCTTGAGGTCCAGATCATGGCCCGATCAGCGCGGATGGTCAGACACTCGGAGAGCGAGTGGCATTTCCGCCGCACTCGTTGATGTCTGGTTGCAGGACGTGCCCCGGCGCTACTTGGGATCGCCATTCAAAGCCATCAAACGTGACCGTCCTCTGGGATCATGAGTCCGATCACTAGCGTCAGAAACGCATCCACCGCATAACTCACGGCCCGCTGGGCCGGCTGCACCAGATAAATCTTCGGCTCCATCTCGATCTCCGGCGCCTGCACGGCCACCCGCCGCTTCCCCGCGATCTGCCTGCCTCGGACGCGGTATCCTGGAAGCGATCCTCCGCAGCGCAAAATCCAGCCTACTCTACGAGTGGCGCGTCATTCGTCCAGGAGCGCGCCCCCCTGTGTTCCCACGGTGTCGCCCCCAACTCAGGGACTCAGAACGAGATTTTCAGCCTGCGAGGAGCCACGGTGGCGACTGGCATATATACGACGATGTGCGTACCCACAACGCCGAATTTTCAGGAATCTTCGCGCTTTGATTACTTTGGTGGTTGTTCAATCGTGATAGTGACCTGAGCCTGCAGCTGCAGTCCCTTCGGCAATCTTGCCATTTCAATTCCCGGATAAAGTTGCCCCAAGAGCCCCAAAAGTTCATTCCGGTCCAATGACTTATCTGTCGCGTATCTCGTCAAGGCACGCTGACGGTCAACGTTTTGGGCGGTTATCTTTCGGTAATACTCGATCAGAGCTGATCCAAGTTCGTTCGCTCTGACGATCCAGATTGTGTGCGGCTCATAGGAGCCGATGTGTATCTTGGTGGACCATGTTCCGTCCTCGTTAGCCGTTAAGTTATACGCCTGTGGCCACCATTTTGAACCGATGCTCGTCAATACAAACACATCGGGGCCGGGCGCATTAAGATGAGTTCCTCTCAAGGTATACTGGCCTTCCGATTGGCGAGTATTAATGCTCTGACCGTCTATGGTGTTCGTTATTACGATGCCAAGGGTCTGCTGCTCTTTGATGAAATCATCATTAAGTGAGCGAATCTTCTTGGCCAACTCGTGTGGAAATAATTCCACTTCTATACCGCGGGTCTGCAGTTCCCACAATCCTTTGCCAGTCACGCCCTGGTTAGGGTCGAGGATGCCGACGAAGACCTTTCTGACGTTGGCCTGGCAAAGGCGCTCAGTGCAACAATCCAACGGGTCTGAGCGCACGGAATGCGTGCAGGGTTCAAGCGTCGTGTAAACGGAAGCGCTTGGGAGCTGACTTTTGTCATTCACGCTAGCGAGAGCATTCTTCTCGGCGTGTTCGTCATCGCCCGGGGCGCCAGAACCCCGATGACCCTGACCTATAACCACGCTCCCGACGGCGATGATCGCGCCGACTCTTGGTATGCGTTTGGAAATGGGCTGGCAGCGGTCCGCCCAGCTGATCGCCTTCTTCATGTGCTCTATATCTATGTCGGTCGCCATCGACGAAGGTATGTTTAGAATGCCACAGCCCGTCTCTTCGCACGGCACTCGCCCGTATCGGCCTTGGGGCGAGTCGTCCCCCACTCGGAGAGCGGGTGGCGTCTCCGCCACACGGCCTGAAGTCTGGTTGCAGGACGCGGCCCCGGCACCGCTTGGGATCGCCATAAAACGTGGCCTTCCTCTGGAATCATGAGTCCCGTACCATACTCCGCACTTTCATCGCCCGACGCACTCACCCGATCACCAGCTTCAAAAACGCATCCGCCGCATAACTCACCGCCCGCTTCGCCGGCTGCACCAGATAAATCTTCCGCTCCACTTCAATCTCCGGCACCCGCACCGCCACCAGTCGCTTCTCTGCGATCTCCTGCTCCACGCACATCCGGGGCAGGAACGCCACCCCCTGGTTCTGTTCCACCATCCAGCGAATCGTCTCCACCGTCGGCATCTCGATATCCATCCTGAGCGGCACCCCGCGCTCCCGAAACACCCGCAGCACAAATTCGCGATAAGGCGAGAGCACATTGTGCGCGATGAAATTCTCCTCGCCCAGTTCCGAGATCGGCACCTGCTTCCGCTTCGCCAGCCGGTGCTTCGGTGGAACCACAAACGCCAGCGAATCCTCGAAAATCACTTCCGCATGCAAACGCTCGTCGCGAGGCTCATAACTGATCACGCCCAGCTCGAGATTGCCATCGGCAATCTCATCCGGAATCCGGCTCGAAAAACTGCGCCGCACCTGCACCTTCACATTCGGATAAAGTTGTCGATAGCGCTCGATGTGGCGCAGCAGATAAAGCGAAGTCGATTCGTTCGCCCCGATCACCAGACGCCCCGCCGCGCGGTCGCGCAGTTCCGTGATCGAATTCAGCATCTCCGATTCGAGACTCTGAAAACGCCGCGCATATTCGAGCACCGTGCGGCCGGCGTCGGTCAGCACCACATCCTTCGCCAGGCGGTCCAGCAGCTGCTCGCCCAGCTCGTTTTCGAGACGCTGCAGAGCCAATGAAACCGCGGGCTGCGTACGGGACAGCTTCACCGCCGCGCGCGAGAAACTGCGCTCGCTCGCAATCGTCATGAAGACCCGGAGCGTGCTCAATTCCATTTGCGTGTATTATAACTCCCGCTAATCGAATCTGCGAATCAAATAAATTTGCTTTATTCGATGACGCATCACCATAATGGCATTGGAGTACCTTCCAACTATGAACAATCGCGTGTGGATCTTCGACACGACCCTCCGGGACGGCGAACAGTCGCCCGGCTGCAGCATGACCGTACCCGAGAAGCTGCGTATGGCGGGCAAACTGGTGGAACTCGGGGTGGACATCCTTGAAGCCGGTTTTCCGATCGCCTCCGATGGCGATTTCGAAGCAGTCGACGCGGTGAGCCGTGAATTTCCCTGGGTGCAGGTGGCGGCGCTCGCCCGCTGTACCCGAATGGATGTCGAGCGTGCGGCCGGGGCCCTCGCGCAAGCCCGCCGGCCGCGCATCCACACCTTTCTCGCCACCAGCGATATTCACCTGAAGTACAAGCTGAAGAAGTCCCGCCAGCAGGTTCTCGACGATGCCTGCGCGGCGGTAGAACTCGCCCGCTCTTATGTGGATGACGTGGAGTTTTCCGCCGAAGACGGCGCCCGCACCGACCCCGATTACCTTGAACAGGTCGCGCGCGCGGTTGTCGCTTGCGGCGCGCGCACGGTCAATATCCCGGATACGGTCGGCTATTCGACGCCCGACGAATATGCCGAAATCATCGGCCGCGTGGTAAATGCGCTGGGCGATACCGCGATCGTCAGCGTGCATTGCCACGACGATCTGGGTCTCGCGGTCGCCAACTCGCTCGCTGCGGTAAAGGCCGGGGCGCGGCAGATCGAATGCACCATCAACGGCATCGGCGAAAGGGCGGGGAACTGCTCGCTCGAGGAAGTGGTGATGGTCATGAAGACGCGCAACGACCGCTATCCTTTTACCACCGGCATTCACACTGAGCATCTCTTTCCCGCCAGCCAGATGCTGAGTTCGATCATCAGCTTCGGTCCGCAACCGAACAAGGCCATCGTCGGACGCAATGCTTTTGCCCATGAAGCGGGCATCCACCAGGACGGTTTTCTGAAAGAGCGGACCACGTACGAGATCATGGAACCGAGGTCGGTCGGCGTTCCGGAGAGCCGCCTGGTGCTGGGCAAACACAGCGGCCGGCATGCATTGAAAGCGCGGCTGGAGGTGCTTGGGTTCATCCTCACGAAGGACGAACTCGACGCGGTCTACACGGAAATCACGGCCCTGGCGGACAATAAGAAAGGCCTGATGGATGAAGAGATCGCGGAACTCGCGCGCCGGAACCAGCAGGTATTAACGCCTTAAGGAGAATTCTTGAATCTCAACGTATTGGTCCTCCCCGGTGACGGCATCGGCGCTGAGGTCACCAGAGAAGCTGTGCGCGTACTGCGCGTCGTGGCGGATAAATGGAGCCACCAACTAACGATTCGCGAGGGGCTGCTGGGGGGCATCGCGATCCACAAAACCGGCACCCCGTTTCCGCCCGAAACCGAGAAGCTCTCGGCGGATGCGGACGCCGTCCTGATGGGCGCGGTCGGCCTGCCCGAATTCGATGATGCGCCCACGGACAAGCGCCCCGAAACCGGTCTTCTCGGCCTTCGCAGAGCCATGGCGGTCTTCGCCAACCTGCGGCCTGTCCGCAGTTACAAAGCTCTGCTCAACTCGTCGCCGTTGAAGAACGAACTGGTCGATGGCGTGGATATGATCATTGTTCGCGAGCTCACCGGAGGCCTGTATTACGGCACGCCGCGGGGGATCTCCGGCGAGGGCATGGATGAGCGCGGCGTCAACACCATGGTCTACACGCGGCGCGAAATCGACCGCGTGGCGCGCATGGCCTTCGAACTGGCCCGCAAGCGCCGGAAGAAGCTCACGTCCGTGGACAAGTCGAACGTGCTGGATACTTCGCAGCTGTGGCGGCGCGTCGTCATCGAAGTGTCGAAGGAGTTCGGCGACGTTGCGCTGGATCATCTGCTGGTGGATAACTGCGCCATGCAACTCGTGCTGAACCCGAAGCGCTTCGATGTGGTCCTGACGGAAAATATGTTCGGGGACATATTGAGCGATGAAGGCGCTGTGCTGGCCGGTTCCATCGGCATGCTGCCTTCGGCGTCGATCGGCGCCAGGAAACCATCGGGCGCATGGGCGGGATTGTACGAACCGGTGCACGGCTCGGCGCCCGACATTGCGGGTCAGAATAAAGCAAATCCATTCGGCGCGATCGGCTCGGTTGCGGCTATGCTCGAATACAGCTTCGGGCTCACGGAAGAAGCCGCGGCTGTCAATCGCGCGATGGAACAGGTGTTGAACAGTGGCAAAGTGACGGCGGACCTTCGTCCTGCCGGCACACCCGCCACCACGGAAGAAACAGGAGAAGCAGTTTGTCAGGCAATTTAAGAACGTTAAGCCAAAAAGTTTGGGACGCGCACGTGGTCCACGAAGAGGCGGGTGCGCCCAGCCTTATTTATATCGATCTGCACCTCGTGCATGAAGTGACTTCGCCGCAGGCGTTCCAGGGTCTGCGCGATCGCGGGCTCAAAGTGCGTCGCCCCGACCTCACTATCGCGACCACGGATCACAGCATCCCGACCACCGACCGGTCGCTGCCGATCATCGATCCCATCGCCGCCAATCAGGTGGCACAGCTGGAAAAGAACTGCAGGGATTTCGGCATCACGCACTACGGCGTACATTCGAGCCATCAGGGCATCGTGCACGTCATCGGGCCTGAACTTGGACTCACTCAGCCCGGCATGACTGTGGTTTGCGGCGACAGCCACACGGCCACACACGGAGCCGTCGGCGCGCTCGCCTTCGGCATCGGCACCAGCGAAGTGGAGAACGTGCTGGCGTCGCAATGCCTGCTGCAGCGCCCGTCGAAGACGTTTCGCGTGCAGGTGAACGGCGCGCTCAAAACGGGCGTGACCGCGAAGGACATCATCCTCGCGCTGATCGCGCAGATCGGTATCGGCGGCGGCACGGGCTGCGTGCTCGAATACTCCGGACCGGCCATTCGCGCCCTCGATATGGAAGGCCGCATGACGGTCTGCAACATGTCCATCGAAGCGGGCGCGCGCGCGGGCATGATCGCACCGGACGATACGACGTTCCAGTATCTGCACGGCCGGCACTTCGCACCGAAGGGCGCCGATTGGGACGCGGCGGTGGCGCGCTGGCGCAAGCTTCCCACCGACGAGGGCGCGAAGTTCGATCGCGAAGTCATTATCAACGGCGATGCGCTCGAACCCATGATCACCTGGGGTACCAATCCCGGAATGGGCGTTTCCATCAACAAACCCATCCCCGAGCCGGGGAGCGTCTCCGACCCGTTGGAGCGCGAATCGCTCGTCAAGGCGCTTGCGTACATGGGTCTTGAAGCGGGTAAACCGCTGGCCGGACATGCGGTGAATGTGGTGTTCATCGGCAGTTGTACCAATTCGCGCATCTCCGACCTGCGCAGCGCCGCGGCGGTGCTGAAGGGCCGCAAGGTCAATCCGAATGTGCGCGTGATGGTGGTTCCCGGCTCGATGGAAGTGAAGCGTCAGGCCGAAGCCGAGGGCTTGCCCGAGATCTTCCGCGCGGCTGGTTGCGACTGGCGCGAACCTGGCTGCTCCATGTGCATCGCCATGAATGGCGATCAGCTGCAGCCGGGACAATACAGCGTCTCGACCAGCAACCGTAACTTCGAAGGCCGTCAGGGCAAGGGCGGGCGAACGTTCCTCGCTTCGCCGCTGACCGCTGCCGCCACCGCCATTATGGGCGTTGTTACCGACGTGAGGACACTTCTTTGAAACCCTTTCTTCCCTTTGAGTCGCGGCTGGTGCCGATGCCGAACAACAACATCGACACCGACCAGATCATTCCCGCGCGCTTCCTGAAGACCACTTCGAAGGAAGGGCTCGACAAGCAGCTTTTCTGCGACTGGCGTTATGACGCGCAGGGCAATCCGAAGCCGGATTTCATTCTGAATACGCCGCGCGGGCAGAATGCGCAGATCTTATTGGCAGGGGACAATTTCGGTTGCGGCAGTTCGCGCGAGCACGCGCCCTGGGCGCTGACCCAGTTCGGATTCCGCGCTGTGATCAGCACGTCTTTCGCGGATATCTTCAAGGGCAACGCGCTGAAGAATTCGCTGCTGCCGATCGTGGTTTCGCATGAGGTGCACGCGAAGCTCTTCGCTCTTCCCGAAGAGGCGAAGGTGAAGGTGGATCTCGCCTCGCAAACCCTGACGCTGCCGGACGGCGAGCGCGTCGAGTTCCCGGTGGATCAATTCATGAAGACGTGTCTGCTCGAAGGCATCGACGAGCTGGGCTGGATTCTGAAACAGGAGCCTGCCATCGCGGCGTTCGAGAAAAACCGCGTCGGTTCGATCGATACGACGATTCGATTCCTATAAGATGGTAGTGGTTGCGATAGAGAGATGCCCGTCAAAAGACGACTCACCATCGAGAACGTGGATCTGGACGATGAACGCGAGATGAGCGCTCTCGTGGATCAGATGTTCACGGTTGGACTGGCGCGGGTGAAGGCTGAAGGCGACGAACTCCGGCGGAAAGGGCTACTCGATTCGCAAGGCAATCTGCTCCGTAAGGAACTGCCGGCGGACATGCAGGAAGGCGCGGACCGCGATTTCGGCGGTTAATGGCCGTTCCGCGGATACTCATCGTCGCCGGCCCGCCCGGCGGCGGTAAATCCTCGTTCTTCGCAATTTCCGGTTTTGCGGATCACGCCTTTAATGCAGATGACCGCGCAGCGGAGTTGAATGGTGGGTCATACGAAAACATTCCAACATCTGTTCGGGCAGTCGTAAACCGCGAGTTCGAGGAATTCGTCCACGCAAACATCCGCACGGGCACGTCATTCGCGCTTGAGACGACCCTGCGCAGCAGGATTACGTTCGAGCAGGCCAGACTTGCGAAGGCGAACGGCTTTCGGGTGTCCATGTTCTATGTGGCGTTGGATACCGTTGAGCGCCATATCGAGCGAGTGATGCGCCGCGCCGCACGCGGCGGTCATTCGGCAAGCGAGAAGACACTGCGAGCAATCCATGCAAGCAGCCTGAACAACCTGCCGACGGCGCTGAACCCGAACCAAAGCGGTATCGACATCGTTCAGATGTACGACAATTCCAAATCGGAGAATCCGCCGCGCCTTGTGATGGAAGTGCGACTCGGTAAAATCGTGAGACTTGCGGACGATCCTCCTTTGTGGCTGCTGAAGGCGCTGGAGGCTTGACTTCGCGCGGCCGGGATCGACAAGATTCTCAGGCTGGTTCCGCGCGGAGGCCAGCATAGAGATAGTGCTCAGACCCGTCGATTCCGCCTCGTTCTCGAGTCCGCCTGACCTCCCACTTCAGAGGCGCTCCGGATGATGCTGGTTGAGCCTGCCGATCCAAGTCAATCCAAGGCTGATCAGCAGCGCTGCGCAAACAGGAATCTCCCAGTGCGGGACCGCCAGGAGAATGCAAGTCAACATCGCGACGAAACAACCGAAGATACCAAAGCATGCCGCTTTGTCTGCCTTTGTCAGCGGGGTGTGGGAGAACGGGGCGGTCGAGTACGCCCCGGCTGCCGTCACTGCAATAAGAATCAACGCTTGCCAACGCGGGAACGGAACGGAGGGCTGATTCAATGCGTGGCCGTCGGCCAGAATAATCAGGCCGTTTAGCGCCGGGGTGCCGAAAACGGCGGGTAAAATTCTGGCCCATCGATTGACAGTCGCTACTGCTCCGGCTGTACCAACGCTAAACAGTAGCCACCCCATCGCCTCGGGGCGCGGCGAATTTCCAATGGCGATCCCAAGCCCGGCAACAATGCAAGTCCCGATCAGCCAAAAGCCCAAATAGAAGACGATTCCGGTAAGCAGCGGGAGTTTCTTGTGATGTCGAGGACTGGTGCCGCGGCTCATTGCCGGCCTCGCTCACATTGAACTCGTATTCATTTGCGAACGGCGAGGTCCTTCGCAGCTTTGGTTTCGATGCCGGATTTTTGCAGGAAACCGAGGTCGCGGAACCAGTCGATAAATCGATATTGCCACGTGCCGAAAGGTATGCCGTTGCGGTCGGCCAAGCCGCCGGTCATGCCGTCCCCGGGATGGCGGCCGTTGCCGTACAGGTGAATCTCGATGTTCGGTATGCCCGCGTTCAGCATGGCGCTGTAATACTCGATCGCCCAGACGGCGTGAACCTTGTCGCCCGGACCGCCGCCGGCGATGAACGCGGGCGGGGCGTTCTTCGGAATGGGCGGCGCAGTCCGGCCTTTGGCGAAGGGCGATGGACCAGGATAAATGAGCGCGGCGAAGTCGGGCCGGGACGATTCGTCGAACAGCACTGTTGCGGCCGCGGCTAATTCCGCTCCCGCCGAGAAGCCCATGATGCCGATCTTGTGCGGATCGAGGTTCCATTCTTTTGCACGCATGCGGACGAGGCGGATGGCTTGCAGTGCGTCGTTCACCTCGTCGGTCTGCGGATTGTAGCCATCGCGTTTCAGGCGATTGCGCAGGATCACTGTGTTCACGCCGTAGTTGTAGAAGAAGGGCACGAAGTCCGCGGCTTCAGTGCCGACGTTCAGCGTATTGTGCCCTCCACCGGCCGCGAGGATCACCGTCGTGCCAGTGTTGAGGCTGCGATCGACCGGATGGAATTCGATCGAGGGGTTATGGATGTTGACGATGCTGTTGATCCGCCCTGGCACCGTCTGGCTCATGTTGAACTGCTCGGGTTCGTTCACGCGCGCGTGGTTGAGAGCGGGAGAATCGGGCGGATAGAGCGGGATTACGATGCCGCCGGGAAGGATCGGGGCCAGCGCCAATAAGACCGTGGCTTTCATGCCGCCGGCTTCGGGTGTCTTACCGGTACAAACGGTTTCGCAGTTGCGAGTTCGATGTAAGTCGCGATGATCTTGCCTTTCTGCGCGGGATCGAACGTCAGTCGATTGCCGGAAACCTGGAAGAGTCCGCTGTCCGGACGCACCGCGTAGAGCGCCGCGGCCATGTCATAGGATGGCGCGTCGTATGGCATCGGCCGATAAGCGGCGTAAGCGTCGAATACCGGGTGATGTTCCACGAAGCTGCGGGCCGGGTAAAGAAGGCCATCGCCGACTTCTCTGCCGCAGGTCACGATCGGCGCGGGGAATTCGGCCATCACGCGACGCATGGCCGGGGTGTCCCGCGGGTCGACGACCAACAGCATCCTGACCCGTTCTTTGTAGAGGTCTTTCGCGCCCTGCAGGTCGAGGGACTTCGCCAGCGATGTGGCGGGCGCGCTCAGAATCATCACCGTTTCCGCATTGAAGGTCACGCCGTTGCGGATCACGGCTTCGGCGAGCGAGGCATCGCTGACCTTATCGACGGTGTGCGGGTAACCAGCTTGAAGCGCGGGCTTCACCATGGGCGGATCGGGTAACGACGCGACTGCGAAGCCGGTGGGCAGCACTTCATTGGCGTTGCGCGGGTGACCGGGCATGTAAAAGCGATACAGGATGTCGCAGAATCTCGCCGCGCCAAATCCGGAACCTTCCACGCAGACCGCTCCCATTCGCAATTCGTGCCGGCTCTGGAGCGTGTAGAGCATCCCCAGCGCCAGGGCCGCGTCGGGCCGGTTCATGGTCGTGATGTAGATGACGCCGGGCATCGAATTAACTCAACGACAGTCCCTGGAGTTGGCCGGTCGAATCGCCGAAGTGCTCGGCGTTCGCACCCATGTGCTCGGCCATGGTCGCGAACAGATTGCAGACCGGCGTTTCGCGCTGATAAACGATGTGGCGGCCCGGGCTGATGAAGTTGCCGCCGCGTCCGGCGAGCACAGTCGGCAACTGATCGTGCATGTGGCTGTTACCGTCGGACAACCCGCTGCCATAGACGATCATCGATTGATCGAGCAGATTCGAATCGCCTTCTTTGGTGGCTTTCAGCTTCGCGAGGAACTCCGCGAACAGACTCAGGTGGAGCGAATTGATTTGCCGCACTTTCTCCAGCATCTCCGGGTTGCCGCGATGGTGCGTGAGCGGATGATGGCCGTCGGAGATGCCGATTTCGGGATACGGCCGCGTCGATCCTTCGCGTCCGATCATTACGGTTGAAACGCGCGTGATATCGGCTTTGAAGGCGATGAGCAGCATGTCGGCCATCAGGCGGAAATAATCGGGGAACTCGGGTGGAACGCCGAACGGCTTCTCCACGCCGGGATCGACGGCGGCCCCGTCTTTTTCGGCACGCTCCACCTGCTGTTCGATTTCGCGCACCGAGGTCAGATATTCGTCGAGCTTGCGGCGATCGGGCGCGCCCAGATTCGATTCGAGCTTCTGCGTGTCACTCATCGCCTGATCGAGGATGCTCTGGCGCATCATGAGACGGCGTGCGTGCGCGGCGGGCGGTTCGACGACGTCGGTGCCGAAGAGACGTTCGAATAACTGGCGCGGATCGGAGATGGGCGGCAGGGGCTGCGATTCGGTGCGCCACGCCATGTTGTAGCAGTAGGCGCAGGAATAGCCGTTATCGCAATTGCCCGCCTGGCGGGCTTCTTCGAGACCGATTTCGAGAGACGGTAACTTTGTCTGACTGCCAATGGCCTGGGCGATGATTTGATCGGCCGAGACGCCAAGTTTGAGATCGGCTCCAGAGGTCTTATGCACCTCCATGCCAGTCATATATGCGGCACAGGCGCGGCCGTGGTCGCCGGCGCCGACGAGCAGCGGGCGTCCCCAGTTGGCGGTGAGATTCGAGAGCACGAGCAGGTCCCGCTTCATGGGATCGAGTGGGGCCAGAATGCTGGGCAGTTCGGCGAGCGGGCCTTCGGCGCCTGGCGTCCAGTTGCGCATGTCGATTCCGTTGGGGACGTAGAACCAGGCGGCGCGCACCGGGCCCGGCGCGACACTGGCGAAAGCCGGGGTCATGGCATCGAGGAAGGGCAGGGAAATCGCTGCGCCCACGCCTCTCAGCATGGTTCTGCGGCTGAGCTTCTTCATATGCCGCGGCGCTTTCATGCGCCGCGCCGCTCCAGAAAGGCCGGACTGTGAACGACGGCTCGGATCATCGATTGAAACCGGTAATCGTTTTGCTCGGTCTGACGCACGATGTCGCGCACGGTGGGCCGGTCGTAGGATTCGATCCCGCGGCCCAGTGAATAGGTTAACAGCTTTTCGGCAAGGCAGCGGGCGAAGTCGGGCAAATTATCGAGCAGCAGCGCTTTCATTTCGGCGGGCGTTGTGAAGGTTTTCCCGTTCGGAAAAGCGCCGCTCGCATCGACGGGAAAATTGCCGTCCATAGTGCGCCAGCGGCCGATGGCATCGTAATTTTCGAGGCCGAAGCCGAGCGCGTCCATGCGCGAATGGCAGGAAGCGCAGACGGGATCGGCGCGGTGCTGTTCCATCTGTTGGCGCAGGGAGGCCGATACGCCGACGGTATCGTTGTTGAGCTGGGGGACGTCGGGCGGAGGCGGTGGAGGGGGCGCGCCGAGAATGTTTTCGAGGATGTATTTGCCGCGCAACACGACCGAAGTTCGGACCGGGTAGCTCGACACTGTGAGTACGCCGGCCTGGGTCAGGACTCCGCCGCGTTCGGAGTTCGCTGTCAGATCGACGCGGCGGAACTCGGGGCCTTTTACAGCTTCGATTCCGTAATGCTTCGCCAGGAGTTCGTTCAGGAACGTGTACTTGCCGTCGATGAAATCGGAGATGGGGCGGTCGTCGCGCAGAACGGCATCGAAGAACATCGTGGTTTCGGTGCGCATGGCGTCGCGCAGCGCTCCGTTCCAGGCGGGGAATTTTTTTGCGTCGGGCTTGACCGCGTCGAGACTGCGGATTTCGAGCCACTGGCCGGCGAAGTTTTCGGCAAAGGCGTGCGACTTCGGATCGGCGATCATGCGCAGGATCTGCGCATCGAGCAGGGCGGGCACGTGCAGGCGATTGGATTCGGCCAGGCTCATCAGTTCGTCGTCCGGCATGGAACTCCAGAGGAAGTAGCTCAGGCGGGAGGCGAGTTCGATGTCCGGGATCCTTTCAATCGCGCCCAGTTTCGGATCATGTTCGATGCGGAAGAGGAATTGGGGCGAGACAAGCATCGCGGTGATGGCGAATTGCAGGCTCTGCGCAGGGCTGGCTCCGGCGTTGGCGGCTTTGCCATAGACCTGCATGAGTTCGCCGATCTCCGCTTTGGTTACGGGGCGGCGGTACGCTCGCGGCGCAAGCGCGCTGAGGACGTGATCGGCGCAGGCGGCTCCTGTTGCCGGATCGCAGATCAGGAAGGCTCGCCGCGATTGGTGAACTCCGGTAGCGGGAAATGGGCCGGCGATTTCGATGGCTTCGGGGAAGATGTTTTTGTTGGCGTTCAGCCGGTCCGCCGGGGGCATGGCCGCGGGTGCATCGTCATTGACGAATCGGGCCTCGAAGGTGTGTTCGCCTTCGGTGAGATAGAGGCGGATCTCCTGAGTGCCGCGCTGCGTGGCGCCGCCCTGCCGATTCACTTCGCTGAGCTGGACGGGAATATCGATCGTTTTCAGCGGCTTTCCGTCGACCGAGATGACAAGCGTGACGGGCTTGTCCTGGGGGCCCCGGTGACCGGTTAGATCGGCGCGAACGACGTAGTCGGCATCATATTCGATGCGGTACTTCAGCTGAATGGTATCTGCGTCGAGCCGGCGGATGTGGTCGCGCGGGTTGAAGAGACCGGGTTTGGGGAGGGGGTCGCCACCCACGGCACGCGAGGCGATCTGTTCGGCGGCTTGCAAATACTTCTGCATGAGGGTGGGCGAGACGGTGAGGACCTGGCCGATGTTGTCGAAGCCGAAGCCGGAATCGTCGGCGGGAAATTCTTCGTTGGCGCGGTAATCGACGCCGAGGAGATCGCGAATAGTGTTGGAATATTCGCTGCGATTCAGGCGGTGGGTGACGATGCGGCCGGGGTCGGTTTTCACGCTGCGATCGGCGCGATGGAATTCGGTCTGAACGTATTGAATGAGCGCGTTCGTCTGAGAGGCGGGAGGTTTGGGGATGCCCTTGGGCGGCATCTCGCCGGCTTGCAGTTTGGCGAGAATGTGCTCCCAGCCTTCGCGATTTGTTTTGAGGGAGGCCGGGTCGAGGAAGGCTTTGATGTTGAGGCCTCCGGACTGGAGTTTGTCGTTATGACAGGCGATGCAGACCCGGGCGAGGATCGGCTGGACCGCGCGATCGAAGGGCGTGGCTGCGTGCGCCAAGACAGCCGCTGCCAGGGTCAGAAGACCGGTTGTCAAAACGGAGCGGCGCATGGACGCAGTTCGAGTTTATCAATGCGGAGGAAGACCATTGGCCGCGAATGAACGCCGCGAATGAACGCGAATCACACAACGATCAGGTCGGCGCCGGTGCTATGGGGTTGAGTTGGATCTGGAGCCGGATTATGCGGATGAGGTCGGAGATGGTTCCTTTGTAGTCCGGGCTGCCGAGGACGCGGAGGCAATGTTCGATGGCCGCGTCGATGACATCGAGGCTCGGGCACCGGCGATTTCGTTTGTATTTCAAGGTGTTTTTGGCAGCCATTGGTTGATTACGCCGATTTCGTCTGAATAAAAGCTGGAGCGCTCCACTGCCCGATAAACCCTCGGACCGGGGCCTGTTTGGTTTCCCGGCAGAAACCGGGGCCGCACCAATAACGGGAGCGCCTGCCGCCCATTGTTTGGACATTCACCGCGACCAGAGGCTCGAGCACTGTACGGCTTAGTGAGGGGATCGGTCATGGGTACCGATCCGGTTCTTGTCCGGACGGTAGCAGAGGGCGTGGGGCGTTCGGCCCGCTACGGCGTTCGACAACGATGTAACCGATTGAGCGGGAACGATGGAATATATTTTTGGCGGCAGTGACTATACTTGGAAGCAGAGGAGTTCGGGGCCGTGCTGATTGAAGCGATCAACGTCAAACGCAGGACTTTATTCGAGTTTGAAAACACTCCGTTTTCGTGTCTCGAAGCGGAGGTGAACACGCCCACCGCGCGCGGCGGCCAGACGCTGGTGCGGCTGAAGATTCGCAATCTGCTTACCAGCGCGGTGTTTGAGAAGACGTTCAAGGCGGGCGACAAGTTCAAGGAGCCGGATCTGCAGACGGTCCCGGCATCCTATTTGTACAGCGACAGCGAGGGCTCTCATTTTTTGGACCAGGATACGTTCGAGACCCTTACTCTTCGCGAAGAGACGATCGGCAATGCGTTGGATTTCCTGCTGGAAGGGGCTTTGATCCAGTTGCTGAAGTACAATGGCAATCCCATCGGGCTGGAATTGCCCACGTTTGTGGAACTGGCGGTGGCGCATACGGAGCCCGGGGTCCGCGGCGATTCTTCGAGCGGCAGCGTGACGAAGCCGGCAAGGTTGGAGACCGGTCTCGAGATCCGCGTGCCTCTGTTTATTAAAGAAGGCGAGAAGGTGAAAGTGTCGACCGAGAATCGCGAGTTTGCCGGACGGGCTTAGCGGGGGTGCGGTCTGCGCATCAAATCGGACTCGGCTCGTTTTCGGGTACGGATTCCGGTCGCGCGGTCAGAACCCGAATGGCCACTATAGCGGCGGCAAACCCCGATGCGGCGCCCACTCCGAGGGCCCAGCGCGGGCCGAAGCGATTGGCAACCCAGCCGACGATGGGTGCGCCGATGGGAGTGCCGCCGAGTGCAACCGCCAGACGAAGCGCCATGACTCGGCCACGCATGGCAGGCGCCGCAGAGAGCTGCATCATGCTGTTGGTGGTGTTGGCGAAGGTCAACGCGGCGACGCCAATCAGCACCAAAGAGCCGGCAAACCACCAATAGCCGGGTGACAGCGCAGCGAGTGTGCATCCGATACCGAAAGCAGCAGCGCCCAGGAACAAGGTTCCGAATTGTGGTTTGTCCCGGCCGGCGGCTAGCAAAGCCCCCGAAGTCGTACCCACCGCCATGATGGAGGAAAGCAGCCCGAACGCTTTCGCGTCAGAGTGAAATAC
>CAWBIS010000194.1:0-12367 GCA_963788485.1 Terriglobia bacterium
GCAGGGGACCGGTTACAACATCGGCCGATCTCAACCGCGCTTATGAGAACATCAAGAATAATCTGACGAAAGCCGCCGAGGATATGCCCGACGACGGCTACGGCTTCCAGCCGACGAAAGAGGAGCGCAATTTCGGCGGATGGGTGGCACATGTCGCCGACGCTCAGGCAGGCGGTTGCTCCGGGATTGCGGGCGAGCGGAAGAATATCGGCGCCGCGTCGAAAACCACAAAGGCGGATCTGGTGGCCGCGCTGAAGGCTTCATTCGATATTTGCGATGCGGTTTTTTCGGGAACGACGGACGCGAATGCGAGTGAGATGGTGGCGAGCTTCGGCGGCCAGGTACCGCGGGCTTCGGCGCTTTACGGCGTTATCATTCACAGCAATGAGTGCTATGGCGCGATGTCGGTTTATCTGCGGCTGAAGGGGATCGTGCCGCCTTCGACCGAGGCGATGGGACGCGGGCGCGGCGGACGCGGGCGGTAAAAGCGGCGCACGTTCCCGCTGACGGCCAGGCGGATTGCCAATCCGCCGCAGGTTAAAACAACTGCCCCACAAAGTGAAACGTGGGGTGCTCCGGCCCAGTCCAACGTTTGAGGTGAGGATCGGACTGGAGTTCGTACTGCTGGCCGGCTTGCCGGCAGGCATCTGGAGCGGCTATGCGCATGATGCGCAGCACACGGCTCTCGCGACCATCGGGGCGCAACCTTTGAACCAGGTCCACTGGTCGGCGGCGGTGGATCTGAACCCGCAGGTCGCCAGCGGTGAGTTGTTGATCCATTACGGGTCTCCTGCGGTTACGGCCGGAAACACAGTTCTGCTGCCGGTGAAAACCGGGGCAACGGATGGTTTCGAGGTGCAGGCGCGGAACGGCGCCACGGGAGCGCCGCTCTATACGCTGAGCAGCGATTATGCTCTCCCGCCGCATAACTGGACGCCGCCGTACGGAGTTGTGCTGAGCGCCCGGCTGGCCGGTGCGGAGCCGCGGGAGCGGGCCGGCGGCGAGCAGCAGCGAACGCCGTTGCCCAAAGTCGGCGAACGGCTTTACTATCCCGGGGCGGGTGGAACCGTGTACTACCGGGATCAGGTCGATTCGGCGACGGGGCCAGTGGGACGGATCGCGTTCTACGGAAATGCCCTCTACGCGGCGAATGCAGCGGTCTTCAACAGCGCGGTGCAGATTTCCACGCCGCTGACGGCTGACAGCGCGGGCAACATTTATTTCGGTTTCATTGTGCAGGGATCCAATCCGGCGAACCTCGCGAGCGGCATCGCGCGCATTTCGAACGATGGCACGGGAACGTGGATGAGCGCTCCGGCATTCGCGGGCGGCGACGATTCGATCGTCGAAGTTGCGCCGAATTGCGCGCCGGCGTTGAGCCTTGACGGATCGACGATCTACTTCGCGGTTTCCGACGGCCAGGAGTTCGGGGCCGGCTATCTTGTGTCGGCCAACAGCGCCACGCTTGCGCCAGTCGCGCATGTTGAGCTGGTGGATCCGCGCGGCGGCCTCGCCACCGTATCGAGCGACAGTTCCGCCTCGCCGATGGTGGGGCCGGATGGCGATGTGTACTTCGGGGTTCTCGAAGCCAACTGCTGCAGTTCGCACAACGACCGGGGCTGGATGCTGCATTTTGACTCGGCTCTGACGCAGACGAAAACGCCCGGGTCGTTCGGCTGGGACGATACGGCGTCGGTCGTGCCGGCCAATCTGGTGCCGTCTTACAGCGGGACGTCGGCTTATCTGATTCTGGTGAAGTACAACAACTACGCGGGCTTGGGTACGGGCAACGGCGTCAACAAAGTCGCGGTGCTGGACCCGGAGGCGTCGCAGGAGGACGAATATTCCACGACTCCCGTTCAGGTGATGAAGGAGGTGCTGACCGTCACCGGTCCGACAGCCGCGCCGGAGAGCGGATTTCCCGACGCGGTGCGGGAATGGTGCATCAACACCGCCGCGATCGACCCGGTGGGCAAAGCCGCGCTGGTGAACAGCGAGGACGGCGTGATCTACCGCTGGGATTTCACTACAAACACTCTGAGCCAGCGTCTGCGGCTCACCGGCGGACTCGGCGAGGCCTACACCCCCACAATTATCGGAATGGACGGGACGGCTTACGCCGTTAACGACGCCACGCTGTTCGCGGTGGGGAACTGATCATTGGTCCGGCTTCGGGTTGGCTTCCGGCTTCGAATCGGACGTTTTGGCGGGTTTGGGAGGCAGGGCTTCCACGCGGACGGCAATCAGATTGAAGCGGGCGTCGCGGGAAGCATCCACGCTGACGTTCTCGTCGGCATGGAACTGCGAGGCTTTGGCGGGCTTGCCGTCGCGAATGAATTTGGTCGAGCCGGTGACGTACATCCGCATGGTGTTTCCCTCTTCCACGGTGATAAAAAGGTACTTTTTGTCGGCGGATTTGAAGGTGCCGGTGAAGGTCGCAACCGCGTCGGTATTGGCGCCGCCGGGATTCACCTGGGGCGGTGGAACGCGCGCCCTCGGGTAATATTGCATCAGGACCAGAACCAGCGCGAGACTCGCTGCAGACGGCATCACTTGCTATGTTAACCGGTTGGACGGCGGACGAATCAGTACCAGCGGCGTAACACTTCCTTTACTATTAGCGTCATCGGTTTTTATAGTCAAACAAGGGCTTCCGGGATGAATACCGATTTCCTCGAATGGATCGACCGCCAGCAGGGGCGGCAATACGAGCTGCACGCGCGCCATATCAATCCGGTTTTTGTGAAGATGCTGCGCACGATCGGCTTCGACAAGGGTTATGTTCGCGGTGAGGGATCGTACCTCTACGACGAGAGTGGAAGCCGGTATCTCGATTTTCTGACCGGGTGGGGCGTCTTCGCGCTGGGTAGAAATCATCCGAGGGTGCGGTCGATCCTGGAGCAGGTTCTCTCGCGCCAGATGGCGAACCTGGTGCGGATGGATTGTTCGCTGCTGGCGGGCCTGGTTGCCGAGAAGCTTGTCAACCTGGCTTTGCCGGGGCAGAGCGCGCCAAAGCAGAGTTCGCCGCTGAGCCGCGTCTTCTTCACGAACTCGGGGACGGAGACCATCGAGACGGCGATCAAGTTCGCGCGATGCGCGACCGGAAAGCCGAAGATCCTTTATTGCGATAACGCATTTCACGGGCTGACGGTGGGTTCGCTGTCGCTGAACGGCGCGGAGTTTTTTCGGGAGCGTTTCGGAAATCTGATGCCGGGAACGGAAGCGGTCGCATTCAACGATCCGGCATCGCTCGAACGAGCGCTGCACCGCAAGGACGTGGCCGCTTTCGTCATCGAAGCCGTGCAGGGAAAGACCTGCAGGGTGGTAGCGGACGGCTATCTGGCCGAGGCGCAGAGACTATGCCGCAAGGCCGGCGCGCTGCTGGTGATGGACGAAGTGCAGTGCGGCCTGGGCCGAACCGGCAAATGGTTCGCTTACCAGCACTGGCCTGGAGTCGAACCGGATATCGTCTGCGTGGCGAAGGCGCTTTCGGGCGGTTACGTCCCCGTGGGCGCGGTGGTGACCACGCCGAAAATCATGGATACGGTGTTCGATTCCATGGAGCACTGCGTGGTGCACTCGAACACGTTCGGTCAGAACGATCTGGCGATGGCGGCAGCGCTGGCTACCCTGCAGGTGATGGAAGAGGAGCGGATCGTCGAGAACGCCGCCGCGCTGGGCGAATATGCGATGTCGTCGCTGGCGGAGATGGGGCGGAGCTGCCCGTTTGTGGACGAAGTGCGGGGCAAAGGGCTGATGTTCGGAATCGATTTCAAGCGACCGGAGCATTCCATCAAACTCAAGGCCGCATGGGACACGCTGCATAGCCTGAATTTCGGCGTGTTCAGCCAGATGATCACGGTGCCTTTACTGCAGGAGCATCGCATCCTCACGCAGGTTGCCGGCTACCACACGGAAGTGATCAAGCTGCTGCCGCCGTTGAACGTCACGAGAGCGGATATCGACTGGTTCCTCGAGGCCATGCGCAGCGTGCTCGAAGAAATTCAGCGCGTTCCCGGCGCGGCCTGGAATACGATGACCGCGATGGCCAAAGGAGCGGTGCGGGCGCAGATTGAATCTCCCGCACGGGCTTTATCCGCGCGATCGGTTCATTCAGCCTAAGTCTGCATTTCAAGTGACGGGACCGCCGACTCGATTCGTCCGTTATTCTTCCAACTGCATTTTTCTAAGAATGGCGTGGTAGCGCTCGTCCGCGCGCAGGCTGTCGAAGATCGGATTCGATTTCAATCCAAGAATATTCGGGTCGCGGTCGTAAATGGCCCGATCCAGATTTTCGAATGCCCGATCTTTATCGCCCAATGCCGTGCATATATAAGCGATGCTGACCGGCGAAATGTAATCATTGGCGGCGCGCAGGGCAATCTGGTCGAGCATGGCGGCGGCTTCGTCGCGGCGTCCGGCAAGCGCCAGAGTCATGGCTTCGAGAGAGTCCACGAATTTGCTGCTGGCGTCGGCTTCGCGGGCGCGGCCATAACAGGCCAGGGCCGCGTCGCAATGACCGGCGAGCGTATAAACGTTGCCCATCATCGCGTGGGCGAGGTAATACTGCGGGTTCATCTCCAGCACTTTGCGGAACTGTGCGATCGAGTGCTCGTATTTGCGCTCAACGTAATACAGAAATCCCAGATGCACGCGGAAAAGGATCGATAGAGGGTCGAGCGACAGCGCCTGCTGCGTCTGGCCGACCGCTTCCTCGATACGGGCGACGGGCCGCAGATAATAAAAAGCGTAGAGATCGCGGGAAACCGGCGACGATCCGTTGAGTTCGATCGACCGCATGAACTCGCGTTCCGCGCTCGGCCAGTCCCAGTCGTAAAGCGCCAGGATGACGCCCAGGGTGGCATGCGCTTCCGCGAGACCCTCATCCAGTTCGATGGCGCGGCGCACGGCGGCCCTGGCCTTTGGCATTGCCTCCCGGGGGGCGACGAATCCGAGAAACGCTTCCTGATACCAGGAATCCGCGAGACCTTCGTGCGCCAGAGCGTACTTCGGATCCAGCCGGATCGCCTCTTCGAACAACTGCTTGCTTGCGTCCAGACCTTCGCGCGTCATCCTGTAAAGCTCGAAGCGGCCCTTGAGATAGAGGTTGTAAGCCTCGAGGTTTTCCGTGTAACGCTTTACCAGCGGCGCACCGGGCTGCAGTCGATCCACGCCGGAACCGGATTGGCTGGCGAGCTTCACCTTCAATTTGGCGACGATCGCCTGCGAGATCTCGTCCTGAATCTCGAACACATCCGTCATTTCGCGATCGTAGCGTTCGGACCAGAGGTTGTTTCCTTCGGCGACCTCAATCAACTGGACGCTGATGCGCACGCGGTTGCCGGCCTTGCGAACGCTGCCTTCGAGCACGTTGGCCACGTGCAGCGTTTCGCCGATCTGCCGCACGTCCTGCTGCGCGCCGCGAAAGACAAAGGCGGAAGTGCGCGCGGTAACGCGCAGATTCTCGATCTTGGTCAGCGCATTGATGATTTCCTCGGCCAGACCGTCGCTGAAGTACTCGTTCTCCTTGTCGGAGCTGAGATTCAAAAAGGGCAGGACCGCGATCGACGGGACGACGCGCGCGGCCGGGCGCTTCCAGACTCCCGAGGAGAACTGCAGTATGCCCGAGCGGCTGGCGAAGTAGATCTGCTCGATGGCATTTTTCACGTCGCCCATCGATTGATAACGCTGATCGGGATCTTTGCGCAGGCAGCGCATGACGACTTCCTGCAACTCGGCGGGGGCGTCGCCGGCCGCGCTCACCAAAGGCGCGGGGTTGTCGCGCAGCACGGCGGTGAGCGTGGCGAGCCCGGAAGAGCCCTGGAAGGCGCGTTCGCCAGTGAGGATCTCGTATAGCACGGCGCCGAAAGAAAAAATATCCGAACGCGCATCGACCTTCTGGCCCTGCGCCTGTTCGGGCGACATGTAAGCGACCGTGCCGATGATGGCGCCTTCGGCGGTCCTGGGCTGCGCACCGCCGTTCATGTGAATCGACATGGTGGTGTCGGCAGGGCCAAAAGCGCCGGACGCCGCGGCGCTCGTCTCCTCGCCCGCCAGTTTGGCGAGACCGAAGTCGAGAACTTTGGCCAGGCCGTCCGGGGTCACCATGACGTTCGCCGGTTTCAGATCGCGGTGCACAATGCCGATGGCGTGCGCGGCGGCGAGAGCGTCGGCGATCTGCATGGCGTACTTCAGACAATCGACCGTGGGGATTCTGCCAGCCTCAATCAGCGCGCCCAGAGTTTTTCCGCGCACAAACTCCATTACGATGCATTCGCCTTCGTCGATGTTGACGATGTCGTGAATGGTGATGATATTGGGGTGGTTGAGGGACGACGCGGCTCGGGCCTCCTGAATGAAGCGCGCACGATGGCTATTCGATTCGTGGGAGGGGGCGATCAGGACCTTGATGGCGACAAATCGGCCGAGTTGCAGGTCCCGCGCCTTGAAAACGAGACCCATGCCGCCCTCGCCGAGCTTTTCGATTACTTCATAGTGCGAGATGGTAGTCCCGATCATCCTGCGTCGTCTATTGAGTGTGCCACAACCATGGTACCGGCACTCCGGTTAATCAACCGGCATTGTCAGGGTGGAAACTTACAGCCGCAAGCACTACCCCCGACTATTGTTGGACCGGAATGGTTGTGGTGTTGCTGCCGAATGTGTCCTGAGTCAGCACCAGAGTCAGTGTGCCGCCGGGCGTTCCGGGCGGAATCTGGAAGTCGATCTGATAGAGACCGACCAGACCGGGCGTCAAGCCGGCGAACGCCACCGGTACCGTGACGCCGTTCAGAGTCAGAGTCGGCGATACCGCCGCGTAAGCGAGTGGGCTCGACGGCGATCCGACGCCCGTCTGCACGGGAACCGTGGTTGCTCCCATACCGGCGAGATAGGCGACCACGTACTCACCCGGTTGCGCGGGAGATGTGGCGGTGATCAGGGTTCCGTCGCTCGCATGCTGGGCGATAAGGGCTCCGCTGGCATAGGCGGCAAGGCCCGGTGTTACAGGCGCCAGTTGAATGGTTACGGGCGTGGTCAGGGCTCCGTTGGCGCTGGCGATCACCTGGTATTGGCTGGCCGGATTGAGATTGAATGGAATCTGGGCATTGATCTGGCCGGGGCTGACGAAATAGAGCGGTGCCGGGGTACCGCCAATAATTACGCTGGTCCCGTTGAGGCTGGTGGGAAGCGGGATCGAGGAAGCCGAACCAATGCCGGAGGCCAGACCGGATCCATAAATCTGCACAATGGTCCCGGGAGCCAGCGCGGCCCCCACCTGAGGACTGAACGCGTGCAGAGTGCCGTTGGGCGCGAGTACCGGGGCCACGTTGGGAAGAACCGAGCCGGTCAACTGCACGGTGGCGGCGGCAAACCCGGTGGCCGTCGCACGAGCATTGAGCGAAACCTGCGAACCGGTATTGCGCGGCGTCCACGTTCCGGAATAGAGGCCGCTGGTGCTATTGGCCAGGCCCAGCGCAAGCGGCGGATCGCCATTGGTGAAGCTCACCACGATCTGGCCCGATGGAACGGCATTTCCGCAGTCGTCGAGCAGGAGAATGGAAAGCGGCGTCGGCCATGACGCCGGCGCGGAGAAGTTGTTCACAAGACCTGTGGGCGCAGGCGCGAGCGCGGACGGCGTGCAGGCCGCAGTGGTAGCGTTGCTGTGGGTCGACCCTGAAACCAGGGAGGGCGCGGCAACCGGGGCTTCGACGATCAAGGTTACATTGACGGTGCTGACGACGCCGGGATTCGAGCCCGAGTAACTGACCCCGCCGTAGTAAACGCCCGGAGCCAGAGACGAAGTGTCCACCGAAACCTCGCTCTGGGCGACGGGGGCGGGCGAAGTCGAACCGGGTGGGTTTACCGAGAGCCAGGTTCCGTTGTTGCTCGCCGTGGCCAGAGCCTGATACGGCGCGGCGGGACTTGAGAATATTTGTACCGTCTGCGGCGCCGGAGCCGAACCGGCCGTTGCCAGGAAGACGAGTCCCGCGGGATTCGGCGTCAGGGAAGTCGCTCCTGCCACGACGTTCAGGACTACCTGAAAATCCTGGGGCGAATTGATGGCGCCCGGGGCAGTCACCTCGATCGTGGCGTAATAGGCCTGGGCGGCGAGGCCGGCAGCCGCTGTCGGATCGATGGAAAAGTTCACGGTTCCGGGCGCGGCGCCGGTGGCGGTGCCGCCGGTCGAACTCAGGATGAGCCAATTGGGAACGGTGCCATCGGGGCCGGTCAGTACCGCAGCGGTCCAGTTGATTGTGGACGTGCCGGCGGCGCTGACCAGGAACGAGCCGTTGGGATTGCCGGGTGCGAGTCCCTGAGGCATTTCCAGCTGCATACCGGACGGGGCAAGCACCACTTGCGACGCTTCCGCTATCAGCAGAGTCACGGGGACCGACGCGGTTCCGCCGGAAGATTCGATGTCGAGTGTGGTGCGGTAATAGCCGGGTGCGAGCCCGGTGGGATCGGCGGTGATGGTGATCGTGCCGGACCCCCCCGCGCTCAACGAGGCCGGGGAAGTTGCCACTGTGCACCAGGATGCGTTACAGCCAATATCGGAGAAGCCGATGGAGCCGCCGCCGGAGTTCTGGATCAATACCGGCTGGCTGGACGGTCCCGCGGTCGAGGAAGTGACTGAGAATGACAGCAGACCAGTCGTCACACTCAGAACGGCAGGCGGCGAGGTAACCGATAAAGATACCGCTATCGTTTGCACAGGCGGCATGCTATTTGTGCCGGCCGGGCACAGAGCTGAAGTGCAGGTTACAGTTACGGTCGCGGTATAGGGCGTTGTGGAGGCGGCGAGAGAGAGAGCCTGACTGGTAAGACCGAAGGTCAGCGCGGCCGGGGTAGCGGAACCACCCGAAACCGACAACCAACCGGCGCTGGAACTCACCCCGATGGAAAACGAAAGCGGCGGCTGGTTCACGGCGCTGGAGCCAACGGTAACGCTTTGGGTGGAAGGGAGCGAGGTGGCTCCGGTCTGAAGCGAGAAAGAGAGTGCCGCGGACGAGAGAACGATGTTGACGGAAGGCGGGCTGATGCTGCCCGTAAACGTCGCCATAGCCGTGGTTCCGGCGTGATCGGTAACGGTGATGGTGACGCTGAACGGTCCGGAAACGGTTGGCGTACCGCTGATCACGCCGTTGGCGAGACTCATCCCCATGGGTAAAGCTCCGCTGGTAATGGCGAATGTGTAAGGGGATACGCCACCGGTCGCCGAGAGAATCTGCTGCGGGTAGGCCACGTTTACGATGCCGGAAGTCAGTGGGGACTGGCTGGTAATGGATAATGGCGCGGCATTGATTTGCAGAGTGGCCGCGGTGGAAGCAGTTGCGCCCGAACCGTCGGTCGCCTGTACCGTGAACGAGTACATGCCTGTCGCGGTCGGGGCGCCGGAGAGAACGCCTGTATTGCTGAGAGCGATTCCAGGTGGGAGAGCTCCGCCCTGAAGCGACCACTGGTAGGGCGGATTCCCCCCCGACGCGGCAGCAGCCAGAGACGACGAATAGGGCGCATTGACGACGCCGGTGGGCGGAGACGGAGCGGAGACCGACAAGGGACTGGGAACGTTGATCGTCAGACTATAGTTCGCCGATGTCGAGACCGCGGCTGTATCGGTCGCCTGCACGGTAAAGCCGTAGGTTCCGGATTGTTTCACCAGTCCAGTCAGAATGCCGCTCGGCGAGAGAGAAAGACCCGCAGGAAGTCCCGACGCTGTAAAAGTGTAAGGAGGCTGGCCGCCGGTCGCGCTGAAGGTGGCAGAGTAGGTGGAGACAGTGGTTCCGGCCGCCAGCTGGCTTGCCGTTGTGAGCCCAAGGACGTCCACCTGAATTGTGGTCGAGAGGCTGACTGGCTGAGAATCGGTCACCTGCACGGAGATTCCGATCACACCCGCCGGTGTCGCTGTCCCGGTCAAAGTGCCGCCGGTGGACAACGAGAACCCCTGTGGCAGCGCGCCGACCGGCATCCAGGTGTACGGCCCGTGGCCGCCGGATACGGACAGAGTCGCGGATACCGATCCCCCGACGGCGACGTCTATGGTCTGCGTCATGATTGAGAGAGGCGGGTAAGAAATCGTCAGGGAATACGGCTGCGACGCCGTCAGGCCGGAGATGCTGTCCGTGACGGTGACGCTGACCGATTTGAAGGATCCGACTGCCGTGGGCGTTCCTGAGACAGCAGCGGAGGTAACGCCGACCCCGGCGGGAAGCCCTGTCGCGGACCAGGTGAAGCTGCCCGAACCGCCGTTCGCAGTCAGGGGTATCGGACCGTACGCTTGCTGCACGATGCCGTTGGGCAGCGTCGTCGTGGTAATGACGAGTGGCGCGTAGACCGTCAGAGTGGCATTGAGGACGGCGGCCGAGAAGCCGTCATTGGCTTGAATCGCAAACGAGAACGGACCGGTCGCGGTGGGCATACCGTGCAGCAGGCCGGTTGGGTCGAGCGTCAGACCAGCGGGAAGCGCGTTGGGAGCGGCGGACCAGGTTACGTTGGGCCCTCCCGTTCCCGCCTGGGTGGCGAGTTGCAGAGAGTACGCTTGCCCGGTAACGGCGAATGGCAGGGCCCTGGAGGTTGAAATCGCCAGCGGCGGATTGATTGGGATCGTGAGGGTCTGATAGGCCGTGGATCCCTGCTGGTCAGTGACCTGGACCCGGAACGAGATCCGGCCGGTTGAAGACGGGATCCCGCTGACGACCCCCGTGGCCGGCGCCAGCGAAAGACCGGTGCCGGAAAGCGAACTCAGGTACAAAGCGAATGAATACGGCGACACGCCACCGATTACCTGAATGGGCTGGCTGTAAGCCACTCCCTCGATTCCGAGTGGAAGAGCTGAACTCACGATCGTCAGGGGCTGGGGGAAGACCTGAATGCTAAGCGAAACCGGCACAACCTGCGGAGGCGAAGAGCTGTCGGTCACGGTCACGGATCCGGTGAAGTATCCGTTACTCGGGGAAACGGGAGTACCGGTGACGATGCCGGCGCTGCTCGCCATAAGCCCGGATGGCAAAATCGCCGATGAATAGGTGTACGGCGCCGTTCCACCCGAAGTCAGGTTGACGAGCGAGGTTGAGTAGGGCGTATTCACCGTCGCCGCAGGAAGCGGGAGAAGGCTGATCGGGGCGGTTTGCGCAACCGCGGAAACGGGCAGGATTGACAGAAGGGCAAGCGTGAGAAACAGCGATCGGCGGCGAGGGCCGTCGGCGTTGGCGGTGAGCGCGAGTCGCGGGGCTGCTGGATTCAGCTGATGTCTCCGGGGCACGGTTTCAGGGTCAATGACCGGCGGCGCCGCCAGACCAGGAGCGCGAGCGCCGCAATAGCGGTCTCGGCTAACGTCGATGGCTCAGGTGTTGAGGTTGGGGTATATGAGGTCACCGTCCAGCCGACGCCGGTCTGGGGTGTGAAGATTAAATCCAGTCCAGCCAGATTCGAGTTGTCCGGCGGATTGTTGTCGATTAACTGATAGATCGTATTGCTGCTGCTGGTATAGGAAAATCCCGGGGTCTCGGCAAGCTTGGAGAGGTCGAGCGAGCCGGGGTCGGCGGCGCCGAATCCATCGGTGATGCCGACAATCGCCTGCGAAGACCCGACCAGGGAATTGACGCCCCTCAAAGCGTTCAGCGCCTCGTAGGCGAAGATGACGGTTCCATTGCTATCCAGCGTGACTTGAAATGTGGCGAGATTCGAGGCGGGCACGGATCCGAATGCGGGCTGGTAGGATGCGACGTCTTCCCACGTAATTACCGCCTGGCCTGGCAACATGTTGACTAAAACGGCTCCGTTTCCTTCAATCCCGGCTATGTCATACCAGGCGGGCGCGATACGCGGCAGACCCTGCAGCAGCAGGGGTACCGTGGCATCCGGCTGCGAATTATTGGGTGCGCCACCGAAATAGAGTGATCCGTCGCTCGAAACCGTTACAGAAGTGTAATCCTGCCCGAACAGGGGGAACACGAAAGTATTGGGAAAATAGATGGTAGCCAGACCGCCGTCGGCATTGCCGGTATTCCACGACGTGATCGGCGTACCCACCGCCGACGTCCAGATTGGAGGCAGCGTGTCAGCCACGGCGATTCTCGCGAAGGCCAAAAACATTACCGAAAGTAGAAATCGCGCCGCCGCAAGGTTCATGGTTCGGGTAATAAGATGCCCGGGCCATAGTGCACGACGGCATCACGAGAGTATACCTGATTAGCTATTGATATCAGACCATGGTTTGCTTCAAACCTAAAACTGGAACCGTACCAGTACCTGAACCTGCCGTGCGGTTTCGTTCACTGGGGACACCGAGGGAAAGCCGGAAGCCGTACCCTCACGCCCATATGTCGCGACGCCAAAATCCGGCGAACCGAGCAAGCTGTTGGGATCG